>CAZOSO010000006.1:6545-21686 GCA_964582635.1 uncultured Weeksellaceae bacterium | reverse complement strand
CTCGAATTCCCGGTTCTTTTTTTGGGGTCCGAAGCGGATCGTGTTCCGGCCCTCTATAGCCTTATGAACTATGCCGATATGGGCTTGGGGACTTGGTATCCTATAGGGGGTATGCAAGAGGTGGTCAAGGGAATGGAAAGGGTGGCCCGGGATCTAGGGGTGCGTATCCAAACCGATGAACCTGTAAGATCGATACGACCCGGAAATAATGGGCCGGTAGTGGAGTCCGAAGGGGGAAGCTACCCATCCATGGGCACCATTACCAGTTGCGATGGAGAACATGCGGATCGGTGTTTGCTGGGGGATTCTTATGCTCGCTATTCCAAGAAGTACTGGGAAAATAGGACTATGGCCCCATCGGTCCTTCTTTTTTATCTAGGGATCGACCGGAAATTGGAAGGCCTGGAGCATCACAACCTCTTTTTCGACCGCCCCTTCGCCCCTCATATCCGTTCCATCCGGGAAGAGAAAGAATGGCCCATCGATCCTCTTTTTTACGCCTGTGCTCCCTCTCGAACGGATCACCGGGTTGCTCCCGAAGGAAAAGAGAACCTCTTCATCCTCGTTCCTATCGCGGCGGGATTGGAGCATTCGAAAGAAGCCGAAGAGCGGATCTATCAACAGGTCATGGAACGGCTCGAAGAACGGATCGGCCTTTCTGTAAAGGCTCATGTTCTCGTAAAACATACTTATGGTCCCGACGATCTGCGGGAGGATCATCATGCTTTTAAAGGGAATGCTTATGGACTGGCGAACACTCTTCGCCAAACAGCTTTTCTCAAGCCTTCCATGAAGAGCAGAAAGGTTGAAAAGCTTTATTTTGCTGGGCAGACGACCGTTCCCGGACCTGGGGTTCCTCCTTCCCTTATTTCCGGAGAATTGGCCGCTAAGCTTCTTTCAAAGGATCTTCAAAAGGCTGAGCCTTCTTCCTTTTGAGGAAAAACATCCCGGTACATTTTTCCGAAAAAGACTTTAAAGCGAAAAATATAGATGGGGGAAGTGAAGCGATAGGGATCTTGGTCGAACCTTGAGGGGATCAATGAACGATCGAGGGCTATGATGCGATAGCCGATCCCGGTACCGACCCCAAAATAGCGCAAGAATTTGTATTGAGCGGTTAGAACGGGCTCGTAGCTAAAGAGGAGCTTTCCCCTTTTGATCTTCTTTTCCTTTTCCGGATCCCAATAGGAGAACTCGGCTCCTCCGAGCCCGATCCGGACAGGCATGGAGAGCTTCCAGTTAGGATCCTCAAAAAAGGTGTATTCGAAGAAAGGAGAAAGATACCAGAAGGCCAACCCTCCATTGACCGTGGTGTCCGGGAAGCTAAGTTCGCGTTCAAGGTCCCCTCTGTTCGTGAGCCAATTGATCCCTCCCCCGAAGCTTACCCGGTCGGCAAAATCCACGCCGAACTTAAGCCCGAAGATCCTTCCATGGCGGGAGGATATGAAAGAATGACGGGTGTCGAACTTGGCCATGAAACTTCCATCTTGTTTCATGAAATAGCGGATACTGTCCACCACCTGGGTTTTGCATGGAGATAAGCCTATAAGCCAGAATAGACCGATCGCTAAGGCGATGTTGTGCCCTCTCAAAAAAAAAGGGGAAAAGCCGTGGCCTTTCCCCTTTTGCTCCTTCGGTGCGTTACGGTTCATCCACATTTGGTATGACCGCAACTTTTGCACTTCAGGCACCCTTCTTCATAGACCAAGCCATCGGGGTCTTGGCAATCCGGGCACTTGTGGTCCGCTGGTGCTGTTCCATCGGGAATGTATTTCCCGAGAGCCCTGGCCACACCGTTCTTCCAGGTATTGATGGTGTCGGTGTGAAGGTTGAGGTTCGTCACCAGGTCAACCACGTGGGGAAGAGGCATTCCGTGGCGTAGCACCCCGGAAATGAGCTTGGCGTAGTTCCAGAATTCCTTGTTGAAGGAACGGGAAAGCCCTTCGATCGTGATCCGATAACCTTCCTTATCGAGGAATTGGAAATCGTAACGCTTGGACCCGTCATCGTTCTCGTTCTTGATGACCCAACCGTGGTTCACATAATCGGGCAAGCTGAAGGCATCTTCGATCTTCCCGGTGAAGATCTCATAAGGACGGCCTTCGAGAATGCCGACCACAGCGATCCATTTTTCGCTATCGTTCTGGAAACGGACCACATCAGCTTCCAAGCGTTTAGGCCGTTTCGGAGCGTCGTTCTCCTGAAGGGTTTTATCGTCCTGATCCTCTTCATTGGAAACTAGAACACCACTTCGGGCACCGTCCCGATAGACCGTGATCCCTTTGAGCCCCCGATTCCAAGCTTCTTGATAGATCTCTCCGACTTTTTCGATCTCCACATCGGAGGGAAGGTTGATGGTCGAGCTGATCGAATGGGTCACATACTTCTGAACGATCCCTTGGATGCGTACGCGTTCCAGCCAATCGATCTCCGGGGCGGTAGAGCCGTTGTAGGGGCTTTTTGAGATGTCCTTTTCACCGCTCACTTCCATCCATTGCTTGACCCGGGGATGGTATACCGTGAATTCCTGCCAGGAATCCCCTACATCATCCTTGAAGTCGACCCGTGCATTCTCATCATCCGGGTTCACTTTCCGGCGTCGCATGTAGGAAAGCATAAAGACCGGTTCTATGCCGGATGAAACCTGGGCCAGCATGCTCAAACTTCCGGTCGGCGCCACGGTACTGATGGAAATATTACGGCGCCCGTTCTTCATCATCCGATCGTACACGTGGGGGAGCTCTTGGCTGAGCATGTTCGTAAAACCGGACTTCTTCTCGGTCTCAGGGTCAAAGACTTCGAATTTGCCTCGCTCCAAAGCCATATCGATGGAACTATCGAATTCGGCCTCGCATTTTCTTTTCATGATGGATTCCATCGTGCTCATGGCATCCTCCGAATCGAAGCGTTCACCGAGGGCGGCGATGCAATCCCCCATGCCGGTGAAGCCTAATCCCGTCCGTCGTCCTTTACGGCCCATTTCGTAGAGCTTGTCCCAGGTTTCCCGCTCCACGCGTTTAATATGCTCCGGCTCGGGGTCTTCATCTATTTTTTGCCGGATATCATCGATGGCCTCCAGTTCGAGGTCCACGAGATCGTCCATGAGCCTCTGGGACTCATAAGTGACCTCGTAGAATTTCTCCATGTTGAAGTAGGCTTGCTCCGTGTAAGGATGCTCTACGAAATTGAAGAGGTTGATCGCCATCAACCGGCAACTGTCCCCTCCTTGCATTGCGATCTCGGAGCAGGGATTGGTGGAGGTGTTCTCGAATCCGGGGTAGAAAGATGAGGTGGAGTAGTCGTGTTGCCGATCCCAAAAGATAAGGCCTGGCTCAGCCGTATTGTGAGCACACTTGATGATGGTTTGCCACAGGTCTTTCGCACGTACTGTTTTGGTGATCTCCGGTTCCTCTGCATCGATCGGCCACCGGTGGACGAACTCCTTGTCCTCTTTCACTGCCTCCATGAACTCGTCGGAAAGGCGGAGGGATACGTTCGCTCCGGTCACGTTCTGAAGGTCCTGCTTGACGGTGACGAAGTTTTCCGCATCCGGATGGGTCACATCCATGGTGATCATGAGGGCTCCGCGACGGCCGTTCTGTGCAACTTCACGGGTCGTGTTGGAAAAGCGCTCCATAAAAGAGACCGCTCCTGTCGTGGTCCCCGCTGAATTATCCACCGGACGACCGGAAGGGCGGAGGGTGGAAATATCGATACCGACCCCGCAACGGCGCTTGAAGAGTTGTGCCAATTGTTGATCGGTATAAAAGATGCCCCCATAACTGTCGTGGATCTCCGGAAGGACAACGCAATTGGAAAGGGATGACAATAGCTCATCGTTCCCTAAAGCCGCCATAACACTACCCTGAGGGATCACATAACGGAAGTCCTTGAAATATTCGAAGATCCGCTCTTCATCGAGTTCTCCTCGCTTTTGCCCGTATTCTGAAAGCGAAGTGAAGTTGCCGTTGAGCTTGGTGTTCTCCTTGTATTTTCGTTCGATGCGGGCGAATTCACGGGCCATTCGCCGATGCATCGCCTCAGGGGTTAGTTCTACCAAGTTCCCTTCTTGGTCCCGCTTAGCGTATTTGTTGATCCAAGTTGTGGCTGCTAATTCATCGCCATCGAAATAGTCCATACAAGCATTCAGGACCTCATCATAGCTATAGGTCTTTTGCGATCGCTTTTCTTTTTCCGGAGCGGGGTTCTTCGTCAACATACGCTTGCTTTTTTAAGTGTCCGTCAATCTATTACGAGGTCGATCGAGGTGGGGGCATCGATCGGAACGTAAAGGTAGCTTAAGGATCCATGAGTTCTCGGATCCGGTTGTTCACATTGAAAATGAGTTTTCCACCTGCGCTTTTAATACTCTGAAAATCAGTTAACAGAAAATACATTAAAAAAAGCGGTCTCAAAGACGCTCTGTAACCCCCTTGTCGATCGGGGGATCTGAGAGCTTTTTTCACCTTTCTACCATGTTCGTGGTATTTTAAACCATGACTCGAAGCAGCTCTTCAGCTCTACCGTAATTTCGCGCTCGAATCAAGCACCTTATGAAGCGGATCCCTTTTTCAATCGCCTCTAGCGCATTCCTCTTGCTCCTACTGAGTTTAGGATCACTTACGGTCGCTGCAGAAGGAAAAGAGGAAAAGAAAGAGCTCGAGAGGGAAGCGCGGGTTCTGGTCAATCTTCTGGATTATATCGGACAGGATTATGCCCATGCCGTAAGGGATGGAAAGGTGATCGATGAGTTCGAGTACGAGGAAATGGAAGAATTCGTAGGTCGGGTACGCTCGCGTGCAAAGGGGATCGACTCGGCTTTAAAAGGGCAAGAGGAGCCTCTCTCTTTCGGGCCTGAGCTCGACACCCTCGACTCTCTTATTTCAAGGAAAGCTTCTCGGGATCGTGTTTATAAACTGACCACCTCCCTCAAGAAGCGTGTGCTGAAGCGGGGAATGATAAAAGTAGCCCCGGAAGAGCCCCCCGATCTTGCTAATGGAAAAAAGATCTATAAGAAGCAGTGTGCTCGGTGTCACGGAAAAGATGGAAGGGGGAACGGGCCGACGACCGAGAACATCGAGATGCAACCACCCCCAACGGATCTTCGGGACCTTTCCTACATGCGGAAAGTCGCTCCTCTGAAGATCTTCAATACCTCGAGGCTTGGGATCGAGGGTACGCGAATGGATCCCTTCGATCATTTATCCGATCGGGAATTATGGGATGTGGCTTTTTACATCAAATCCCTTCCTTATAAGGGCGAAAAGGCTACAGGAAAGACCTATCGTTCGCTGGAGGATCCTCCTTCTTTAAAGAAAGTTTCGCTATCTTCTGATGAGAAGCTGCTTCAGGAGGAACTCCCGAAAGGAATGGATAGCTCCCGCTTTTTGGCCGCTGTCCGCCTTCATCAAGAAAGCCCTGATAAGGATGCCGGTACGGCTCTTCTCGACACGGCCCGCTCTTACCTCGATCGAGCCTTGGCCGCTTATAAGGACGGCCAAAAAGGAAAGGCGAAGAATTTGGCCGTGAACGGATATTTGCAGGGGATCGAACCCTTGGAACCCCGCCTGGAAGGGAGATCCTCTAAGCTCGTCGATTCCTTGGAGAGCAAAATGTTCGCGGTCAGAGAGGGCATCAAGAACAGGGTTTCCTTAAAAGAATTGGAGCAGCGGGTTGAAGAGGTGGAAGTTTCGCTCGAAAAAGCCTCTCTCATTCTGGAGGGAGAAGGCGCAGGTTATTGGGCCGTATTTGCGATCACAGTATCCATCATTATGCGGGAGGGGTTGGAGGCTTTCCTGATCATCGTGGCCATATTGAGCGTCCTCCGCTCCATGAACGTGGTGCGGGCAAGAAATTGGGTGCACGGAGGGTGGATCCTTGCTCTTCTTATCGGGGTGGCTTCATGGTGGGCTGCTGAATCCTTGCTAACAGAGCTAGGGATGGGGCGGATCGAGATCATGGAAGGGATCGGAGCACTTACCGCTGTCCTGATCCTCTTGTTCGTCGGATACTGGCTTCATAGCAAATCCGAGATCAGTAAGTGGAAGGATTTTGTGGAGAACAAAGTGCAGCGATTGACGAATCAAGGGAATATGCTCGGCTTGGCTATTCTTGCTTTCATCGTTGTCATTCGTGAGGCTTTTGAATCGGTCATTTTCCTGTCGGCCATTCGGATCGGAGCTGTTGAAGGGGCTGCTAGTGCGATTCCCACCGCTTCCGGTCTAACCCTTATCGTCGTGCTCGGATTGGCCTATTTCGCCCTTCGTTTCTCGCAACGCCTTCCGATCCGCACCCTTTTCAGGGTTTCCTCTATCATGTTGGGGATATTGGCGGTCATCCTTATGGGGAAAGGGATCCATGCGATCCAAGAAAGCGGTTATCTGACCATGACGAGCATGCCCTTTCAAGGGAGTGTCGACCTGCTGGGTTTCTATACTACCTATGAGACCGTTTTAGCACAATGCTTAGCTATACTGCTTTGTGTGTTCCTTTGGATTCAGGGCAATAAGCCACTTAAGAAGGCTGAGGCTTGAAAGAAGGATATGCCCTTTGGGGAAATTTAATAAATTGGTCCTCCTAAAACGAGGCGACCATGCTACGACTCAAGAATCTGCTCTATTTCCTTCCCTTTCTATTATTGGCTTGTTCTCAGCAAACCAAGGAACATACTGCTATCATCCCGAAAGGAACAGCTTGGGTGGCAGCCTATGACGTGAAGGCTATCTCCGAAAAATCCAAGCTTACTGAGTCCGGTGAATACAAAACCCTTCAGATGGCTGAAGGGATGGTCAAAAAGCAACCCAAGGAGATCCAGGAGCTATACAAATCCTTCATGAAAGATCCTCTTAGTCTCGGGATCGATCTTTCCGAGAACGTTTTTTCTTTTTTCTACCCCAAAAAAGGAGAAGAAAGAAGAGTGGGGAATATCGGGGTAGCAGCTTCGATGGGTGATCGGGGGAAATTCCGCGAGAACCTCAAAAAGCTCAGTAAAGGGATGCCCGGGCCTTTGGAGCTCGAAGTAAAAGAAGAGAAGGGCAGGGCTTATTTGTATATGGAAGGTACCATCCTGATATGGGACGATTCCCGTCTTCTCTTTCTGGGATCAGGTGACCAGAAAATCAAAGAAGACAAGATCAAGAAAGAGGCGGTGGGGCTTTTGGAGCAGAAAAAAGACAAGTCCCTGGTCCATAGCAACGAGGATTTCCAAAAGTTCATGGAACGACGGAAAGATGTGAGCAATTGGGTGGCTTTTGAGAATATGCCCGAGGATGTGCAAGAGGAATGGGAGGAGATCCCCTATCAGGATAAAGAACTCTTCAAGGGCATGAGCTTGCACACCTATCTAGCCTTCAAGTCCAATTCGGTGGAGCTCACGCATTATACCAACAATGCGGATTCCAAAACCTTCGACCGCTTCAAGAAGGCCCTGAAAGAGGGGGTCGATCAAAAGTTGATGACTTATCTTCCCGAAAAGACCTATATGGGAATGGGTGCGGCTCTCGATCCGGATCAAGTCTATAAGGTCATTCAAGAGAATGCCGACCAAGAGTGGGAGGAAACGAAGGAGAAAGTGAAGGAAGAATTGAGGGTGGATCCGGATAAGATCGCAAGTTCCCTGAGCGGGGATATGTTAATGACCATCAACGGTTTCGGCACCTATAAGCGGACTTACACAGACTTCGTGCGAAAAGGTGGTAAGGGTGGATCCATGGGAGGTCTTGAAAGGGTTGAAAAGACCACGGATCAGCTTTATCCCAAAGGCTCTTTCCTGATCAAGACAAGGACCCCTTATATCAAAAAGCAGTTGGAAGAAAAGATCTCCAAATTCGATACGCTGTTAACGAGCGTCGGGGACTATTATCGGGTTGATTCCATGGAGATCCCCTTCTACTTTGGGTGGAAAGACGATAAGCTCATGTGTGGGACCCATGAGGAGCCTTTGAAAAAGCTCTATCAAGGGGGTTATTCCTCTAGTAGCCTCGCTGATTCGGAAATGGGAAGCATGTTCGCTTCGAGTCCCAGTAGTGGCTCCATGCTTCTGGACCTGGACAAGTATCCGAAGCTGGTCCACGATTATTTGGAGGAGAGCATGGGCCCGAGAGGGAAAAAGAGCATGGAAAATTCCATGGATATTCTGAAGCGGATCGATATGCAGAGCAAGGATAAGACCGGTGTCAAAATAACCCTGCATTTGACCGAAGGGAAAGGGAATAGCCTGAACCGGCTCCTCAAGAAAGCCGATGAGAACGCTGGCAAGTTCATGGGGGGGATATGATCCCGACCTCTTAGCTCGATGGCTTTTCGGATCGAGCATCTCGTTCCGGACCCACTCCGGGATTTCGACCTGAGTGCTTCAGAGGTCTGGAGTCAGGATCTCACGATCGATCAAAAGGAGAAGGTCCTGATAAGGGCAAGCTCGGGCTCCGGGAAAACCACCTTCCTTTCCATTCTTTTCGGCATTCGAAAGGATCATCAAGGCAAGGCCTTTTGGGACGGAAAAGATATTTCAAGCGTTCCACGGAAAGAGTGGACCAGGGTCCGAAGGGAGGAGCTAGGAATGGTCTTTCAGGACCTTAAGCTTTTCGAAGAATTGAGCGTCCGGGAGAACATCCTCATCAAGGATCGCTTGATCGAACCTTTGGGCCAGGAATGGACCCTTAACGCCATGGAGCGGCTCGGGATCGGCGATCAATGGAGAAAACCGGTCATGCATTTGTCAACAGGCCAAAAGCAAAGAGTGGCCATTATACGCTCTTTGTGTCAACCTTTTCGGACCCTTCTTTTGGATGAACCCTTCAGCCACCTCGATCCTGAGAACGTTCGGAAGGCTGTTTCTCTGATCCTCGAACGTGTGGAAGAAGAGGGTGCCGGATTGATCCTCGCTAGCCTGGAGGATCCTTATGGCCTCGAATACGATCGGACCCTGGAATTATGAGACGCCTCATCTTACGCGGGATCGACCGCTCGCAGATCATAGGGGCCTTGATCGGTTGTTTGTTGGGGTTCTCCGTTCTCTTGACGGGCTTTCAATTATATTTCGATCTTCAGCCCGTAATAGGTGGAAATAGCGGGATATGGGATCCGAACTATTACATCCTTAACAAAAAGGTTTCGGTCCTGGAGAATATCGGATTGGGTTCTTCAGAGTTTGATAGCTCGGAGATCGAAACCTTAAGAAAGAAGCCTTTCATCGAAGACCTTGCTCCCTTTCGGACCAGTCGATACAAGATCAGTGCGGCTTCGGGAGATAAAGAGAAAATACCCGGTTTCAGGACCAAGATGTTCTTCGAATCGATCCCCGACCGTTTTCTCGATACTGACACGGGGGAGTGGCACTGGAATAAGAAGAGCGAATTCCTTCCGATCGTAGTGCCTTCCCATTACATCGCCCTTTACAATTTCGGTTTTGCTCGGAGCCAAGGACTTCCGAAGATCTCTAAGAGCGTTGCCAGCAGCGTGAGTTTTAAGGTTAGGATAGCGGGGAAAGGACGTAGCCAGAGCTTCGATAGCCGTATCGTTGCTTTCTCCGATCGGATCAATTCGATCCTGGTCCCTCTTGACTTTATGAAATGGGCGAACGAGCGTTTCGGAGAAGGTGAAGGGATGCATCCTTCTCGTTTGGTCGTAGCGGCTAAGGATGCTTCCGCTTCGCAGCTTTTCCATTTCGCTGAAAAAAAGGATTATGAGGTCCAGGGAGGGGATGAGAGCACCGGAAAAATGTCCTCTCTCTTGAACATCGGGATCGGGATCGTAGGCATTGTCGCTGGTGTCATCATTCTTTTGGCCGCTTGGCTTTTGATCATCAGCTTTCGGTTATTGATCATAAAAAATCGGAGCACGATTCAAAAGCTCCATTTGCTGGGCTATGATCTGGAAAGCATCGGATGGGTCTACAGCAAATTGATGGCTGTTTTCAGCACCGGGGTTTTGATCGCTGCTCTGGTGATCGGCTTCCTCGTACGTTCTTTATATGTTCCGCTCTTCGAGCGTTCCGGATTTGAGCTCGGCGGTGGACCCTCTTTGTGGGTAATATTGATCGCCATTGGGATCCTCGTGCTCATCAACGCTATCAACAAGCTTTTGCTCGATCAGCAATTGCTCGCCACTGTGGAAGAAAAATAGGTCCGAGGGGGGCGGGCCTTTCTCCTGGTCTTAGGGTTCGATCAACGATGAGGAGGTTATACCCCTACCAGCCTTCAATGTTCGTATTCCAACTCGCATTAAGGGACCATCACCCCCCTTCGGACCGTTCTTCAGGAAGGGAATAAGAAGTGAAGGTCGCCAGCGGGAGCCCCCTGTCCGACCAGAAAGACCCCGAAGATCCAGGAGTACTCCCGTGGGACCTTCACTTACTCTTCATTTCCTTGTTCGCTTTTCCGTTCCATTTTCATGCCCTTTTCTTTCAGTGCTCGGTAATCCGTCGCTAACTGCTCATCTCCGCTCTCGACTTCTTTAAGTTCTTCGAGGAGGAGTGGATAGAAGCGCCCTGGAATATCCGTTCCTTTTTGCTTTAGAGCCTCAAAGCGCTCTAAAAGGTCCAAGAATTGTTCAGTATGGGCGAATCCATTGTATTTCATAAGGAGCTTTTGGTGAGCGAAGCGTTCCGGGGCTTCTTTTTTCATTAAATAGAGCGTCGTGGCGTAAGCGAGGCCTTCGTCCAGGTAGCGCAACCATTTTCCGTAGCGGAACCTCTTTTGGATCCGGCTCCGGCAACTATCGAATTGGTGAGCAAAAAGTTGAAGGCTGTCCTTGAAGCGGACAAAGGTCCCGTTCCCGAGGACAAAATGGGTTCCCTCATGCCATAAAAGCTCTTTCATTTTACGCTTATCCTTCCGAAACACTATGGAGTCCTTAGGTCCCGCTTCTCGGTAACTATAAGAGAAACGGATCGTGTCCTTGTCGATATACGACCTTGTTCGACTAGCATGGGCACTTTGAACTTTTTTGAGGGGGTTCAGGATCACCGATATTCGGCTCTTAGTGCCGAACAATTTATCGAATGGATCGATCCAATCATGCCCTTTTAGAAAAGCCTTCATTTGTTTCTCCCATCGTTCGTAATAGGGCTTCATTTTTTGTCGGAACCTATTGAAGTCGCTTTCCCTCATAAAATCCGGCAGAAGTTTCAAAAGCTTTTGGACCCTCTCATATCCGTAGTATCGGGAGTAGATGCTCGAATCTTCTTTGTTCATTCGGTGTAGCCCTTTTCCGTTCTGTTTTAGATACAAAGCCATCATGCAGCTTTCCGAATGAATGCCTTTGGGGAGGGAATCGATGTTCATCATTTCTTTCACGAGCTTCACTGCGGCGTGATCCTCGTAGGGCCTGAAGTGTTTTACTACAGCACGTTGATAGGAGGAGGGGTAAGCTTCCAAGCGATCGGCCAGGAATTGGACGATCGCCAAAGCCTCCACTCGGGGGTCCACTCTTACTTCCACTATCTCATTCCCTTTGCTTTTTAGCGAGAAAAGCCCAAGGAGCAGTACAGAAGCGGTCCAGAGGAGCCTCTTAAAAGGGGATGCGATCGGTGTTTTTAGTTCCATAGGATCCGATAGTTTCCGTTTTCAAGCTTTTCCATCGGGTGCGTGTTGAACCAGCAATAGCGCAACTCCCAATCTTTTACATCCTCGACCTTATCGTTCGAAGCGAACCACAATTCCCTGAAATCCTCTCTTTGAATGATCTTATCCAGGGCATCTTCTCCGATCCTCCCGAAGTTTCGCTCTTGTTCCATTGCGTTTTTCACAAAGCCTTCCTCATCGATGCTGACCTTTCTGTTGTAATAAGGATTGTGTTCCAATGATTCGAGGAAGAACTCTTTATTGAGGATGAGCCGATGAAAGGGAGGGTCCTCTCTGGACTTCAGCTCATCGAGCCCTTTAGGGGTCCAAAAGATATGATCGCCCGTGTTGCCGATCCTTTTTGGCGCATCGTAAAAGACCAGGATGTTGAACTCAGGGGTGAGCTTTTTCAGGCGTAAAGTTCGGTCGATGGGATGAGAGGCTTGGAAGGATAAGAGGAGATCGATGGTCCGGAATCCCGATCCGGAAAAAAGGGTGAAAAGGGATTCGATCTCTTCTGCAGGTAAGGGGTCGAGGGCCGTGATCTCGACGTGTTTGCATTGCGTTCGCTCCAATTCATCCAAAGCCTTGAGGTGATGATCCTCAAAACGGTCCGCCACCTGTATCTCTGCTCCGATCAAAGCTTCAGGCCGGTCCCATTTCAGAGGGATCCTGGGATAGCGCTCGGGTTCTTTCGTATAGAACCCATGTCCTTCTTGTTCGAGAAAGTTGAAATAGGATCGGATCCTTTGTGGGGCTTTATAAAGGGCTCCCAGTTCCTTTACGGACCGGTCCTGGAAGCGGGTCAAGATCTCATGCAGAGCATTGGGTATAAATGTGTAGCGTTTGCGTTCGAGGTCGCAGACAGCGCTCTTGTCCTTTCCGCCCACGGGGATCTTATCGCTATATAGGGTGAAATACATGCCGAACTATTTTTGATAGAGATCCACGATCCAAAAACGGGAGAGCGGTTTGTAGCAGTAATGGCTCGGATACTGTTTGGAAGCGTGCTTCCGGCTATAAGAGCTCGGTACGGGCTCCTCGATCTTTTGAAGTTCCTCCAACCGGAAGCTACGCATGAAACGATAGCCTACTGGAGCTTGAGCCAAGGTTTTTTCAGGGAACAAGTGCCTTTTCTGTTTCATGATTTTGGTCCTTTTGAAAGAGCCATTCTGCGATGTGTTTGTCCAAGGCATAATTGATCCGTTCTCCGTAACCGAGGAATTGGCCGATCGGGTTCACCTCTAGAAAAACATACTCCCCGTCCGGGCGGACCAAAAGATCGATGGAGCCAGAGTTCAGTCCAAGTTCCTTCATTAATGCCTCGAGTCGGGTTTCGACCCCATTGGGCAATTCGGTCCGGCTCATATGGGTGAGGTCCTTTTCCATTCCATTATCGATCTTGATATCGGTGTTCCGTGAGCGGGGGGAGAAAAGGGCGGTCGCATAAATAGTACCGTCCAGGTAAAAAGCGCGGACCTCATAGCTTTTATCCACTCGTTCCTGAAAAAAGGAGGGAAAGAAAGTGCGGGGCAGTTCCTTGATCGATGCTCGATCCAAGGATTCCGCGAAGGTCCTATAGAAACGTCCTTCTTGTTGGTCGATAAAACCCGATGGATCACCCAGTGGTTTCGTAATGATCCGGTCGTGATCTTTAAAATACTCGAGGACTTGTTCCCTCCGATTGCTGATCAAACTTTTGGGGACCTTCAATCCTTTTTTGCTCGCCAGACGCAGCGTCAACAATTTGTCCTCCGAGTTGGCTTTTTCCGGATCGGTCAGCCAAGGCAACTCTTTAAAACGTTCGAAAAGAAATCGAGAGACCTTCTCTGCTTCCCTTAGGGATTCCCAACGCAACTGATGCAAGAGGGGGTCCTCCTTCTTCCCTTGAGGAATCAGGAAGCGATGCCAACGGCGATACCAACAAGCTCTTATGGGGGAGTGCTCACTATCGATCCCTCTTTCTCCTTGGAGGCATATCCGCCCCTTCACTGGATCACAGAAGAACGGCCGATCGGGATCCGTTAGGTCCTCGCTGTTGATACGCCGATGAAGCACGCCAAAAGCGAACAACCATTCGATCACCCGATCGGTGGTAGGATCTTGGCTATTGGAAAATATCAATACCATTTTTCCTCATTTATGATAAAGGGAGAGATGGCCTCGAAAGGCCATCTCTCTCCTTCTCACACACACGGATCACTCACTCCCCACTTTGGGGATCTTCAGGTTCTTTGTGGTCCTCGTCTCCCATTAGGGAAGAGAACTTGTGACCGTGATCATCATCATCGATGATCGAGCAAAAAGCCCGTCCTCCATGGATCAACTGCTGCTCTTCAGTCGATAGGGTCTTGAACCTCGAGGGGTCCAAGGCCTCAGCTCGCTTTTCGGGTTTCTTCATGATCCTCGGTTTTGGTTTTCCCTACTCTATTTACCGGGTTTTCAGGAAATCCCCGACCTTTCAACCGACCGAGATCGATCGTTGAATGCATGAACAAAGAAGCTTTAAATCGATTTATTAAGGTTGGACGGGAGAAAAAAAGTCCAAAAAGTCCATTCTGTCCTTCCTTTGATCATTTTTCATCCTGTTTTTTCGGATTTGTCCTGAAAGTCGATCCGCAATTCAAAAGGACGGTAGTAAAAAAAGGTCCTTCGTTTTCGGTCATATCGGATAGGGGCTCCCAAAGTCCGCATTTCATCAAGGTTTTCGTATAGCATACTTCGGGAGAGCCCCACCCTTCGGGCAAACTCATGAGGAGATCCCGTGGATTCCTTTGCGATCAAATAGTCCATGTATCGCAAACGGTCGATGATCTTAATGATGCTCATGGTCGCTCATTTTCAATTCGTCATAGCGAAAACAAAATTATAGCTTCGGATAAAAACGTCAACAAAAAACGAATAAAAATCTCGAAAATCCAATTTCATCGGACTTTTTACGATATAAGCCACCCGGGATCTCCCTTTCCACTTTGCCTCGAAAAGCCCCATTCGTTCTTACCTTGGAGGCTTGTAATCTTGAAGCTTATGTTCCGAGACCCCCGATTCCTACTTATCCCCCTCTTTATCTTCCTTTTATCTTGTTCGGAGAGCTACACCTATAATGAAAGCGTGGGTGACTTTGCCAATAAGGTTTGGAAAAAGGAGCGCAGTCTCTCTTTTAAACCGAACATCCAGGATACGGCCGCTCATTATAAGGTCCTTTTGGACTTCCGCCATGTATTTGGATTTGCTTCTCCCGAACTTAAGATCAGAACCACCATCATTGGGCCGAACGGGGAAGAACAGCAAAAGGAGGGTTCCTTTCAGATCCTCGAAGGAGGGAAGAAGGGAGAGGAGCCGAGCTACGTGGGCAGTTGTTCAGGGGATATATGCGATCGGACCCTTGTTCTCTTTGAAAACCTCGCTTTCCAAAATGAAGGGAAACATGAGTTTCTTATCGAACAAAGGAATCGGGAGCAGCTTCCGAATGTTATGGAAGTGGGCTTAAAACTACAGAAGCGGGTCAAAGGAGAAGACGTGGTCATTCAAAAGAAGGCCATCGATAAGTAGAACAAACCCCGCTATCGCTTTCGATCCG
>CAZOSO010000006.1:0-6445 GCA_964582635.1 uncultured Weeksellaceae bacterium | reverse complement strand
ATTCAAAAGAAGGCCATCGATAAGTAGAACAAACCCCGCTATCGCTTTCGATCCGCGTAGGGGATGGCTTCTAAGGATCAGCGACCCGGGCGGGTGTATGCTTCCTTTTTAGAAGCTGAAAGAGCGTCTCCTTTTTGGAAAGGAATTAATCCCCTTCTTCCAGGGCGTCCGCCCCACTGACGATCTCGAGGATCTCATTGGTGATCGTGGCCTGACGTACTTTGTTATAGGTGAGCCGGAGTTCGTGGAGCAGGTCGGTAGCGTTGTCGGTAGCTTGATGCATAGCTGTCATCCGTGCACCGTGCTCCCCTGCATGGGAGTCCAATAAAGCCTTGTAGAACTGGGTCTTCAAAGAACGAGGGATCAGGTCCTCCACGATCTCTTCCTTACTGGGCTCGAAAATGTGGTCGGTGCTCGCGGCGCTGCTTTCATCTTCTTCCTCTGCAGAAGGATCGATAGGGAGGAGATCCTCGACCGTTACGACCTGCTGGGCTGGATTTTTGAAACGGTTATAGATCAGGCGAACCCGATCGATCCGCTCCTGCTTGAAAGCTTCCATGATCCGTTCAGCGACCGGGGCCACTTGTTCAAAGGTCAGGTCATTGAAAAGCTCTTCCAGGTTATCGTGATAACCTTGGTTCGATCCTACGAGCATTTGGCTCTTCCGGTATTCGTCCTTGACCTTCTTTCCGATGGGGAGGATTTGGATCTCGTTGCTATCAGGCACCTCATCCACCAATTTTTGGGTCCTTTTGATCACATTGTTGTTGAAGGCACCGCAAAGACCACGGTTCGAAGTGATAGGGACCAGAAGGACTTTTTTCACCTCCCGTTGTTGGGCATAAACATTTTCAGAGGTGTCCAGGCTTGCGCTAAGGCTTTGAAGGATCTCCTGAAGCTTTTCAGCATAGGGCCGCATGGTCGTGATCGCCTCTTGGGCCTTACGCAATTTGGCCGCTGCGACCATTTTCATGGCCGATGTGATCTGCTTGGTCGAATCGACCGAAGAGATGCGGTTCCGGACTTCTTTCAGATTCGCCATGGCGTCCCTTTTCTAACGATCCTCCTTTAGTCCTCTTCCTTGTAATTAGCAGCAAGATCCTTAGCGACCTCCTCGACTTTCTGGAGGGATTCGTCGGAGAGCTTACCGGCCTTGAATTCTTCCAGAACATCCGAGTGCTGGCTCTTCATCAGGTTGAGGAATTCTTGCTCGAAATCCCGCACCTTTTCGGTAGGAACATCCGTAAGTAGCCCTTTGGTCCCGCAATAGATCACAGCCACCTGTTCCTCAACTGGCATCGGGGAGTTCTGGCCTTGTTTAAGGAGCTCCACGTTCCGTTCTCCCTTATTGATGACCGCTTTAGTGGCCGCATCGAGATCGGAACCGAATTTGGCAAAAGCCTCCAGCTCTCGGTATTGGGCCTGGTCCAACTTCAAAGTCCCGGCCACTTTTTTCATGCTCTTGATCTGAGCTGACCCTCCGACCCTGGAGACAGAAATACCGACATTAATGGCCGGTCGTACTCCGGAGTTGAAAAGATCGGTCTCGAGGAATATCTGGCCGTCCGTGATCGAGATCACGTTGGTAGGGATATAAGCGGACACGTCTCCGGCCTGCGTCTCGATCAAGGGGAGTGCGGTCATGGACCCCCCCCCTTTTGCTTTATCCTGAATGCTGGAAGGGAGGTCGTTCATTTGCTGGACGAGCTCGTCCGAACTGATCAACTTGGACGCACGTTCCAGGAGACGGGAATGGAGATAGAAGACATCACCGGGATAAGCTTCCCGACCAGGAGGGCGTCGAAGCAGGAGGGAAACCTCTCGATAAGCGACGGCCTGTTTGGAAAGGTCGTCGAAGATCACGAGAGCCGAACGACCGGTGTCTCTGAAATATTCCCCGATCGCAGCGCCTGCAAAGGGGGCGTAGAACTGCATCGGTGCAGGATCGGAAGCATTGGCTGCAACGATGGTGGTGTAATCCATCGCCCCGTTCTCTTCCAGGGTCTTGGCCACCCCTGCCACGGTTGAGGCTTTCTGGCCGACCGCCACGTAAATGCAATAGACGGGGTCACCGGCCTCGTAAAATTCCTTTTGGTTGATGATCGTATCGATGGCCACCGTGGTCTTTCCGGTCTGACGGTCACCGATGATCAGCTCCCGCTGTCCACGTCCGATCGGGATCATCGAATCGATGGGCTTGATCCCTGTCTGCAGGGGTTCCTCTACCGGTTCACGGTAAATAACACCCGGGGCCTTTCGTTCGATGGGCATTTCGACGGTCTCACCTTCGATAGCTCCTTTCCCGTCGATCGGTTCACCGATCGTATTCACGATACGACCGAGCATTCCCTCGCCCGTATTGATCGTAGCAACCCGCCCTAGGCGTTTGGCTGTATAGCCTTCTTTGATCGATTTGGTGGAGCCGAGGATCACCGCTCCTACGTTGTCCTCTTCGAGGTTGAGGGCGATCCCTTTGATGCCGTTGTCGAACTCGATGAGTTCCCCGGAGGAAACCCCGGAAAGACCGTAAAGGCGTGCGATACCGTCCCCGACCTGGAGGACCGTTCCTACTTCTTCCAACTCTGCTTCGGAGCGGAATCCCGAGAGTTCTTCTTTAAGGATGTCGGAGACTTCCGCAGCTTTGACTTCAGCCATAATTCACCGCTTTTGGTAGAGATTCTTTATCATGCTCGATATGAGGCTCGGAGCTTGCGCAATTGTTTCAAAACAGTGCCGTCGTATTGACGGTCACCGACCTTCAAAAGGACCCCTCCTATCAATTCCGGGTCCACGTGTTCGATGAGGTCCACTTCCTGGCCTTCTTCCTGCTGGACCTTTTGAACAATACCCTGCCGGAGCTCCTCGTCAAGGGGGATCGCTGTCCACACATCGGCCGTCAGGATATTCTTGTGCTTTTTATAGAGTTCTTGGAAACGCCCGGCCATGCCCCGTAGGTACATTTCTCTTCCTTTTCGACAGGCCTGGCGGATCATTTCCATGGTGACCCTGTTCAGACGATCGCCCCAAAGCCGGTCCAGGATGGTCACCTTTTTCTCAGCTCGAATAACCGGGCTGTTCAAAAGAACCCTGAGCTCCTTGTTCTCTTTGATCTCTTGCACCAGCCCTTTCATTTCTTCATAGACTTCTTCTAATACGCCTTCATCGAGGGCGTATTGGAGAAAAGAGCTAGCGTAGCGATCTGCGATCTTGGTTGCTTTCATCCTTCTATTCCGATCTCTTGATCAGGAATTCATTTCAGCATCCTGAACGAGCTGTTCGGCCAGTTTCTTTTGGTCTTCGTTGTCCGAAAGTTTCTCCCGGACCAGGCGCTCGGCGATATCGATGGAAAAATTGGCCACTTCGTTCTTCAATTCTTCCTTCGCCGCTTTCTTTTCCTGCTCCACCTCTTTTTTCGCATTCCGGACGATCTGGTCGGCTTCTTTTCGAGCCTCTTCTTTCGCGTCCGCTATCATCTTTTCCCGCGTTTCGTTCGCCTCTTTCAAGATCTTATCCCTTTCTTCCCGGGCCTCCTGCATCAGGGATTCGTTCTTGGCCTGCATCTCCTCCATCTCTTTTTTGGCCTTTTCAGCTGCATCCAAGGATTCCTGGATGTTCTGTTCCCGCTCATTGATGGAGTTAAGGATGGGCTTCCAAGCGGTTTTAGCGAGGATACCAAGGACGATCAGGAAGGCGATCGTGGTCCAAAGAAAGGTTCCGAGTCCTGGATCGAGCATTTCTTTAGTCTTTTAGCTTCTTTAGGCGAACTTTTGTTGAAAAAAGGAGGGGTCCCGACCAACCGTCGGGCCCCGCTCCTTGTTCAGCATCTGCCCTGCTCAGGCGAGTACCACGAGCAAGCAGACGATAACTCCGAAAAGGGCAACCCCTTCCACAAGAGCGGCCGCAACGATCATGTTCGCGCGGATATCACCCGTGGATTCGGGTTGACGGGCCATGGACTCGAGGGCGGATCCACCGATCCGTCCAATGCCCACGCCTGCACCGAGGGCTGCGACGCCAGCTCCAATGCCGGCCCCCATGACCCCGATGTTCTCGAGAAGAACTGCTAACAATTCCATTGTGCAGTATTTAGTGGTTCAACAAAAGCTCAATGTGCCTCCTCCACTGCTGAGCCGAAATAGATCGCCGACAACAGGACGAAAACGTACGCCTGAATGAAGGAGATCAAGAGCTTCAGCAAGTTCATGAAGATCATGAACAGCACCGAACCGACGGAGACACTGTAGCCGGTCACGGCACTATCTTGGCCGAACATCATGATGAGCGCAGCGAAGGACAGAATGATGATGTGCCCTGCTGTCATGTTCGCTGTGAGTCGCACCATCAGGACGAACGGCTTGGAAATGATCTGCAATAGTTCGATCGGGACCATGATGGGGTAAAGGTAGACCGGTACCCCAGGCATGGCGAAAATATGCTTCCAGTATTCCTTGTTCGCGATCACGTTGGTCACGATGAGGACCATTCCCGCAAGGACGGTGATGATCCCTATATTCCCTGTTACGTTGAATCCCCCGAGAAAAGGCATTAAGCCAGCGATGTTGGCGATCAGGATGAAGAAAAATACCGTTAGGAGGAAAGGCATGAATTTCCGATAGCGTTCTTCTCCGATGTTCGGCTTGGCCACTTCATCCCGGATGAAGAGGACGAGCGGTTCCATCAGGCCCTGCCACCCCTTCGGAGCAGCGTTCTGCCGCTTCTTGTAAGCCTTGGCCACCGGGATGAACATGAGGCACATCAGGATGAGCACGAAGAACATGCCCGCAACATCCCGCGTTATGGAGAGGTCGGTAAGCGCGGCCTCGTCCTCGTTAACGATCTTAAGGTCCCCACCCTTCAGGCCGTATTCGTAGCCGGTACTTTCGCTTTTATAGGTGGAATGCCCATGATGAAGCTCGGAGGACATGAAAACGTCCACCCCCTTATCTGTGTAGGCGATCACAGGGAGTGGAATGGAGGCGTGCCATTCGTCCTCGGTCCCTTTGTTCACCGTGAAGAAATGGATGGAATACCCATCCTTCACGTGCTTCATGATGCTTTTTCCAGCATCATAGCCAGCGGCTTTCCCATCGTGCTCACCTCCTTCTTGCCCTCCTTCGGATGCATTCAGTACCAAAGGGGAGAAAAGAAGGATGAAAAGTGCTCTGATCCCGAACTTCAACAGCTTGTTCCGTTTTTCAAGTTCCTGACCCTTAGGATGGGATCCCTCAGGGGCTTGTGTTTCGGATGGCAAAAGTAAGGAAAATTGGGAACGTGCAGAAGCCTTTTCGGCTTTTTGCCGCCCTTTTCGATGGGGGCGATGGATCGAGCGAGGAAGGGGGTTCAAAGATCGCTGTATAAAATCCCTTCGAAGAGATGGTTAACTGGTCGAGCTTCCATTGAGGTTTGCCGGCATCCGAACCCGATGGATCAAATACACGGTCGCTGCTAATAAGAGCAGCGCGCCTAGCTGATGGAGGACGGCAAGAGTGAGCGGCACTTCTAGAAGCAGGGTGAAGATGCCAAGCAGGATCTGTAAAAGAAGGGCGGCGCCGAAAACAGATCCCGCTTTCCGGACCCCCTGGCTCCAAGCTCGGGCATGGATCGGCCAAAAGATACGGATGCCGAGCAGGAAGAGCAAAATCGCCAAGCAACGGTGGATGAACTGCACACCTGCTTTTCCTTCCAGAAGGTTTCGCCAAAAGGGATCCAGAGAGCTTACCGCTTCTGGAACCCATGTATCGCCCATCTTGGGCCAGGTGTTGAACAAGGTCCCCGCTTCAAGTCCTGCCACAAAGGCTCCGTATACAATTTGAAGGAGAAGTAAGAGGAGAAAAAGGTGAAGCGCTCCTAAGAGCTTTTTCGGGGTGTCCGACCTTTTTCTGCTTCCGGGCCATCGGATCTCAAAAGCTGTCCATAGCACATAGGCAAAAAGCGAGAAAGCAGCAAGGAGGTGGATGGCCAATCGATAATGACTGACGTCGGGCCGTTCTTTGAGCCCGCTCAGGACCATGAACCAACCGATACCACCGACCAGCGCGCCTCCGAGTAAGATCAACAGACACCTTTTCAGAAGGTCCCCTTTGATACGTCCTTGATAAAGAAAGATCCCGAAGGGAACGATAAAGACCAATCCCATCATCCTTCCCCACATGCGATGAAGGTATTCCCAGAAATAGATCGACTTGAAGCCTCCGAGCTCCATGTCGTGGTTTTTTTTCTGGTATTCAGGGAACTGCTGATACTTCTCAAAAGCATCCTGCCATTGAGCTTCGCTGAGAGGTGGGATGGCCCCCATGATCGGATCCCAATCCACCATGGACAGCCCTGAATGCGTGAGGCGCGTGATCCCACCGATCACGACCATAAGGGCGATGAGGATCGCTCCCAGGATGAGCCAAATAAATACAGGTCGCTGCTTCGGGTCCATTCCAAAGGCAAAGGTAAG
>CAZOSO010000005.1:41624-45188 GCA_964582635.1 uncultured Weeksellaceae bacterium | reverse complement strand
CTTTAGGAAGGTTCAGCTCCTTCGTCTTTTCCTTTTCACCCTGGGCCTCATCCGAAGCATCGGAAGCGACCGTCGAAGCATCGCTCCCTTTCTCTTCGTCGATCTTCCTTTCACTTTCTTGATCCCGGGACCCCTTAGATGTAGCCGAAGGAGCGTTCTTCTCCGCTTGTTTTTCCCTTGGCGAGCTTGCTCCTTCTCCTGCCTTTGATGCGAGGAGCTCCTTTTCTCCCGCTTTCTTTTCCCTTGTTAAATCCCTTTCCTTACCAGGGCTGACTTTTTCGGATCCGGGGCCAAGCCCGGGAATGGATGGGTCCCACACGTGCACTCCTTCACTGCTGTGGGTCATGGAAGGTTCATCGGCGAAGGGATCGAAGAAGTAAGCCCCACCGCCCATTATCAAGAGCGCGAACAAGCTCGAACCGATCCGCTTCCCCCATCGCTTCAAGCGACGCTCCCGTTCCATTCGGCGGAACACAGCATCCTTGACCTCAGGAGGCGGCTCCTCGGTCAGGTCCTCCATCGAGGACATATACTTATCCCAGAACTCCTGGTCGTTCATATAGCCGCGAAGTACTCCTCGATCGATTCTCTACCGAGTTTCTTTTTGAGCAGTTCTTTGGCCCGAAAGAACTGCGATTTGGAAGTCGAAACCGAGATGCCGAGCATCTCGGCGATCTCTTTATGCGGATATCCCTCTACGATGTAGAGATTGAGGACCATGCGATATCCTTTGGGAAGGATCCGTAGGACCCTTAGAAGGTCGTTTTCGTGGAAGGAGCGTAAGGCTTCGTTCTCGACGAGCTCCTCATCGTTGTTCAGATCTTCGTCCGTCGCCGTTTCTTTAATGCCGTATTTTTTGTTCTTGTGGCGGTAGTGATCGATGTTGTTGTTCACCACCACCTTGCGCACCCAAGCTTCGAGCGACCCGTCCGAACGGCATTTCTTGATGTTCTTAAAGACCTTGATGAACGCCTCCTGGAGGAGATCCTGAGCTTCCAGGTCGTTCTCGGAATAACTGCGACAGATCGCGTACATGCGGGGCGCATATCGGTCGTAGAGTTCCTCCTGGGCTTTGGGATCTCCTTTGATACACGCCTCTAAAAGGGCTTTTTCGTCGTCTTTGACCGAATGCATGGGACTCATAGGATCTTCGAATTAAAGGCGTTCTCGATATTCTCCAGGATCTTGGAATGCATTTGCTGGTTCTTCCCCTGATGAATGGGCAAGAGATCCTTCCCTCCATCGTTGATCACGTCCGCTTGGTTCCATTGGCCTTGCCCCATCCCTTGGAACCATTTCCCGGGTCGGACCATTACGCGTATGGTACGCGGGTTCCCCTTTTGGAGTTCCACATGATCCTTCCCTTTTTTGGGATCGACCTCGCATTCCACGATCCTTTTCTTTTCGATCGTAAGACGAAAGGGGGTTGCCTTGCTGGCTTGATTGTTAAAGTGCTGGATCCGCTCCCCAATACATTTTACAACCTCATTATCACCTTCTAACGTCAAACGAAGCTTGAGCTTTTCATAGCTTCCCTGAGGAAGATCGAAAAGGAGCTGCGTCCCCAGATCCTTGTCCTCGATCGGAAGCTGGATCTTCTTGTCCCGCTCGAAATCGACATCCTTCCCCTTTTTGCGCTTTCCGATGACACGGATCTTCTCAACTTGTATTTTGCCTTCCTTTAGATCAAGGGAAACCTGAGGGGAAGCATTTCCGCTATTCCCCTGGGGCTCTGAGGCATGGTCGTCCACTTTGAAAGCCACCCCCACTTCGGTGGGTTTTTTCAGATCTTCATCGGGGCTACAACCCATGGCCAGAAGTAGCATGAAGGGACTTAAAGCCCCCAATACCCTCTTCTTGAGAGAAGGAAATTTTTTTCGGATATGTCGGTGGTCTACCATAAGAAAGGGGCTATTGGCCTTTGCTCTATGAACGATAAAACCCCTTCTTCAGGTTGTTTCTTTTTCGATCACCTCCCGGCAATGAAGGTTTGGAAATTTAACAATTTTCTCATCCTTCTCCATAAGGGTCCCTCTCGAAAAGTTGAGCTGGAAAGTTCAAAAGGCGCAGAGCCGTGGTCGCTCGAGTGACCCCTGTGTACAGCCATCGCAAGTATTCCGTGTCCAATGATTCCGGTTTCAGGAAACCAGGGTCCAGAAAGACCATCGGCCATTGGCCACCCTGCGCCTTGTGGCAGGTCATCGCATAGGCGTATTTTACTTGGAGGGCATTGAAATAAGGATCGCGCATGACCTTCCGCTTCCAGTTCCCTTTCCCGCCCTTGTAGTGCTCTCCGATCTTCCAGAAGAGCTCTTTCATCCGCTCCCTCGGGATCGAAGCAGCTTCAAGGTCGAGGCAGTCCACCCATAGTTTCACCGATATCTCGCCATCATCGGGTCGTTCCAGCAGGCGGATGCTGGCATCCATAAAACGCTCCCCGTAGAGCTCTTCAGTGCCCTCCACTCGGACCAATTCCATCATATCGCCGTTGGCGATAAAGGCCCCGCTTTCGGTGTTCTTGCTCCAAAAGTGATCGTTCCGGACCACCAAAAGAAGGTCCCCTCGTTCGAGCTCTTCCTCTTTTCCGAGGATCCGATGGCGGACCTCTTTAGCGAACTGCACCGCCCGCTTGTTGGAGCGGGTAATGATGCGGACCTCTTCCACTCCGTACTTCCCGTAAGCATCCTCCAGTTCATCGGGAAGGGTCTCACCGGTTATAGCACGTACATCACCTCCGATATCGGTCCGAAAAAAAGGAGGGGTGGGATCCTCTATAGCGATGCGCTCCCGAAGGGTAGTGGCATTGGCAAGGATCCCTGAATCCTCGGCCTGCCTCAGTACTTGGGTAAGGGTCCCGCTCCATACCGAAACCCCTTCCCGCTCCAGGTGCTCCGGATCGAGCGCATAGGTCCCTTCCTGTCCGACCGGACTGAGCTGCGCATCATCCCCGATCAATACGGCCCTCGCCCTTCCCCCTGAATAAATGAACGCGAGGAGATCCTCTAGAAGATCCCTTTCCCCGAACCCTTTGGAAGACCCGCCGAGCATGGAAGCCTCATCGACCAGGAAGAGAGCAGCTTGGTAGCGATTCCGGGCCAATTCGAAATGGATGCCCCCGTTCGGATCCGCTTGAGGCCAGTAGATCCACTTATGCACGGTATAGGCAGGTCTACCACTGTATCCGGCCATCACTTTGGCAGCTCTTCCGGTCGGCGCGAGCTGGATCACATCCCTCTCCTTCTTCTCCATGAACTCGACCAAAGCCTTGATCACCGTGGTCTTACCGGTCCCCGCATATCCTTTCAAAAGGAACAAGGGCTGTTCCCGAGGTGACGCTTTCAGAAAATCCCCGAGGGCATCGAGCGTTCGCTTTTGATCCTCGGTCGGGTCATAAGGAAATGCGGCCCGAAGGGCTTCACCGATCTTGGTTCGGGATCCTGCCATTTTGCAATTTTAAGGCTTGATGGCCCGTTCCCGAAAAATGTTAGTTTTGTCGGCAGCAGCAAAAAGGAACCCGGCTCCATGGAGCGATTGAAAGAACTGGCCAGCCTCTACCTTTTTCCC
>CAZOSO010000005.1:29921-41524 GCA_964582635.1 uncultured Weeksellaceae bacterium | reverse complement strand
CGGGAAAAGAAGGAGCAGCTGGAAAACTATACCATCCAAGGCCTTAAAGACATCCGGAAGGTGCAGGTCATTTACGAATCCCGCTACGGGAAATACACGAGCTCCTTCGATACGCTCCTCCATTTTCTCCAGAAGGATTCGATCCAGTTCGTCCGGATATACGGACCTGATAGCGTGACGGTCCCCGATACGCTGACCCAGCGACAAGCGATCGATGAGGGGATCCTCCAGCGGGATACCGTCCTCACACCGGTGAGCGACTCCCTGTTCGACGAGGACCAGGGGAAATTGGTCCGGGAAGGGGAACGAGCTTACCCTTTCATAGCCGATTCGCTTCCCTATAAGCGAGGAAGCGGAAAAAAATTCATCCTCAAAGCGGGGAAAGTGGACCAAGGGGGCGTTTCCCGACCGGTATTCATGGCCAAAGACCCTGATCCCGATATCCCGGTCGGAGGAGGGGACACCATCAAGATCGACAACGGAAAAGGGGACACCCTCAAGGTCGGTTCCATGCGAGAACCCAGCAAGAGCGGAAATTGGGGTGACTACTGATAGTCGGTCGGCGAGGGAGCACGAGCTTCTCCTCTTGATCACACCCTGGGCTATTACTCAGCGTTCCCCCGAAGGCATATCCCATCATCCCCTGAAGCAAGTTCCCTTTTACAAATACGAAAAGGGGATCGAAGAGCTTCGGGAGCAGCTCACTGAATGCCCCGACCCCCAGGACGAAAGCCCTTTGTGCTGTTTTGCCTCCCCCTATTACAGTTTCGTTCCAGAGGACCTTTACGATGAAGCGGATCAGGAACGGATGTTGGAACTGGCTTTCTCGGAGAACTTCCCGAAAGAAGGGGTCCGCACTGAACGCGCTCAGGTGACCAATGCCCGTGTCGTACACTGGTTCCCCGAAGCATTACAAAAGCTTCTCACCGAACGCTTTCCGGGCTATATTCCCCAGCATTTCACCATACCGGCCATCGAAACCCTCCTCGCCCTCCATACACGTTCCGGAAAAGCCACCGGCTTGGCCCATATCCGAGAGCGAGAGGTGGATGTGGGATTCGCTGCGGACCACGGTCTGCGGATCTTCAACAGCTTCAGTTATGCCAACGCCGAAGAACTCGTTTACTTCATCCTTCACACCTGGCGGAGCTGTGGGGCCGGTGAAGCATTGGAGGAGTTCCATGTCAGCGGCACTGTGGAACAAGGGATGGAAAAGGGGCTTCTGGAACGCTACGTAGAAGCTCCCATTTATCATGAAGATGGGAAGGGGAGCTGGAGCTCCTTTCTCTTGGAAGACCTGCGCGAGTTTGAGGATCATCGGAGGAAAGCATAAAAAACGAAAGCTCTCTCCCCCTAAAGGGATGAAAGAGCGCCCAACGACGGATCGAGCAAAAGAGGGGCTTTTCAACATCCTTCAGAACCGCCTGAACATCGAGGAAGTTTCGGTCCTCGACCTTTTCGCGGGAAGCGGGAGCATTTCGCTGGAATTCGTTTCGCGAGGGGCCAAAAAGGTGACCGCGGTAGAGAAGAACCGGCAACTGAGCCTTTTCCTCACCAATACGGCCGATAGCTTGGGAATGGAAGAGCTGGAGGTCAAGAACGATGATGCCCTTCGCTTCCTGAAGCGCACCCGCGAACGCTACGACCTGCTATTCGCCGATCCCCCTTATGGAGCGTTCAAGCTTTACCATCAGCTTCTGGACCTGTTCGAGGAGCAAGCCGGGCTGGAGGAAGAAGGGCTGCTTATCCTCGAACACGATAACAGGGTCCATTTCGAAGAGCGCAAAGGATACAAAGAGACCCGCAGTTTCGGGAAGACCCATTTCAGCTTTTTCGTCCACTGAGGGACGATGAGCCTTACCTTCGGTAAAGCTTTACAAGCTCTTCTTCTATGAGTGAACAGCGGATCGCCGTATTCCCCGGTTCTTTCGACCCGATCACGATCGGTCACGAATCCGTGATCCGAAGGGGCGCCAACCTTTTCGACCGATGCGTTGTGGCCCTCGGGATCAATGCACAAAAGGAACCCTTGTTTCCCTTCGAGCAACGGATCGAATGGCTGGAACAGGTCTTTAGTGACGATGAGCGGATCGAGGTCGACTCCTTCCGAGGGCTCACCATCTCATATTGCAAAGAGATCGGGGCGAACTACATCCTTCGCGGCCTTCGGAATCCGAACGACTTCGAATTCGAAAGGAACATCGCCCAAATGAACAAAGCGATGGAACCCAGCATCGAGACCGTCCTCCTTCCCACTTTACCGGAACATACGGCAATAAGTTCCACGATCGTACGTGATATCATCCGGAACGATGGAGACCCCTCCCCTTTCGTGCCTAAGGGGGTGGCCCAGAAGTAAGCTCAGATCGAATGAAGTCTGTTTGTTTATTCCTCTTCTTCCTCTTTTTCCTGCCTGAAAGCGCTTTTCCTGAAAAAGTGTCCATCGAAGGGGAAGCGCCCGCTTACAAAGGGGAGCGAGCGAAACTCGTGGGATATAAAGATCTCCTCACGAAAATGGACACCGTGTTGACCACCGCTTCCATCCATCCAGCGGACGGGGCTTTCAAGCTCGAAGTGGAATGCTCCCGCATTCGGCCCGCATGGGTGAAAATAGGCAATGCCAAGGCCAAGATCTATTTGGAACCGGGAAAGGACTATAAGGTCAAGTTCCCTGAGATACCGGATAACAAAGTTCAAAAAGCTCATGGCCACACGAAGGTCGAAATGACCTTTTTTGACCTTTCAAAGCACGATGCCAATAACCTGGTGGTGGACCTCAACCAGGCCTACGAACGCTTTTTCGTAAAGAACTACCATGCGATGGGATTGAGGTATGCCAGTGGAGGAGGATATTCCAGGGAAAAGACCAAGGTCACGGAAAAAAGGGATTCCATGACCCGAGTGAGCATTCGGAAGGCTCCTTCCATGGAATATTTGGTCGATTCGCTGGAAAAGGCCTTGGATGAACGCTATGCCGAAGTGGAGAAAGAATGGTTCCGGGTCCATTACCGACATGTCATGGGTCCCCTTTGGGAAACGGCCACCAAGGATCGACGGAGCATTTACGAGGACTTCTTCCAAAAAGAAAAAGTGCGCCCTCGCCATGAAGAGTATATGGACCATTTCCTCGATTTCTACGATCGCTATTTGATCGATTTTGCCCGGCGTCACGACTCGATCCTGGACCTCAAGAACACCCTTCGTGTCGATAAAGAGGCGGCTCCGATCCTCAAAGGCTTGAGAAGCGAGGATGCAAAATACATGGGAAAGAAAGGCATCCGGGAACTCGTCCTCATCGACGGAATGATCGATGCTTTCTATCACAGGGAGCCCTTTGACAAAGAGGGGATCCACGCCGTCCTGGACAGCATGTCCCGTAAAGCTTCCCAAAAAGGGATCCGGACCATAGCTTCCAATGTAAGCGAATTCCTTTCCCAGCGCCAACGGGGATCCATAGCACCTTCTTTTCGGCTGATGGACCCTGATACCAATGTGATCAGCCTCGAGGAGCTTCGAGGAGCACCCATATACCTCAACTTTTGGGCGAGCTGGAGTGAGACCAGCAAAAAGGATATGCGGATCATCCATAAGCTTCACCAGCGATATGGGGAGCAGATCCATTTCGTGAGCATATCCACGGACGATGAATTGAAGGACATGAAGCAGTTCTTGGAGCAACACCCCGAATACGAATGGACCTTCCTTTACATGGGGGAGCACGAAGAGGTGAAGGAGGCCTATCAAGTGGCCAGCATCCCTTCCTATTATCTATTGGATGCCAGGGGACGTTTCGTGACGGTTCCCGGCCCTAAACCCGGTGAGAACGCACGAGCAAAGATCCACAGGCTCTTCAAAGAACATCAGCGCAGGGAAAAGCGTCAAAGGAGGGGCAGAGGAAGAGGGTGGGATCACTGAACCTCAGTAGAGTTCCCCGCTTCCATCACGTCAAGGATCGAGGGGAACGTGTTGCGCTTCACCTCCTCTTGTTCTTCCAGCCCCTTCCATTCCACTTTCGTAATGCCCTCTTCGGTCTGGGGCACGGGGTTTTGGACCTCATCCACCCGAAAGTGGTACCAACTGGTCCTTTTGAGGAATTCAATGCCTTGAGCTTGATAGATGTGATAGCTGTCGATCAAATGCCCCAATGCCCGATCGATCCGGATCCCGCATTCTTCTTCAACCTCCCTTTGAGCAGCCTCTGCGATCTCTTCCCTTTCCTCCACTTTTCCTTTAGGAAGGTCCCAGCGATTGTGCCTGTAGATAAAAAGCGTCCGTTCGTAAGGGTCCTTCACGACCCCTCCGGCCGCTAAGATCTGCTCGAACCCGCTCGCAAAGACCTGCCAAACCTTGAAAGGCTCCGGGTCGACCACATAGAGGTTCTTGCGTTCATTCCCATCCTGCACCAACCCTCGATAGCGTTGTAAAAGATCGGCTTGATCGGAAAAGTGAAAGTGAGGAGGCTCCGAATCCATAGCGGCCAACTCTTCGGGCGAGACGAAAATGAGCGCCTTATTGAAGAGGAAAACTTTATACATTTGACCGCATGATGATAGCTGATGAGACCGCTACAAAGGTAGCAGAATTCCTCCTGCGGATCAAGGCGGTGGAACTTTCCCCTCAGGAGCCTTTCAGGTGGAGTTCAGGGCTCCTTAGCCCCATTTATTGTGACAACCGGAAGATCCTTTCGCATCCAGGGATCAGAACCCACATTCGCCAACAGCTCAGCACGCGCATCCAAGATCTTTTCGGAAAACCGGATGCCATCGTCGGGGTAGCGACAGGCGGGATCGCGATGGGAGTTCTCGTGGCGCAAGAGCTCGGGCTTCCTTTTGCTTATGTACGGGGAGAGGCCAAAGGGCATGGCAAAGAGAACGTGATCGAAGGGGATATCGAGGAAGGGGCGGTTACAGTGGTCCTCGAAGACCTTATCTCTACAGGAAAAAGCAGTTTGAACGCTGTAGAACGTTTGCGAGAAGGAGGTTACAAGGTAAAAGGGCTTGCCGCTATTTACAGTTATGGTTTCGCAGAAGCTGAAGAACGTTTCCAAAAGGCGGATTGTCGCTATACGGTATTGACCGACCATGACACCCTCATCCAACAGGCCTCCGAAAACGGAGCCATTTCCAAGGATCAGCTCGAAACCCTCCAGGATTGGCGAAAAGACCCCGAGGAATGGGGCAAAAGGAACAAACCCTCCCATGAGTAAATTCGAAAGCAAGTCCGTCCACGTCAGCCAGAAACCTTCCGAGCTGTCCGAATTCCTTTCCGATGCAAGAAACCTTCACGGACTGCTCCCTGAAGACCGGATCGAAGACTGGAAAGCAGAGGAAGACCATTGTTCCTTCAAAGTGAAGGGCCTTTCGAGCATGGACCTTCAACGGAAGTCCTCCCCTACGGTCGATAAGATCGAATATCAAGGTGGAGAAAAGGCCCCCTTCCCTTTCACCCTGAGTTTTTTGATCGAAGAAAGCGAGGGAGAGAGCGAATGCCAAGTGATCTGCGAAGCGGATATGAACATGTTCATGGAACGGATGGCCCAAGATCCTTTGCTGCGTCTTTGCGATCACATGGCGGAACAGATCAAGGAGCAGGCCCCCGGAACGTAAGTTCTTTGACCGCATACCTTTCTTCCCGCCCATCGCGTTGTTCGATCACGAGACGCCCGCTCGGGTCCACTTCTCGGACCCTGGCGATGAATTCTTGCTTTTCATCAGCAAAGGTCGCCCATTTCCCGAGCAGGTAACAACGTTCGGTGAAACTCCCCCGAATTCCCTTCACATCACCTTCCTGAAGTTGCAAATAACGTCGCTCGATGCCCTTGCAAAGCCGCTCCAACATTTCTTCAAGGGAAACCCTGAGACCGGTTGCGCTCTCAAGGCTTGTAGTGCCTAAACGCTCTTCACGCTCGGTTGTATGGAGGTCGAACCCCACCCCTACTACGGAGCTTGCGATATGCCCTCTTTGTACACTGTTCTCGATCAAGACCCCGGCCAGCTTCCGATCGCCGATCAATACATCGTTAGGCCATTTGATACGGATCAGATCATTGATAGCAGGATGGAGATACATCACCGTTTCGGCGATCCCCAAGGTGACCGCACGGCTCAGATCGAATTGCTCTTCGGCAGGAAGATGTTGGGGATAGAGGAGCACACTAAAGGTCAGATCGGACCCTTTTTCGCTTTCCCACCCTAAGCCCCGCTGACCACGTCCTTGCACTTGCTCTTCGGCCAGGATCAATTTTCCCTCCGCAAGTTCCTCTTCCTTGGCACGCCGGAGCATTTCGGAGTTCGTGGAATCCAAGCTCCCGTGACGCTCAAGGTCCTGTCCGATCAATAGGGTGCGCATGAACTTCGTGTTCAGGATCCAATTTAATGGATCGTTTCAAAGTTCTTACTTTTGGTGGCAATGGAAAATGAAGGCTGTGAATGAAGCATGAGCGGTCTCAGGTCACCTCTTCGGAATTAGCTGATGCGGTGATCCGAGGAATGCAGGAGCGGAAAGCGGAGCGGATCATTCGGGTCGATCTTCGCGAACTCCCTCATGCGGTCAGCGATTTTTTTGTGATCTGCCACGGGAACTCCGACACCCAGGTCGAGGCCATCGCACGTTCGGTGGAAGAACAGACCCGAAAAGAGTTCGGAGAAAAGCCTTGGCATATCGAAGGGAAAGAAAACCGGGAATGGCTCTTGCTCGATTATGCCAGCGTGGTAGCTCACATTTTTTATAGAGAGACCAGGGATTACTACGACCTCGAAGGCCTTTGGGCCGATGCCCCTGTCGAGGAGATCGCTTATCAAACCTGATCCCAAGGAAAGGACCGAACCCATTTCCTCAACCTCCGACCTTTAGTTAGCATGTCCGAAAGATCCGATCAGAACGAGCCGAACGATAAGAAGGGATCCGAAAAGAAGAACGAGTTCCCGTTCAACTTTTATTGGATCTACGCGATCATCATCGTCATCCTGCTCGGGGTCAGCCTGATCGATTGGCAGGGTGGTGGCACGAGCATAACCCCGAGTGAGTTCGAAAAATGGGCCCGTCGAGGTGATGTGGAAAAGGTGATCATCCAGAACGAACAAAACGCCCTGGTCACCCTCAAGAAAGAGGCCCTTCAAGAAGAGCCACACGTCAGCAAAGTCGACGAACCGCTCTTCGGGAGTCGGGTGGGGAGCGCCCCTCATTACCGTTTCAATATCGGGCCGTCCGAAGCTTTCCAGAAAAGATTGGACAAGATCCGGGAAGAATCGGATTTCCAAGTAGAATGGAAACAAGCGAGCAATTGGGGTGGACGCTTGCTGCAATGGCTCATCCCCATCGGACTGATGGTCGCCCTATGGATCTTCCTGATGCGCCGACTCAGCAGCCAATCCGGAGGAGGAGGCCAACTATTCAATATCGGGAAATCCAAGGCCAAAGTCTTCGAAAAGGACGAAAGCCCTCAGGTCAATTTCAAGGATGTTGCCGGATCGGCCGAAGCCAAGGAAGAGATCCAGGAGATCGTGGATTTCCTGAAGCATCCCCAGAAATACACCGAACTCGGAGCGGAGATCCCCAAAGGAGCCCTTCTTATCGGTCAACCAGGGACGGGAAAGACCTTGCTCGCCAAAGCGGTAGCGGGTGAGGCGAACGTCCCCTTCTTTTCGATCTCCGGATCGGATTTCGTCGAAATGTTCGTAGGGGTCGGAGCTTCCCGGGTCAGGGACCTGTTCCGTCAAGCCAAAGAAAAAGCCCCCGCCATCATCTTCATCGACGAGATCGATGCGATCGGAAGGGCACGGAACCGAGCGCCTCAAATGGGCGGGAACGACGAGCGAGAGAATACATTGAACCAGCTCCTCTCGGAGATGGACGGCTTCGACACCAATAGCGGTATCATCCTCATGGGAGCTACGAATCGGCCGGAGGTCCTCGATCACGCCCTTTTGCGGCCCGGCCGGTTCGACCGCCGTATTTCGGTGGACATGCCGGACCTGAACGAGCGAAAGGAGATCCTTCAGGTCCATCTCGCTAAACTCCAGATCGACGAATCCATCGATGTGGAACATTTAGCCCGCCAAACACCCGGCTTCTCCGGAGCGGATCTCGCCAACATCTGCAATGAAGCCGCCCTGACCGCCGCCCGCAACAAAAAGCAGCGCATCGACGAGAACGATTTCTCCAATGCGGTGGATCGCGTTATAGCGGGTCTGGAGAAAAAGAACAAGATCATCTCCCCTTCCGAGAAGAAAGTGATCGCTTATCACGAAGCCGGCCATGCCGTCGTGAGTTGGCTCGTCGAACACGCTTCGCCCTTGGTGAAAGTGAGCGTGGTCCCTCGGGGAGAAACCCTCGGTGCCGCTTGGTACCTCCCTGAGGAGCGGCAGATCAATACCACCCCTCAGATCCTCGACGAGCTCTGTGCAGCCTTGGGAGGGCGAGCCGCTGAAGAGATCATCTTCGATCAGATCTCGACCGGAGCCTTGAACGATCTGGAAAAGGTCACGAAACAGGCTTATGCCATGGTCTCCGTTTACGGATTGAGCGATAAGTTGGGGAATCGCAGTTATTACGACCCCAACGGCCAAGGATCACAGTTCACCAAACCTTATTCGGATCAAACCGCCCGCGAGATCGATGAGGAAGCTGGACGGATCATCGAAGAGACTTACGAGCGGGCCAAACAGATCATCTCCGATAACAAAGAACGCCTGACCCAATTGGCCGAACAGCTCCTCGAAGAGGAAGTGATCTTTAAGGAGGACCTGGAGCGGATCTTCGGGAAAAAGAACGGCAGCAATGGGGTCGAAGGAAAAGCAGAAGAACAGGAGGGAAAGGTCGAAAACCCCGAAGAGGGAGCTGCTTACGACCCCTCTTACAGCCAGGAAAGCTCCTCTTCGTCCCAGGAATAAGACCTCTCATGCATGGAAGCGGACTGGGTGAAAGTCTTCAGCTCGACGAACCGATTCCGCGTTCAATTCCTTCGCTCGCTATTGATCGAACATGGAATACAAGCGGTCCTTTTGGATCAACAGGATACGTTCTACACCTCGATCGGAGAAGTTCACCTCTATGTGGAACGGGATGACGCGATGAAAGCCCGGAACCTGATCGATAAAGCCGAAGAAAGGTGAAAGAGCTTCTCGTACGGACCCTGACCTCCCTGATCTTCGTAGCCGCTCTTGTATTCGCGGTCCTGTCCCAAGCGGCTTTCGCTTTCGGCCTTTTTCTCCTTTTTGTACTCCTCGCGCCTCAGGAATATGGGAAGCTTCTCCATCGGACGGAAGAACTCCCCCCTTCCTTCGAGGCCTTTGCGGTGATCTTCGCCTCAGCTGCCTACCTCCTTCCGGGGATCGCCTTTCTTCTTCAAGCTCCCCTTCTCTTATGGGCGTTGCCTCTTCTGGTTCCGCTCGCTCTGATCAGTGAACTAGCGGGAAAAAGGGAACGCCCTTTTCGGAACGCGGCCCTTAAGCTCTTCGGACCGCTCTATTTCGGGCTTTCCTTCGCTTGTCTGATCGGATTGCGGCAACACGAGGCCGGAGGCCCCTACCTGCTCCTCGGAGTGCTCATGCTCGTCTGGGTCCATGATGCTGCCGCTTACCTCTTGGGAAAACTCTTGGGGCGTCACAAACTATGGCCTCGCATCTCACCCGGTAAAACCTGGGAAGGAAGTGCCTCCGGTGCCTTTTTCACCTTTCTCCTCAGTGGTTTGCTGGCCTATTACAACTTCCCTCAGTGGGGATCGGGAGGAATGCTGGACCCGATCGTGATCGCTTTCCCCGCCAGCGTGATCCTCTTCGGCACCTTAGGGGATCTGAGCATATCCCTTTTCAAACGCTCGACGGGGGTGAAAGACACGGGACAACTCCTTCCAGGTCATGGAGGCGTGCTCGATCGCTTCGATGCCCTTTTGATGGTCGCCCCTTTTCTCCTTTTCATCCTGGAGCTCAGCAGCTCCTGAAAGAGTTATAAGCCCTTGGTCAAGCGTTGTACGATCCTGAACTCGTAGAGGAATTCCTTGGCTACGATCCGAAAGAAGGTGTAGGCCGGGATCGCTAGGATCATTCCCACAAGTCCTGCTACAGTAGCCCCGATCAATACCACCAGAAAAACCTCCAGAGGGTGCGCTTTAGCGCTTGTGGAATAGATAAGGGGTTGAAGGAGAAAATTATCGACCAATTGAACGACGATAAAAACGAGGATGATCTGACCGATCATCGGAACCATTTCGCTGTAAAAAGCAAGGTGAAGGTTGGTGGTAACCCCCACGGTCACCCCGATTGTGGCACCGATGATGGGGCCCAGATAGGGCACGATGTTCATAATACCCGCTATAAAACCGATCACGATCGGATTGTCGATCCCGATAAGGCTCAGGCCGACCGAAGCGATAACGGTAATGATGAAGACCTGGATCAGGATCCCGATGAAATAACGGCTGAGCAAACGCTTCGTATTGCGGAGCACATTATCCATCCCTTCCACATGGCCGGAGGGGGTCACGCTCATGACCATGGTGTAGAGCAGGCGTTCCTCTTTCAGGAAAAAGAAAGTGATGAAAAAGATCGAGAAGAAGGTGATGAAGATGCCTCCCAGTTTTCCAAAGAAAGAGGTGAGGAGGCTCGGAAGGTCCCGGATATGCAAGGCTCCTGCAAGTTGATCACGGATCCGGCTCACCAGATCCACTCCTTCAGCCGGGGCCAAACCGCTCTTCTCCATCCATCTTTCCACTTCCTCGATCGGTTCGCGCAAGCTCTTGACCACTTCCTCCACCCGTATGGAACTTAAAATGCGGATCTCTTCGGCGACCAATGGAACGAAAAGGCTGATAAAACCGATTATGGCCGCGAGGTACAGGACGATCACCGACAACGCCGCCACCGAATTCGGAATGTGCTTTCCCCGGATCTTGACCCGCTGCATCCACTCCACTAAGGGCCTTCCTATAAAAGAAAGCACGGCAGCGATCATGATGTAGTAGAGGATGGTCCGTAAGTACCATAGGATCGCCAGCAAAAGGACGATGCCGATCAGGCCTAACCAGAATTTGGTACTACGGTTCAACGAGGATCAAGCTTTGATCCAAATGTAAAGATCCTCGGCAAGGGGGATCATCAAGTCTTGCGCTCTTTCTTTTTAGCGGCCGGAAAGAGGATATTGTTAAGGATCAATCGATAGCCCGGAGAGTTGGGGTGAAGGTCCAGATCGGTGGGCGGGTCCCCTACGTAGTGTTTGTAATCCTCGGGGTCGTGCCCTCCATAGAAGGTCCATTGCCCCTTCCCGAGGGTCCCATGGATGTATTTGGCCGAATTCACGGCTTTGGTCTCGCCCATGATCAACACATCGGGTTTGATGTACTTCTTCTTAAAGGCCGTGGTCTGGCCCATGAAGCCGTCCACCACATCCGTATGGTTCTGGGTCAGAATGGTGGGAACGATATCCCATTTCGCGGAGAACTCGAAGAGGGTGAATTTATCCTGGGATTTGGGCAGTCGATTGTGGGCATTGCTGGCATCGATCGAGGAGAACTCATACTGCATGGGGTCCATATTGATCTTAAAATCCTCGAAGGCGATCGTTTTGCTGTAATCGATCTTCGAGCGGGCCGCCGGGTCGGCAGGGTC
>CAZOSO010000005.1:17396-29821 GCA_964582635.1 uncultured Weeksellaceae bacterium | reverse complement strand
AGGCGATCGTTTTGCTGTAATCGATCTTCGAGCGGGCCGCCGGGTCGGCAGGGTCTCCATCGAACATCTCCTTACAGATATCGGTCTTGCGCGCAGAAAGCGCGATATCGTAGGTGTCGGTCCCCGAACACATGGTGAACAGGAAACCTCCTCCGGCGGCATATTCCCGGATCTTGAGGGCGACCCCTAACTTCAACTCGGAGACCTTACTGAAACCGAGCTCTTTGGCCATCTTCCGATTCCGCTTCACTTTTTTCTGATACCAGGAATGGTGTCGATAATTGCGGTAAAACTTGCCGAACTGGCCTGTGAAATCCTCGTGATGGAGATGAAGCCAATCGTATTGAGGAAGTTTTCCTTGCATGACCTCCTTGTCGTAGACGACATCATAGGGGATCTCGGCATAGGTCAGGGCCAGGGTCACCGCATCGTCCCAAGGGTCTTTGCTCTTCGGGGAATAAACAGCTAATTCAGGGACTTTCTGGAGCTTGACGACCTTCTTGTTCACTTCCGGGTCAGCGATCTTCTGTTTGATCGAAGCGACTTTCGTCTCGGGCACGACTTCGAAGCTGACACCCCTCACCCGGCATTCCTCCTGGATCTTTTCGATGTTCTTCATCATGAAACTCCCTCCTCTGTAATTGAGGAGCCACTCCACTTCCACCCCTCGTTCGAGCACCCAATAAGCCACCCCGTAGGATTTGAGGTGATCTTTCTGGGCCTCGTCCATAGGAATCAAAAGGCGCGCACTTTGGGCGGAGCTGCTCAGGATGAAGAGGAAAAAAAGAAGGAAAAAAAGCTTCTGCGTAGGGCGTCGTTCCATAGGGTTCCTTTCAGCTTGGCCCTAAGATAACGCTTTGAGGACAAGGATCGTTGTACGGAACATTCAGAAGGGTACGGGGCCGTCATCTTCACTCGGCCCCTCATCCTCTCCGGGCAGGGGATCATCATCGTTCATCTTGGATGAACGGGTGATGGTATGCGCTCCTTCTTCATCGAAACCCGTGTTGGCGGAAAGGGAAGCGGCCCCTTGGCCCATATCATCCTCTTCGAGGTCTTCGAATTTGGCAAGGTGTGGAATAAAGCGGAGCCGTATATTATCCAAGCCCCCGTTCCGATGCTTGGCCACGATCACTTCAGCCTGCCCCTGCGTGGGCGTTCCGTCATCATCCCATTCCTGGAGCCCGTAATATTCGGGGCGATATATGAAGGAAACGATGTCCGCATCCTGTTCGATGGCCCCGGATTCCCTAAGATCGGAAAGTTGCGGCCGCTTATCGCCGCCCCTCGTTTCCGGCGTCCTGTTGAGCTGAGACAGGGCGATGATGGGAACGGAGAGCTCTTTAGCGATGCTCTTGATGGAGCGGGAGATGGTGCTGATCTCCTGTTCCCGGTTCCCTTGATCGCCTCCGGCCGTCATCAACTGGAGGTAATCCACGATGATCAGTTCGACGCCCTGTTGGGCGACCAATCGCCGACACTTGGCACGAAGTTCAAAAACGCTGAGGGCGGGGGTATCGTCGATGAAGATGGGGGCGTCCATCAAGGTATCGACCTTGTTGTTGAGCTGGGTCCATTCGTCCTCCCGGAGGTCCCCTTTCCGGAGGCTTTCGGCCGAAAGCTCCGTCTCGCTCGCGATCAATCGGTTGACCAATTGGAGCGAGCTCATTTCGAGGGAGAAGATCCCGACACCCCTTTCGAAACGGATAGCGGTGTTCCGTGCCATGGAGAGAACAAAAGCCGTTTTCCCCATACCGGGGCGAGCGGCCATGATGATAAGGTCGCTCGGTTGCCATCCCGAGGTGAGGCGATCGAGCTTGATGAAACCGCTCTCGACGCCGTTCACTCCCCCTTCCTGATCCTTCGCTTCCTCGATGCCTTTGACCGCTTCGGTGACCAGGTCCCCGACCTGATCGAAATTCTTCCGGATATTCCCCTCGGCGACCTCAAAAAGATTGCTCTCCGCCTTGTCGAGAAGTTCGAAGACATCCGTAGTGTCTTCGTAAGCTTCCTTCACGATCTCGCTCGAGATCCGGATAAGCTGGCGCTGCAGATACTTCTGCACGATGATCCGTGCGTGATACTCGACGTTCGCTCCAGAGGCGACCCTGTTGGTCAGTTGACTGATGAAATAAGCCCCTCCCACGAACTCGAGCTGTCCCAAAGAGCGGAGCTCGTTGGTAACGGTCAGGATATCGATCGGTTCCGAACGCTCGAAGATGGATTTGATGGCCTGGAAGATCCGACAGTGGGCGTCTTTGTAGAAGACATCGGAGTGAAGGATGTCGATCGCCTCGTTCACCGCTTCTTTTTCAAGAAGCATGGCTCCCAGGACCGCCTCTTCAAGCTCGAGCGCCTGCGGAGGGAGCTTGGCATGCTCCAGCTCTTGCATGCTGTCGTCTTGTCTTCCTTTTCCCGCCTGCTGGCGGATCTTCTCGACGTTCTTCGATAGCTGTTCCATAGCCGGATCGAATATAGGTAAGGCGGCCTCGACCCACCCCTTTCGGTCCCCTTTTTAATATTAAGATCTTTTCAAGATCCCCTATCCACGATCGTGGAGAAAATCTTCCCCCAAAAGATAGCTCATCCAAAGTTCATCGACAGCCGGGATATCGGAAGCTCTTTCCACGATCTTTTCAACCGATCCCCATCCGCTCCATCAGGGCACTCGCATTCATATTGCGGCAAACCCCTTTCCGGAGGAGATGATCGAAGGTGGACCGTCCATCCTCTAACTCCGCCTCAAAGCGAAGGTTCTCCACTTGACCGGGATGACTTTCCTCCATTCGGGTGAGATCGAGATCATGGGTTGCGATAAGCCCCGCCACTGGATACTGAAGGATCCGCTCGAGGAAACGTCGGGATCCCTTTTTCTTGTCCTCCGAATTGGTCCCCTGGAGGATCTCATCGAGCAGGATCATGAGCTCTTTCCCTTGCTCGAGTTCGTCGACGAGCAAGCGCAAGCGCTTCAGTTCCGCATAGAAAAAGGACTCTTCTTCGGCTAAGTCGTCGCTGGTGCGCATACTGGAGAAGAGCGAAATAGGACGGAATCGCATTCGCTGGGCACAGACGACGGTCCCGGCTTTGGCGAGGATCCAATTCACGCCTATGGTGCGGAGGAAGGTGCTTTTCCCCGCCATATTGGCCCCTGTAACGATCTTGATGTGTCCGGTCGAAGGGATCTCCAGATCATTGTCCACCCGCTTCTCATCGGGGATGAGGGGATGCCCCAGAGCTTCCCCCTCGAGCACTTGCTCCCCCTTTGCATTAAAAGAGGGAAAATGAAAAGAAGGATGATCGGCGGCGACCGAGGCCAAGCTTGAGAGGGAGTCAAGCTCAGCCACCGTATCCACCCATAGGGGCAATTCATCCCCGTGATCCCTCTCCCAGGAACGCAAGAGCTCGTAGCATTGCAGGTCCCAGAGAACGAGGATATTGAGGACGATACCCACGAAGGGATTGGACCTGGCTTCGTAGAGTTCCAGGATCCGATCGAGCTTTTTCATGGCTTCGCTCGCGGTCTCCCCGTTCTTGCTCTTCAAGCGATCTTGTTCATTTTGAAGAAGCTCGCTCTGGACTTCGATCCGTTCGATGCCCCTCAGGATATCCCGAATTCCTGCGATCCATCCTTGTTCTTTCCGCATCTGCTCAAAGCCCTGCCGCACCTTACTCCCAAAACTCCCCAAAAGGGCAAAAGGAAGGACAAGGCTTAAAAGAAAAACTCCGAAGGGGATCGACCCTATGATCGTCGCTGTGAGGAGAGCGAGCATGATGACCGAAACCCCGATCCGCAAGAAGAGGGGGAGCGTTGGAGGAAGGGCCTTGCCTCTTTCAGCGATCTTTTCCAACTGGCGGGCTTTCCTTCCATGGGCTCGCCATTCTATCCGTTCATCAGCCTTTTCCGCCAATTCGGCCACCCCCCTTTGCAAACCCCGTATCTCCTCCGGGTCATCCGAAGGGTAGAGCAAGCGTTCGATCAATCGCTTACGCCCCGCCTTTGAAAAGGAGCGATCGAGCCAACCCATAAGGCCTTTGGGAGCAAAAAGGTCGAGGTCCTCCGCGAAGGGATGGTCCGCTTCGGGCCCCGAGAGCTCCTCCGGGACTCCCTCATCCCATTCAGGGTACTGCCCTTGAAGCCTTTCAAGATCCATCCGATGAAGCGAAGCTTTCTCCTCGAAAAGCTCTTTCCTTTCGCTCCATCCAGCATGCAAGCGGACCAAAAAAAGAAAAAGACCGGCAAGACCGAGCCCTGAGGAGATCGGGAGCCAAGGAGCATAACCCCAGGTCCAGTAGAGGTCCAGAACGATCCCCAGGAAAATAAGGACCCGCCCAAAAACGGTCCAATGCAATCGGGTCCTGAGCTGTTCAAGCTTCTTCTCGGCCTCTTCGGCCTTGCTCCGATGGTATGCAGCAGGGTCTTGCATGAACGGGCAAATGTAAGGAAGTCGGGCTCGGATGGAGCAGGCCGGGAAAAGATGGGATAATTCGTATTTTAGCGGCCTCATGCGGTTTCACCGAGAAGGCAAGAAGGTCATCCCTATTTCGATCGGGATCTTAGGAGGGGTTAATGCCCTTTTCCCCCTCCTCACTTTTTACGGCCTTTACACCTATCTGACCGTTGCCCTTATCTCTTTGCTCCTGCTCATCCTGATCCTACAGTTCTTCCGGGTTCCCGAACGACACACACCCCTTTCGGACACCGACATCATTGCACCGGCTGACGGCTCCATCGTAGCCCACGAAGAAGTCGAAGAGGATGAATATTTTCAGGACCGGCGCCTCAAGCTTTCCATCTTCATGTCCCCGCTGGTCCCCCATATCAACTGGTATCCGATAAGCGGGACGGTGCGCTATTTTCGCTATCATCCGGGCCGTTATTTGATCGCATGGCATCCTAAGGCCTCTGCCGAGAATGAGTGTACGACCGTCGTAATGGAAAGAGATGACGGAACCCCCATTCTGATCCGGCAGATCGCAGGGGCCCTAGCCCGCCGCATTTCATGGTATTGCCAGGAAGAGGAAAGGGGCGAACAGGGGGAAGAATTGGGCTTCATCAAATTCGGAAGCCGCGTGGACGTCTTTTTGCCAGTGAACGCCAATGTTCACGTAAAAATGAACGATGGGGTGACGGGATCGGAAACCATCCTCGCCACGGTCTGATCCTCTTTAGAGGTAAGAGTTTTTCCGGGAGGCTTGCTCTTGAAATGCATAGCGAAGGGTGATCTGGACCCCTAACGTAGCATTGTAGGTGGCCGGACGGGTATTGCGGATCAGATCGGAGGTTTTTTCCTCGGCGTTCGTAAAGTCATGGTCAAAACGAAGTTGCAGGGTCGATCCCCAACCTCTTCCCCATCGGATCCCCGGCCCCAGGCCGAGAATCACTCCGAACACCGGCGTGCGGTAGGCTTCCACCCATTCCCTTTCCCCGGGGGTTTCCAAGCTCTCCCCTTCCCGACGGCGAAAGGCTGCTTGGACCGAACTCATGTAGGCCCCGAAATGCCCCTTGAAATAGACATCCCCTCCGCGTCCTATATTTCTTCGCAATTCGAGCAGAAGAGGGGTTTTCAAGTAAAGAAGGCGGGTCGCTCTCCGAACGTCCTTTATTTTTCCATCCCATAAATAACGTTGCCCCTGGAAACTATAGAGGACATCGAACCCGATGGCTATTTGGGATTCGATGTAATAACGAAGAAGAAAGCCGCCGTTACCCCCAGGAGTGAATCGCCTTAACAAGCGCTCCTTATCCGAATCCTTTTGATTGACGAGCCAGCTGTTATGAAACCCGGCCGCTCCGCCTATATGAAACCCTTGCTGGGGGAATAGAGGGGGGCAAAACCCGATCAAAAAGCAAAGAAAGGATAAGCGTTTCCAGAGGAAAGGAGAAAATGCAGGGAAACCCGTACAGCCTCTTTTACCAAGGGTTCGTTGCAATAACTTCCAATTCCGGAATGAAACCACGTCCATCCATTTTGATGTTCTGGACGACAGCATGGGCGATCTCCTCAGGGCGCAACTTTTTGGCCTCGTAAGCACGCTCCTTGCGTCCTTCCTGATTAAAAGCAGTGGTCACTTCACTGGGCTGCACGAGCATGACCCGGACATTATGAGGGCGGAGCTCGTGTTGCCAGCAATAGGTCATTCCCCTCAGGGCGAATTTGGAGGAAACATAGACCGATCCTCCGGGCATTCCTTTCATGCCGGCCGTGGATCCGATATTCACGATATCCCCTCCATCCTGAGCCTTGAACCATGGAACCGCCTTGGCGGCCATCATGGCGGCTCCGGTCACGTTCACATCGTGGATCTTTCGGATATCCTCAGGGGTCAACTCTTCGAGCTCTTTTCGCATGCCGATCCCGGCATTGTTGATCAAGCCGTCCAGGCGCTCATACGCTTCTCCAAAGACCCGAAAGGTCCGTTCCACATCTTCCTGGGAGGCCACATCGGCCGCTATCGCACGAGCTCCGATCTCTTGCGCGACGGTCTCGGCTTTTTCCTCATCCCGCCCGGTGATCAAGACCGAAGCTCCTTCCCCGATGAGCTTTTCCGCTATAGCCCTTCCGATACCGGAGCTTCCTCCGGTCACGATGTAATGCTTTCCCTGGAGTTCCATAGTTCTTACGAAGGTAAGAAAGCGGGGGCTTATTCGTCCGCTTTCTTTCTACGATCGGGGAGTATCGCCATCAGTTCGTTCAAAGTCCTGATCCGATAAGTCGCCCCCGGATCTTCCTTCTTCCCTTCTTGGTCGAAAAGGACCTGATCGATCCCATATTCCTGAGCTCCGATGATATCCGCTTCGACATCGTCCCCGACCATCAGGACCTCCTCTTTCTTGGCTTCGAGGCATATCAATGCGTGTTCGAAAAAAGCCGGGTCGGGTTTGCGGGTCCCTGCCCGGTCCGACGTGATGATCAGCTCCAAATAGTGCTCCATTCCCGTTCCTTCTACTTTCTGCAATTGGGTATCGGCGTAACCATTGGTCAAAAGATGGAGCCGGTAATGAGGGGCCAGGCGGTCCAATAGCTCCAAAGCTCCGTTCATCAATAAGGTCTTTGAAGGTGTTTCCCTGAGATAAGCTTCTGCCAAGCGATCCGCGAGCGATCGATCGGACACCCCGTTCCGAAGGAGGGTGTGGTGGAAACGTTCATAGCGAAGTTCATCCTTCCCCACCTTGCCTTCCCGATGAGCTCGCCAATAGTCGGCATTGATGCCCCTATAGCTTTTCAGGAATTCATCGAAACTTTCCAAACCTTTTGCGTCCAAGCGAAAGCGCTCAAAGAGCTCCTGAAGGACCTCTTCCGAATTCCTTTCAAAATCCCAAAGGGTCCGGTCGAGGTCGAAGAGGATATGCTCGTAAGAAGCCATCAGTGGTGCGAGAAAGGCGATCCGAAGAGAGAAGCGATGCCGGTCAGAAGAAAGGACCAAAGGAGCACCGAGATGAGCATCAGGGGGAGGATGAACCTGCTCTTGCGGAAATATTTAGCTGCCAGGATCGAACCGATGGGAATGGAGATGATGGCCGGGGTGATAATGGCAAGCCCGATCTGTCCGAACCGCAGTTTAATGGTGACGATGATCTTATTCCGTTTCCGGAAGGTCTTTTTTTTCGGCTCCTGGCCTTCGGCGATGCGCTGCATTTTTCGCTCCCAAGCTCTCCTCATCAGATAGCCGCTGATGCCATAAAAGAACAGGATCCCGAGCACCCCCCCTATCGTCGTCATGGCGATCGTTTCCCAAAAGGTGAAGTCATACATGTTCACCGAAAGGAAGGGGGAAGGGAGGAATTTGGTACTACTGGTCAAAAGGACCGTAAGCGCCTCCCAGAACCTTAATCCCATCGCTTATTGCCCATTCTGCTCGGTGGATTCCTTGGACCCGAAAGCCAGATCCCCCGCGTCCCCTAAACCGGGGACAATATAAGATTGAGCGGTAAGCTCATTGTCCACCGCTCCCATCCAGAATTCCGTTTCCCCTGGCAGATTCCGTTTCACTTTCTCCAAGCCCTCATCGCTAGCGATGACGGAAGCGACGATGATCTTTTGGGGTTTTCCCATTTCCAGAAGGGACTTGTAAGCGGTTACGATCGAAGAGCCTGAGGCGAGCATCGGGTCCGTCAGGATCAAAGTCCGGTCTTTCAAGGGGGGACAAGCCATGTACTCCAAGCGGATCTCGAACTCCTCGGGATCGTTCTTCAAGGGCTTCCTGTAAGCGGATATAAAAGCGCTCTCGGCTTCATCGAAATAATTGAGGAAGCCGTTATGAAAGGGGAGCCCCGCTCGTAAGATGGTCGCCAGGACGGGCTGCTGTTCCAGCTTTCTGATGGCGGCCCCTCCCAAGGGGGTCTCGGTACGCTCATCCTTAAAAGGGAGTCCCTTGCTGAGCTCGTAGGCCATAACCTCCCCGATCCGTTCCAGATTTCGCCGAAAGCGCATCCGGTCCTTTTGGATCTCTTTATCCCGTACTTCCGCAAGAAAATGGTGAAAGACAGAATCCGTTTCGCTCAGTATATGTACCATGGGGTCGGGGATTTATAGCAATTCAAAAATAGCTCCTTGGAAAGGATCAAGCTCGATCAGGAACGGCTTCTTTCACCATTTCTTCGTAGACATAACTCCATCCCTTCCATTGCTTTCGATCGCTCAAGCTTTCGTTGTGCCAAAGGCTTATAAAGGTGCCTCCCACCTCGCGGACGGAAGCGATCAAACGCCGGATGGTGCTCAAAGCCTGCTCCGGCGACTGTTCCATGTAATATTTCAAAGTGGCCTCCATGACCATGAAGGGATAGACCTTCATTTTGGTCACCTGCTCCATCTCCAGGTCGTAAAAGAAGAAGGGAGTGGCTGTGCCGGCCCGGAATCCGGCTTCAGCAGCGAACCCCATCGAGTATTCTTCTTCGATCCCCAGGTCGAGCAAACGGCGATAGGTATAGGGTAGATCGAGGATGAGAAAATGCTGGCGACTCCGAACGATCTCGCGTTTAACGATATTGGCGAGCCTCCCGATCTCGGTCCTCAGCTTTTCAGGGAAGCGGTTGGAGTTGAAAGAAGGATGGACCCCGACCCGAGCGTGATCGGCCAAGTGCTTGATCAAGGAGCAAAGCCGATCGCTGGTATAGGGAACGTTCTTGTCGTTGTAGCCGTAATCGGCCAAAAGGAAAAAATAGATGACCTCGAGATCATAACGCTCTTGGATATCCAGTTGCTGATCGAAGGTGTCGTAAGGATCCCTTTGAAGACCGAGAAGGACGCGGGTCCTTTCCTTGATCTCTTTCAGGTCCATCGTGAAGATGGACCGGGCATATCCTCCCAGGGTCCGCATCATGCCTTTCTGCGAATAGGCGAACGCATTGTCGACATCGATGGTGGAAATATAGGAATAGGTCCTTTCCGGAAAGTCATAACCCGGATTCAGTGCTTTTAAGGAATCCCGGATCCACAGGCACCAGCGGTCCACCAAAGGTTCCTGTAAAAAGCCGTTTTTGTACGCGAGGCTTTCGTGGGCCCGGAAGCGATCGTAAAGATCCCCTACATAGTGGAGGTATTCCTCGTAGCGGCTGATCATGTAAAAGATCGCTGCGAAAGGGTCGAAAGGGTAGGATGCGTATTCGTCGGAACGAAAGAAGACCGGGTATCCCTCCCATCGAAAGACCTCTACTTCGAATTCGTAGATATCGGTCTCGAAAAGGAGTTCGGCGGGCCGGATCCAAAATTCGTTCTCAAAGCGCTCCTCGGAATAGTTAACCCTTGGCCCTTCATGTTGAAGGAATCGTTCGCGCTCGTCGGTAATATCGACTTCCACCCCCAGCACTTCCCGGAAAACGAAATCGAAGCTGTGATGGACCCGAGCGGTGATATCGTTGGTATAGACAAGGACCATGGTCAAGCGCCCAGAAAAGCACGGAGCGTGCTACAAATATAGCTTCCTGCTCGCCCGTCCCCGAAGCATTCGGAAAGGGTGTCATCGCTTTTTCCCGGAAAGCCCTCTTCCCCCTTTGCGATCCGTTCCGGATCAGCCCCGACCAATAGCGAATTTCCGTTCTCCACGAGCTCCGTCCATTCCGTTTCGTCCCGGAGGACCATACAAGGCTTCCCGTGAAAGAAGGCTTCCTTTTGAAGGCCTCCTGAATCGGTCACGATCAAAGAGGCATTGCGCTGAAGCCGGACCATATCGAGGAAAGGCAAAGGATCACAGACCCTGACAGCGGGATGTTGCTGAAAGGCTTCCCAGGTTCTCCGATCGACCCTTTCTTCGATCGCTTTCCGGGTTCCCGGATGAAGGGGGATAATGCTCCCCCTATCGCTCTTTTCGAAAAGGTCCAGGAGCCCATGGAGGATCCCATTCAGACGTTCCGGGTCTTGGCTGTTCTCCGCGCGGTGGAAGGTCACAAGGACATCCCCTTCTTCGATCCCGAACCGTTCCATTACATCGGAATTCCGCTCAGCGATCGAAGCGAAACGAAGGGCATTGTCGTACATCACATCCCCCGAACGGTGAACAGCGGGACGATCGATGCTCGGCTCAGCGGGGAGCTCCTCCGGGAAGCCTTCCCGCTGCAAATTCTTTATAGCTGTTGATGTGGGCGCGAAAAGGAGGGTGGATACGTGGTCGCAAAGGACCCGATTGATCTCTTCGGGCATGCCTTTTCGGAACGAGCGGAGACCGGATTCTACGTGTGCTATGGGAATCTGCAGTTTCGATGCGGCCATAGCCCCGGCCAGGGTGCTATCCGTGTCACCGTATAAGAGAACAAGGTCCGGCGCTTCGCGCTTGATGCTCGCTTCGATCCCCTCGATCATTCGGGCGGTCCGCTCCCCCATCGCTCCCGATCCGACCCCGAGGTTCTCAAAAGGCTCCGGGATCCCGAGTTCCTGGAAAAAGACCTGAAAAAGACCATGATCGTAGTGTTGCCCCGTATAGAGGATACGCTCCTCGAGCAGATCCGCATGCTCCTTTTGGAGAACATGGCTGACCGCAGCGGTCTTAATGCTTTGGGGACGGGTGCCGATAATGGTCAAAAGACGAGGCATGATCAAAGCTTTCCTTCATCGGCGAAGCTATAACGATCTTGATCTCCGATGATCAAATGATCGAGCACGGGGACATCCATCAACTCTCCGGCCTCTTTCAACTTGAGGGTCAGAGAAATATCGGCCTTGCTGGGTTCGATGTTCCCGGAAGGATGATTGTGACAAAGGATCATGCTGCTCGCCATCTCCTGGAAAGCCAATTTAAAGATCAAACGGGTGTCCGCGACGGTCCCGCTGATCCCTCCCCGTCCGATCAAATGACGTCCGATCGGAGCGTTCGCCCGGTTAAGGAAAAGGACCCAGAACTCCTCATGGTCCAGATCCTCGAGGGTTCCGCGCATCAATTCGTAAACATCATCGCTCGAGCGGATCGATGGAGGGAGCTCTCCTTTCTCCTCACGCTTGCGACGGCCGAGTTCCATGGATGCCACGAGGGTAACGGCTTTTGCATCCCCCACCCCACGGAATCCCTTCAATTCCTTCAGATCCGCTTTTCCCAAACCCGCCAATCGATCCCCATGTTGGCGGAGCAGGTGGCGGGCGATGGACAAGGCGCTCTCATCCTTCGTCCCCACTCGAAAGAGAATGGCTATCAGTTCGGCATTGGAAAGGGCTTCAACGCCTTTCTCGATCAATTTCTCCCGGGGCCTTTCATCTTCGGCCCATGCGGATATCGGTACATGAAGCTTTTTGCCGGATCGGTCCATCGTGATGGGTATCTAGAAAGGAAGAGTCCCCTTTCATTCCACAAAAGAGCGATCCGGCGTGAGGGAGAACGAAAAAGCAGCTCAGGAGAGAGAGTCGACGTGGCGCTGAAGGCTGGACTTCAGGTTCGCGGCCTTGTTCTTATGGATGATCTTGCGCCTTACCAGGCGATCGATCATGGAAGTGACTTTGGGAAGCCGTTCCTGGGCCTCCTTCTTATCCTTGGTATTGCGGAGCCGCTTGATGAAAGTACGAGCGGTCTTGTGATAATAGTGGTTCCGCTGCCGCTTGCGTTCATTGGAGCGGACCCGCCGTAGGGTGGATCGATGGTTCGCCATTCTTCTCAGCTGCTTTTAAGGGACCGCAAAATTAGCGAGATCCTTGGAACTTGGCAAATAATGCTCTTTAAGAAAAAAAGAGGATCCCGGAGCGGGGCTTTGCTCCGGGATCCTCATCGACCTGCGACGACCTGCTGGCAGGAAGACCTCGATCAGGTTCAGGAGGCGGAGGCTTCCCGATCGTAGAAAGCTCCGATCAAAGCGAGCATTTTGCGATCCATAGCTTCTTTTTTTGCGTTCGTGATCCGTTCTTATCCTGACAGCTAGCCCCTCATTTTTTCGAGGAGCCGGTGGAGCTGCTCCAGTTCCTGTTCGCTCAATGCCTCTTGGAGCGGTTTCTCCACTTGTTCTTCCA
>CAZOSO010000005.1:15695-17296 GCA_964582635.1 uncultured Weeksellaceae bacterium | reverse complement strand
TCCAGTTCCTGTTCGCTCAATGCCTCTTGGAGCGGTTTCTCCACTTGTTCTTCCATATGAGGGGCCACCCGATCGGTCACCTCTTCCCCTTTATTCGTGATCGTGATCTCCACTTCCCGCCGATTCGATTCGCAGATCATGCGATCGACCAAGCCCTTTTGCCTCAACTTTTCGACGATGCGGGTGGCATTGCTCATCCGATGAAGCATCCGCTCCTGGATCGTATTGAGGTTGACGGGCTTCCCCCTCTGTCCTTTTAAAATGCGAAGCACGTTGAACTGCTGCTCCGTAAGCCCATGTTCTTTGAGCACCTCGTGGACCTTGGACTCGAACCATGCCCCGGTGTACATGACGTTCAAGAGCACTTTCTGGGAAAGGCTTTTGAACGAGCTCATCTTCAATGCTTCTGCTAAAGACTTGCTTTCTCCCATCGTAACAACAAATGTAGTGAAAACAATTGTAGTTACAACGATCAGAGGGTGAATTTCAGATCGACCAAAGCAGGATCCGGATTTTCTACGGTCTTCCAAAGGCGAAAAATGATCGAAGGGTTCGCCCGTTAGGAAGGTCAACACCAAATCGGTTTTTTATGCGAAGCCTTGCAGCGCTCCTTATCGGCCTTCTGATCGCTTTTCCCTCCTTCAGCAACGAGAATGGCCCACAGCCACCTAATAAAAGCGGGACGGGAGATACACTGGAACGGATCCTGATAAGGGGTCTAACGGTTCAAACAGGTACCCATTACACGAACACCAACAACGGATCATTAGAGGAGTTCCGCACACTTACTTCTGATAATATGCTGTTAATGAAAGACCTTTCTCCGTACGAGGTCAAGGGGAAAAATTCCTACAACATGTGGATGAACTTACTGGGAACGCTTCGGGCCACCTTTTGGATCCGGGACCAAAATGGATCGGCCTATCCAGGTCATCCGCGCCTTCGGATCGGCTTCTCGGCCTTCCATCGAACGGATCTGAATAATGCCTGGAGCAAAGAAAAGGTGATCGAAGAAGAGCAGTTCACATCCCAAAGTGGGAATGAGACCATCACCCGAAAGACCGTTCAGAATGACGTTTATCGAGCGAACCGTTCATCCTGGCACTTGATGGTGCGATCCTCCATGATATGGGGAACGGATCCGAGTGCACGCTGGAGTTTTTACGGAGGTGCCGGATTAGAAGCAGGGGTGGCATTAGGAGCGGAGACCAGCATCGATCATGATCGGTGGATCAAGAGGCGCTATATCGATCAACATGGGGAGACTCAAGAATCCTATCCACCGGAATTAATAGACGGTAGCCGCAAAGTCGTCCGTAATGACCCTTCCTTGGTGGGAGGGGTCTTCCTCCCTTTAGGGATGGACCTCACGTTGGGAGGAGGTGACGGTTTCTGGAGCAAGCTCCACCTTTTCAGCGAGATCCGTCCCACCGCTCATGTTCAAAAGATCCCTGAAATAGGCATGAAGGATCGATGGGACTTAGAACTGAGCCACGGGATCCGTTACGTCTGGCGGTGAAGGGGAGTCACCCTTCGATCCGTTCCCGAAGGACCTTTTTCAGGTCTTCCGGGCAGGAACAAGGCTTTCCACTCCGACTGTC
>CAZOSO010000005.1:12266-15595 GCA_964582635.1 uncultured Weeksellaceae bacterium | reverse complement strand
AGGGCTTCGACCCGTCCGACTTCGATGTATTCGGCATAATTCCCGTAATAAGCGTACCCCATGCGGTCGGTCTCCCCATAGCGCACGCGAAGCTTGGTCTCTGAACTGTACATATCTCCCATTTGACGGGGAACAACAATTGTTCAACGAATATGCGAAAGATCATGGAGCTCGATCCTTTTTACTCCTGCAATGAAGGAAAAGCAGAAAAATCCAAAGCCAGCCCTTTCGCTTCCATGCAGGATCCCTTATCATTGTATAGAGCGCCTTCTCCCATGCACAGCGAACTTTGCTATGAACATCCTGCAGAAGCTTTTTCCTGCTCATCGACCGGAGCTTCGGTGACGGGAAAACACGGGTATCAATGTATATTTCTGACTTTCAGAAATATACACCCGATCCGGATCGAGGGTTCCGTTTCGTGCAGCTTCCCAAAAGTTCGCTCTTTTAAGCCTCTGGGAGGAGAGGAATCCGTTGAAGACGCGGAAAAGCTGTATCGCCCGATAGGGGCGAAATTCAGCATCGAAAACCGGATAAGTTGAGCGAAGAAAAAATTTCTGGAATGTCAACAAGGATCGCGCTTTTTTTTAAAAAGATTTTTGCAAATCTTTGTGAAGATCAGCACCCCGCTTAGCACACTGAAATCTTATTTTGGAATCGGACGTTGCACCCAATAATATTTTGAGCCAGCATGAGTACATCACATGAGGAGGTTTGGCAACGGTGTTTGGACGTGATCCGTGACAATGTAAGCATGCAGAGCTTCAAGACTTGGTTCGAGCCTATACGGCCCGTAAAACTCCAGGACAATGTCCTGACCATCCAGGTTCCCTCCCAATTCTTTTATGAATGGTTGGAAGAACACTACATCAACCTGCTCAAAAAGACGATCAAAAAAGAGCTCGGACCTGAAGGCCGCTTGGAGTACAGCATCATCATGGAGAACAAGTACGACCAAAAAGACCCTTACACCGTCCAGGTTCCCACCGACAACAAAAAAGCACTCAAGAACAAGCCCGTATCCGTTCCTGCAGAGGTCGGAGAAGAACGCTCGATCAAAAATCCCTTTGTCATACCCGGCCTCCGCAAGGTGAACGTGGACCCCAACCTCAAGCCTAGTTATTCCTTCGAGAATTTCGTAGAAGGGGACTGCAATCGCCTCGCCCGTTCAGCAGGATACGCCGTGGCCAATAAACCGGGCGGTACTTCTTTCAATCCCCTCTTTATATATGGAGGGGTGGGCTTGGGCAAAACCCATCTTGCACACGCGATCGGGATCCATATCAAGAACCAATTCCCGAACAAAACGGTCCTCTACGTCTCTTCGGAGAAGTTCACCAACCAATTCATCGATGCGGTCAAGAACAACAACTCCAACGACTTCATCCACTTCTATCAGATGATAGATGTGCTCATCATCGATGATGTTCAATTCTTCGCCGGAAAGGAAAAAACCCAGGACGTTTTCTTCCACATTTTCAACCACCTTCACCAGAACGGCAAACAATTGGTCCTTACTGCGGACAAGCCCCCCGTCGAGATGCAAGGAGTGGAACAACGTCTTCTATCCCGTTTTAAATGGGGGCTATCCTCCGACCTTCAAGCTCCCAGCCTGGAGACCCGCATCGCCATCCTGGAAAAGAAAATGTACGCCGACGGCATCGAGATGCCGCGCGAAGTGATCGAGTATCTGGCCTATAGCATTACGAGCAATATCCGGGACCTTGAAGGAGCCCTTATCTCCCTGATCGCCCAATCCTCCCTCAACCAAAAAGAGATCAATCTGGACCTCGCCAAGCAGATGATCGACAAGTTCGTTAAGAACACTTACCGCGAGGTTTCCATCGATTACATCCAAAAGGTGGTCTGCGACTATTTCGACCTCCCTATCGAACTTTTGAAATCGAAAACCCGGAAGCGGGAGGTGGTTCAAGCCCGACAGATCGCGATGTACTTCGCCAAGCAACTGACGCGATCGTCCCTTGCCAATATCGGATCCTATTGCGGAGGAAAGGATCACGCAACGGTGCTCCATGCCTGCCGTACGGTCAACAACTTGATGGAGACCGACAAGGAGTTCAAGGGATATGTCGAGGAATTGGAGAAGAAGTTGAACATTCAATAAAAGCAAGCCGCTGACCCGTTAGGCCCATGCGGATCCTTTTCGTCTGTCTTGGAAACATTTGCCGCTCCCCCATGGCGGAAGGCATCATGCGGGCCAAGCTCGTAGAAAGGGAGCTGGACCTCGTTTTGGATTCATGCGGCACGACCGCCTTTCACGAGGGGGAAAACCCCGACCCTCGTGCTCAGGAAGAAATGAAGGCCCGGGGGGTCGAGATCGGGGATCTGGTCGCTCGTCCTTTTCGGGACGAGGACTTCCAGCGTTTCGATCGGATCTACACCATGGACCGGCAAAATCAGGAAGATATCCTCGACCGAGCGCAGGACGATGAGGAGCGGGCCAAAGTCGATATGGTCCTGAACCGCATCCCTGAACTCGAACGGGATACCCCCGTCCCCGACCCCTATTTCGGAGCGGAAGATGGCTTCCGTACCGTTTACGAGTTGCTCGACCGAGCATCAGAGCATATCCTCAAAGAAATAGCGGATGAGCCGGCCCAAAGCTGAGCTCTACCTCCTCCCATCTCCTTTGGCCGAGAACGAACCTGAACGAACCCTCCCTCGGGCTGTGATGGAAGAGGTGGCCGGGATCCGCCACTTCATTTGCGAAACACCCAAGCCTGCTCGCCGCTTCCTCAAACAGCTTCCGCTCGAGACCGACCTACAAGACCTCTATTTCTACCCGCTCAACAAAAGGACGGAACCGGAAAGGCTCCCTGAGTACCTGGAACCCTGCCTCAATGGGGAAAGGATGGCCCTCTTAAGCGACGCGGGATGTCCCGGGATCGCCGATCCCGGGTCAGAGCTCGTGGACCTGGCACACCGTTACGGGATCCCGGTCGTTCCTTTACCCGGCCCTTCCTCGCTCTTCCTCGCCTTGATGGGTTCGGGATTGAACGGTCAACGGTTTCGTTTTCACGGATATGCCCCCTACAACGACAAGGAATTGAAGAAGCTTTTGGGTGAAATGAAGCGGGACGCAAAAGGGGGAGAGACCCAACTCATCATGGAGACCCCTTACCGGAACGAGCGCCTGTTGGATGCCTTTTTAAAGCTCGACGACGGTGATCTTCGGCTCTGCATCGCTGCCGATCTGAACGGCGCAGAAGCTTTCATTCGCACCCTTCCCATCCACGAATGGCAAAAGGAAAGGCCACCCCTCCATAAGCGGCCAGCGGTCTTCTTGTTGGGGAAATAGCCGGTCACCC
>CAZOSO010000005.1:0-12166 GCA_964582635.1 uncultured Weeksellaceae bacterium | reverse complement strand
TCCTGATGGTCGACCTCCAGGTCGTATTCTTCCCCCATTTGAAGCTGAAAACCCGATGGGGCCATGTAATAAGAGGATGAATCCGGATGCCCGTTCTGCTGAAAGTTGTAGAGATTCCCGTTCCCTTGGACCGTGACCTGGGCGTTCTCGACCGGAGGGACCTTCCCTTTGTCGTAATAACTGGTGGTATAAGTGAGACGGACCCATTGGGACATCTCGGTACTATCCGTGAGGAAACCTTCGACCACCACAGAAGGTTCACTCTTTTCACCGAGGTCCAGGTCGATCTCCGAGGTGCAAGCCAAGAAGAGAAAAGGGATAAAGATGAGGGACGGATAGCTACGCATGGTCAAAAACAGAATTTCCAACTGATCCCGGGCAGCGGACCGGGAACATAGAACATTTGGGTCTCAGGCTGCCCCTGGTCGTTTTCGCTGAAATTGATCGAGATCGGGTTCTTTCGAGCGTAAACGTTGTAGATCGATACGCTGAGGCTGCTCTTTTTGAAAAAATCCCCTTCTTCTCTTTTGAAATCATAGGTCGCTGCAAGGTCCAAACGGTGATAGTTGGGCATGCGATCGGAATTCCTCTCCGGGAAATAAGGGGCACTGTTGCCCTGGAAGCTGTAGCGAGCATTGGGCAAAGTGACCGCCCGACCGGTCTTGTAGGCGAAATTGGTGGAAACGGAAAGGCGCTCGTTGATGTCATAGGCGACGCTCAAATTGGTGCTGTGACGCCGGTCATAAGGAGCGTAATAGGGCTCTCCTCTATTGATGGCCTCCACTTCCCGCTCGGTTTTGGACCAGGTGTAACTCAGCCAACCGGTCAGATCGCCGGTGGACTTTTTCAGCATGAACTCAGCCCCATAGGACCAACCTTCTCCCAAACGAAGTTCGGTCACGAAGGTTTCGTTCCCGATCACTTCGGCATTGTCCACATAATCGGTGAGCTTGTGGATCTTTTTATAGTAAACCTCCACGGAACTCTCCAACATGTTGTTCATAAAGTTCCTGAAATAGCCGAGGGCGACCTGATCGGCCTTTTGAGGAGGGATGTTCCGGTTGGCCGTGTACCAAATATCGTAGGGCACTCCAGAGGTGGAGCTGCTGGACCGCTGGAGGTATTGGACCATCCGGTTGTAACTGGCCTTGATCGAACTTGAGGAATCCAGGGTGTAACGCAGAGATAAACGGGGCTCCAGGTTGTAAAAAGAAGTGTCGATGGCTCGATCGTCGATGCTAACCGTGTCCGTCGTTCGGTATTGCAGCTGGTTCGAACGATCGAGGGGGTAATGCTTCCCGGGCCCGATCCGCTGAAAACCGGAAGCCCGAAGGCCGTATTTGGCGGTCAAACGGTCGCTGATCTCTTGCTCATTGCTAAGGTAAAGCCCGTGTTCGAGCCCGTTCTTCTCACTGAGCCGCCGCTCGAAAGTCCCGACCCCTTCGGTCTCGGCTTCCAACTTACCCGGATCGATGTTGTGATAAATGCTCTCCCACCCGAAGCGCACCGTGTTATTGGAATTCGCGTAATAGGTAAAGTCCAGGTTCACATCGTGATCGTTCAGCCAAGAATCCCAGGAAAAGGTCTGAACCCCCACATCGCCCCGGATATTGAAGGAATAACGGCTGTACGCATAGGAGAAGTTCATGAAAAGCTTCTCCTTGAACACGTGATTCCAGCGGAAAGTTCCGGTAATATTCCCCCAATCGAAACCGAAAACATCGGAGAAACCGGTAATGTCCCTTCCGAAGTAACCGGAAAGGAAAATGCGATCTTTATCGCTGATGCGGTAATTGGCCTTGAGGTTGATGTCGTAAAAATAGAGCTTGTTCTGATTGATATCCTCGTTATCGGAAAGGCGCAAGAAAAGATCCGCATAGGTACGACGGGCGGTCGCTAAGAAAGATCCTTTTCCGCTATCGATCGGAGCTTCGAAGTTTAAATTGCTGGATAGGGTGCCGATCCGAGCACAGGTCTTGCGCTCTTTTCGATTGCCCTCTTTCATCCGGACGTCCAGGACGGATGAAAGGCGCCCCCCATAACGGGCCGGGATCCCCCCTTTGTAGAGCTCGAAGTTCTTAACCGCTTGCGGATTAAAAGAGGAGAAGAAGCCGAAGAAATGGGAGGAATTGAACACCGGAGCCTCATCCAAAAGCACGAGGTTCTGATCGGAACTCCCTCCCCTTACAAAGAAACCGGTACTCCCTTCCGTCCCTGATTGAACGCCCGGGAGGCGCTGCACGGTGCGAAGAACATCCGGTTCCCCCAGAAAAGAAGGCAATTTTTCCATCTGCTCCATCTCCACCTTTTCGGTGCTCATCTCCACCGAATTCACGTTCTTATCGCTGCGTTCTCCTTTGATCTCCACGGTCTTGGTGGTCTTCCCTTTATCGGCCAATTCCACATCGATCACTCGGTTCTGGTCCAGCTCCACCCGCTTTTCCACCCTTTGCTTCCCCAAGTAGCTATAGACCAACACATATTCCCCTTCAGGCAGTGTTAGCGAATAATAGCCGTAATTATTCGCCGCAGCACCATTTCCGGTTCCCTTTACTTTTACGGTCGCCCCGATCAGTGCCTCTCCCGAGGACGAATCGGTAATGTTCCCGCTAACCGTATACCGTTCCTTCGATTGGCCGTCCACGGACCCCGCGATCAGCAAGGTGGAGATAAGGAAAAGGAAGGATCTCAAGAAGCTCATTCGTAGGACCTTACTTAGCATAAAGCGCATTGGAATGGACAAAAATAGAGAAGCTGAGACAGGGGCGTACGCGTTTCCATCTCTCAAATGATGGCCGGACAAAATTTTGGATCGATGGGGACCCTGTAAGGAATAAAGGTCTTACTGACTTACGGTCCTTTTACCGCGTTTCCAAGTTCGTCATTCCCGAGTTGTTCTTTTCCCCGACCCTCGCCTTCCGGCTTCGAGCGCTTCGTACAATACTTGGGAAGGGTAAGGCAGGGGCTTACTAACAAGCCGATCTTGAAGAATTTTTCCCGATCCCCGAAGCGAACGCCCCCGGATCCCATCTATCTTCGGAAGCGGATTCCGCACACCTCATGTACGCGATCGTTGACATCGAAACGACCGGAAGCTCCGGGAATGAAGACGGGATCACGGAGATCGCCGTCATCCTGCACGATGGCAAAAAACAGGAGGCCGAGTTCAGCAAGCTCGTGAACCCTGGAGTTCCCATTCCTCCTAACATTGCCTTTCTTACAGGGATCGATGAAAGCATGGTCGAAGATGCTCCTCGCTTCGAAGCGATCGCGGATGAGCTTTATCAATGGCTAGAGGGACGGGTTTTCGTAGCCCATAACGTGCACTTTGACCTCAGTTTCCTACGAAAAGCTTTCTCCAGACAAGGATACGAGCTGCATCCCCGAAAACTTTGCACGGTCCGAGCAAGCCGGAAGATCATACCGGGGCTTCCTTCTTATGGCCTGGACCAGTTATGCAAGCATCTCCAGATCGACAACAAGGGGCGGCACCGAGCTTGGGGGGATGCAAGGGCAACGGCCCAATTGTTCGAGCATCTCCTCAAAAAGGATCATCGAGGCATCATTTCAGCCCTTATCCACCACCCGGGTAAGGAGAGCTCCCTTCCTCCGAATCTTCCCAAGGAACGTTTCGATGAACTTCCACAACGACCCGGGGTTTATTTCTTCCATGACCGTTCGGGAAAAGTCGTTTATGTAGGCAAAGCCAAAAAAATCCGCGAGCGGGTCCTTCAACATTTCCAAGGCGCTCAGTTAAGCAAGATTCGTCTCAAACAGGCGGTGAGGGACATCTCGCACCGGGAGACCGGAAACGAGCTCATCGCAGAGCTGATGGAATCCGCTTCCATACGAAATCACATGCCTCCCTTCAATAAAGCCCAGAAGTTCACTTATAAGAATTACGGCCTGGTACCTTATACGGACCGCTCGGGACATCCACGCTTCGGCATTCTTCCTCAGGATGCGGTCCAAGACCCGTTGATCAGTTTCGGACGCATGGTGGAGGCCAAGAACTTCCTTTGGCAAAAAGTGGAACGCTGGGGGCTTTGCCCCAAACTCTGCAACCTGCAATCCATCCAGGGGCCATGCACCCATTATGAAGCCGGGAAATGCCTCGGTGTCTGCAACGGAAGCTCCGCGCTCGAGGATTATACGGAACGTTTCCATCGAGCGGTGGCCGACATTCAAGAGGATGAGGCCCAAAGTTTCATGATCGTGGGGAAAGGACGGGAAGAAGGCGAACAGGCCCTGGTTTTCGTGGAGAACGGAAATTACCTGGGCTATACCTACCTGGATCAGAAGACCTCCCTGGACGACATCGAGCGGATCAAAACCTTCATGACCCGTCAGGAGGATAACAGCGACACGCGACGGATCATCCGTAAATACCTTCAAGCCCCGAAAGGGTTGCAAATAATGGAATTGGCCTGAGGAAAGGCTCAGGGTTTCTCCCAAAGGGAATCCACAAAATCCTCATCCGGGTCCTGGAAATGCTCGACAACCCGGAATCCCGTCCGAGCTGCGAGGGCTTCGATCTCCTTCAAGGCGAATTTCTTGGAACGCTCCAAAAAGATCGGCTCCCAGGGCTCGAAAACGACCTTCATCCCCAAGCTTTGGATGTTCACTTCTTGGTCCCGGATGCTCACCAAATAACTCCGGGCCTCTCCTTCTGAAGGCTCATAGAGGGAATGATGTTGAAAGAGGGCAAGGTCGAAATCCGCCCCCAATTCACGATTCATCCGCTCCAAAAGGTTCAGGTTAAAATCGCGGGTGACCCCTTCCGGGTCGTTGTAAGCCCGTTCGATGCGCTCAGGGTCCTTTTTGAGGTCGAAGCCGATCAAAAGCCGGTCACCCGCTTCCATCCCTTCCCCAAAGCGAGTCAGCAGTTGTTCCGCCCCTTTTGTATCGAAATTGCCGATATTCCCCCCGAGGAAGAGCAAGGCTTTCCGCCCCTCCACCCCCTCACAGATCCCCTCGATCGCCCCGTAATGATCCCCTACCATCGGTTCGACCCGCAGCTCCGGAAATTCGGCTTCCAGGCTTCGCTTCAACGCCTCGAGAACGTTCCCGGAGATATCGTTCGGGATATAACGGAACAGCTCTTTGGCTTCTTCCGGAACAGCCTTCAAAAGGTGCCGCGTTTTAGCACCATCCCCTGATCCGAGTTCGATCAGGTTCATTCCTGCATCTCGATCCGGGAACAAAGCCTGAAGGATCTCCGCATTCCTGTCGCGAAGGATCGCATTCTCTGCCCGCGTGGGATAATACGCATCGAGCTCCATGATACGCTGAAAGAGCGCATCTCCTTTGGCATCGTAAAAGTGTTTGCTCGGAAGCCGTTTGGGATGAGCGCTCAAGCCCTCACGAACGTCGGCTGCGAATACGGGATCCGGTTCCATCCCCCCTTCTTTCATGCTTCCAGGGTTTCGGCCAAACGCAGGCCGCTAAAGAGCCAACGCTCCGGGGGATGGAAAAAATTCCGGTAACTCGCTCGGATATGGGAACGGGGAGTGGCACAAGAGCCTCCTCGGAGGACCATTTGACCGCACATGAATTTTCCGTTGTACTCCCCCATAGCTCCTGGCTCCCGTTTATAGAAAGGATAAGGCAGATAAGCACTCTGGGTCCACTCCCATACATCGCCGAAGAACTGAAAATGCTCGCCGCTTTTAGGCAAGGGGCGGCCTTGCATTCGCTCCTGGAGGTTGGCCTCTTCTGGGATCTCATCGTGAAGCCTGCAACAGAGCACTTCCCATTCAGCCTCTGTCGGCAAGCGCTTGCCTTTCCAATGAGCAAAGGCCTGGGCTTCATAATAACTGATATGGGTGACCGGCTCATCCGGATCCACGACCTCGACCCCGTGAAGGGTATAGGTGTAGAAATTCCCCCCGTGCATGAACCAATAGAGCGGGGCCGTGATATGGTTCTCTTTGATCCAGGTCCACCCCTCATCCAACCAAAGATCCGGGTTGTCATACCCGTTCGACTCCATGAACTCGATCCATTCCCCGTTCGTGATCAAACGGTCCATCAAACGGGCTCGATGCAAATAGACATGGTGTCGCCCGTACTCGTTATCGTAGGCAAACCCCTCCCCTTGATGGCCGATGGTATAGACCCCTTCAGGGATCTCGATCCAGTCCTCAGAGGGCGTTTTATGCCCATTTTCACCGCTTGCCGGGGAAGGAGTTTGAAAATAAGGCGGCTGGAACTGATCGGAACCGAGAATGTATTTGATATCGTAAAAGAGCAGTTCTTGATGCTGCTGCTCGTGCTGGATGCCGATCTCCATCACCTTCTCCTGCTCCTCACTGAACCCCTCGTTCTCTTGAACGAAGCTTTCGACCGCCCGATCCACATATTCCCGATAAGCATGGACCTCATCCAAAAGCGGGCGGTTGAGGGTGTATCGCTCGGTCTTCGGCAAGCGTTCCCCGGCGTTCTGGTAATAGCTATTGAAAATATAGGGAAAGCTTTCGTGGAACTCCTTGTAGCGCCTGATATAGGGCTTCAAAAGGAAAGTCTCGAAAAACCAGGTGGTATGTCCCAAATGCCATTTGGGAGGGCTCACGGCATCGATGGGTTGCATCAGATGGTCCTCCACACTGAGAGGAGCACACAGATCCTCTGTGCGTTTGCGGACAGCCCGGTAGCGCTCGAGAAGGGTTCCTTCGGTAAGGGTCGTTTCGGCCTGCATAGGTAGGAAGGAATGGTCACTGGTCAAAAATACGAGCAAAGGCTTCGTATTGTTCTCAAGGGGCTCCTATCTTTCCAGAAATGAGGGAGCATGGCGTTCAAAGCTCCTTACCTTTACAGAAAAGCTCAAAAGGTCCCGTATCATGCAGATCACTTTCTACGGCCAATCAGGCTTCGGCATCCGAACCGGCGAGACGAACTTGGTGATCGATCCCTTTATCACTGGAAATCCCTTAGCAGAAGGAACGATCGATCCCCATGGAATAAATGCGGATCAGGTCCTCGTTACGCACGGACATCAAGATCACGTGAGCGATGTGGAAGGCATTTGCAAGAAGAACGATGCCACTTTGATCGCCAATTACGAGATCGTGAATTGGTTCGGGAGCGAAAAGAGCATCAAAAAAGCCCATCCGATGAACACCGGCGGGCAGTTCTCAATGGACGAAGTCCTGATCCGCATGTTCACAGCCCTTCACTCCAGTAGCATGCCCGACGGGGATTATGGAGGCCAACCCAACAGTTTCATCATCACCACCCGGGAGGGAGCTTTCTACCATGCTGGGGATACTGCTCTCTTTAGCGACATGAAATTGATCAGGGAGCTTTATCCGGTTCAGCTCGCTTTCCTGCCCATCGGGGATCATTTCACGATGGGCATCGACGACGCGGTGGTAGCTTCCGACTTTATCGGTTGCGATCGCATCATAGGGATGCATTACGATACCTTCCCTGCCCTCGAGATCGACCACGAAGAGGCTCGAAAAAAGTTCTCCGACGCCGGGAAAGAACTCATCCTAATGGATGTCGGCGAAACGCGGGAAGTGGAACTCTGATCCCTCTCCTACCCTTCATTCCCAATGAAAGAGGGAATGCGGTCCGATGCGCCCTTATTCTTCGATCCTTGCAACGGGATAGCGCCGATGCGTGTCCTCGTAATGCTTGGAGCGGCGGTAGATGAAACGAAGCTGAGCCCGGTGATCCTGGGCGAAAGCTGAATCCTTTCTCCTTCTGGCCTCAAAAGCTTCTTGCATCTCCGGATTCTCTTCGAGGATCCGTTCAGCTTTCCGGTCGAACACATACCCGGAAAAGTGTTCTTTCTGCATGAGGACCTCATCGAAAAAGTTCCAGGCGAAATAGGCGTCCTCCCCTTCCGGTTCGAGCGTACGTACGATAAAGCGGTCCTTCGCCGTGCCGGTCGGCACCAAAAGGTCCCCTGCGTAGAAACGACGTTCTTCTTCCTTCCGCTCTACTCGGACATCCGTATGGAGATAATGTCCTTCATAAGGACGATCGATGCTCTTGACATCGTGGAGGTAGTAGGAGGTGACCGCGATCGTGGTATCCTTATCCAACCGCTCCCTCTGCACATCGTTCTTTTCCAGTCTTTGGATCACACCGTCCCAAGCCTGCGGTATAAGATAAAATTCGGGTTTACTGCGGACTACGGTAGCCCGATAATCGTCGTAATAGGGGATCTTTCGTTCCCAGGGTCGGTCGTTTTGGTAATGAAGGACCTTTTGGTCGGTGACCTTGCTTTGTCGATACGTGGCCTCAAACCCTTTGAAAAGGATGCTATCGATCTTGCTGCTGTCCAATTCCCATCGAAGGGCGAAGCTATCCCTTTCCGCCACCTTTTGATCCGCCCGCAGCTTGTCCTCCAGCAGATCCTGACCGTTCTTTTTCACGTAATTCAGACAACTATAAAGAAAATCTTCCGTGCTCTTCACCCGCTCCTCATAGGGTTTCAACATGTGGGTTTCGCTCACGAACCCGATGGTATTGAATAGGGCAGCATATCCGGTAGAATAGCGGGCGGTCTCCATATAGGCGAACAACCCACTGGAAGGGGTTTCTTCCATGGTCATGACGTAGGGTGCTGTGGGATATCCCCTTTCTTTCATGCGTCGCCGGAGATCGGGAAGCATCCGCTCATGCAAGTGCTCCGCCAGGATCGGGCTGAGCTTGTCCTTTTGGGTCGGGATCAGGGTCATGGTGTGCTGATAATCGGCTCCGTTCGTGGAATGCGTATCGATGAAGAGAGCAGGATCGAAAAGCTGGAAAATGCGGGTGAAGGTCATCGCATTGTCGGAATCGCATTTGATGAAATCCCGGTTCAGGTCGAGATTCTTGGCATTCCCCCGGAAACCGTACATCTCCGGCCCGTTCTGGTTGGCCCGCGTGCAACAATTACGGTTCAAAGCTCCTCCGACATTATAGATGGGAATAATGCCGATCGCACTTTTCCCCACCTTATCCTCGAGTTTTCCCTCGCTGAGGAGCTCATAGGCGAACTGCATCGAAGCATCGATGCCACAAGGTTCTCCCGGATGGATCCCATTGTTGACCAGGATGAAAGGGATCCCTGCCCGGTCGAGTTTGTTCGGAGTAAAAGCCTTTTGAGGAGATATGATAAAGAGGTGAAGGGGTTTTCCCACGTCGGTCGTCCCGTAATCCAAAAGCTTCGCGCTTTGGTATTGCTCTGCCAGATCCTCATAGAAGCCGATCGCCTCCTGATAGGTGACGGTCTTGTTCTGCTCCGGCTTTTGGAGAAGTTCCGTGTTCTGGGCTCCGCTGAATAAAGGGACAAGGAGGAATGTGAGGAGTAGCGAACGTTTCAAAAGCTGTGGTTTTCCTGCGAAGGTAATGAGGAGTCCAAGAGAGGAAGCTTTCAACTCTTATCCCCTTTAGTTGGGGATGGGAACCAAATATTGGAAGCAGGGTCGGCAAGGCCGATGTCTCCGATCCTCCTTCACCGGAGTATTAATTCTTTCCCTTTTTCTCGCTGATCGTAAAGCTTCTTCAGAAAATGTTCGAAGCATCCCACTTCTTCCACATTGTGTTTCAACCAAGCATGGATCTTAGCCTCATTCATGTTCAAAGGCACGATCACCTTGTTGACAAGGGGTTTGAACACCCCCTTTTCCAAACCCAATAGCATGCGGGTCCGATAAAGGAGCCCTCCACTATCTTCTTCAAAAGAATGTCGAAGGCGCATAACGGGACGCCCGAGCTTATAGACCCGAAGCTCGATGCCATCCCGATCCAAACGATGGATGCGAGCCCGCTCCTTAACACGATAGGCGGATCGTCGCTGGAACGCTTCATCGATGAACAGCTCTTTCCCCGCTCTTAACGGTGGGTCCGGAATGGCCTTCACCTTGATATGATCGTTAGGATGCCATATCTGATAGGCGGGATAGACCTGACCATCCACCCGAACGGATAATTCTGTGAAATACTGGAACCACCAAAGGAGCATTTCCCGATCGATCCCCCGAAGAGGAGCATGCTCGATCTTAAGCTCGAGCTGCCCGGTGGTCATGCGCTTCACCTCCGTAGAGGCTGAATCCAAGGCTCTTAATTGCCAGCCGGGATCACGAGGAGGGGGAAGTTTCATCGAGGGAAGATCTTTTCAGGGATCGAAGGCTTCAAACCCCATTATTAAAAGTCCCCTTCTTTTCCCTTGATCTTCTCGTGCTCCACGAAGAATTCGATCAAACCGGCCTCTTTGCGGGGATCCGGATGCTCCTGCTCCCAATATTTGTACTGAGAAGGAGGATGGCCGAGTTGGACCACGAGCGCGTTCTTGCTGGGGAGTAGAATGCAAGTCACCCATCCTACATTGGAAGATGAAAGGGGTGACAAAAGCCAAGCGCCAAGGACCGGCTTTTCATTCAGGATCAGAACGATCGGCCGAGGAGCATTCCCTTTCTCCAAACGGGCGATCCGCTCAAAAGAAGCCTCACTGAAGCCGATGTGAAAGCGATTCGTATCGAGGTAGCGCAATTCTTCTAATGGAACACGGAGCGTATCTCGATAACCCTTGGGATGGAATTCGTAGCCCTTGCTATTCTCCCCCGAATTCGGGAAAGGTTCCGGGATCCCGATCGACAGGCTTTGAGTGAAACCCTGGAAAGGGAGGGCGAAGCAAAGCAAAAAGAAAAGAATGCGCATCAGCCTGAAATCGTTGCACCCATAAAGATAGAGCAATTCAGGGATCGGGGAACAGTTTATTCCCGGATGGAAGCGGAAGGGATGTTCAAGAACATCAATAAAGAGAGCATGGATATGACGAGCCTTGCCGCATAAGATCGAACAAACTCACTCTACTTCCCTAATTTTGCCCCTCCAAAATCCTTAGCCGCATGATATCGCGCGCCAACGACCCTTCCAAGACCACTTGGCTGGATGCTCCCAGCAACAGCGACTTCTCCGTACAGAACATCCCTTTCGGGGTCTTTCACACCTCCGATAAAAGCGCACGCTGTGCCACCCGGATCGGGGACACGATCGTCGACCTTTCGGTTCTAGCTGACAAAGGCTATTTAAAAGGCTTATCGGTGGATCCGAAGGTCTGGAAGGAGAAGACGCTCAACGCCTTCATGAAGGCGGGCAAACAAGGAACGCGCGAAGTACGGGAACGGCTTTCGGACCTCTTCACCGGGGAGGATGAGAGTCTTAAGAAGGATGAACAGACGCAGCAAAAAGCCTTTTACCCGGTCGAAAAGGTGGAAATGGACCTTCCGGTGGAGGTCGGTGACTACACGGATTTTTACTCTTCGAAAGAGCACGCGACGAACGTCGGGACGATGTTCCGCGATCCCGACAACGCGCTGATGCCGAACTGGGTCCACCTACCGGTGGGTTATCACGGGCGTGCCTCTTCCATCATTCCTACGGGCGTACCGATCCATAGGCCAAAAGGGCAACAAAAGCCCAAAGACGATGAGCCGCCCGTATTCGGTCCCTGTAAATTGCTCGACTTCGAGCTCGAAATGGCCTTCGTCACCTATCAAGGGAAGCCCTTGGGCGATCGGATCAGCACCGAAGAAGCGGCGGACCACATTTTCGGCCTGGTGCTCTTCAACGATTGGTCAGCCCGGGATATCCAGAAATGGGAATATCAGCCGCTCGGCCCCTTCCTGGCCAAGAGCTTCGCCTCTTCTATTTCCCCTTGGATCGTGACCCTCGACGCCCTGGAACCTTTTCGGGTGCCGGGGCCTGAACAAGACCCGGTGGTCTTCGATTACCTACAATACGAAGGGGACAAGAACCTCGACATCGGGATGCAGGTCTACGTAAAGCCCGATCGGAGCGAGCCCAAAATGATCTGCGATTCCAACCATAAATACCTCTATTGGAACATGGAGCAGCAGTTGGCCCACCACACGGTCAACGGTTGCAACATCAGGGTGGGGGACATGATGGCCTCAGGCACGATCAGCGGTCCGGATAAAAGCACATTCGGGTCCATGCTCGAACAGACCTGGAAAGGGCAGACCCCGATCGAAATGCCCGATGGAAGCGAGCGAAAGTTCATTCAGGACGGGGATACCGTGATCATGACAGGGGCTGCGGAGAAGGAAGGCGTACGCGTCGGTTTTGGAGAGGTGCGGACCAAAGTCCTACCCGCCAAAGAGTAAAGCCCTCCGCTCCTGACAACCCCCTGAACTTGGAATTTGGGATT
>CAZOSO010000004.1:41716-47135 GCA_964582635.1 uncultured Weeksellaceae bacterium | reverse complement strand
AAGATGCCTGAGCATGAGCATATCCACTGTGCCCGCTGCGGCGCCGGCTTCGAGTGCAAGGTGGGCACGGTCCATCAATGTCAGTGCTTTGAAGTGCCTTTGACCCGAAAGGAGAGTGAGCGCATCGGTGAAGTCTACGAAGGCTGCCTTTGCGCGGATTGTTTACGGGTCCTCAAAGAGGCCTTCAAAGGAGAAGCCCCCATCCCTTGGTGAAGTTCTCCCTGGGATGGGGAGCTTCTCATCTTTCTTTGTCAAGGGGCCCTTTCCTTTTGAGCCTGATATTTCCGGGTATAGCCTTAAAAGGAGTATGAAGTTCTCTTGCGTATAAAGGGGAAAGGATGGCCTTTTGAGGAACGGTTCGAACAAGATGATTTCCTTCGTTGTAGGAAAAAATCCAATCCAGATCCAATATGCTTTCTATGAAGACGTTCCAGAAACAGAGCATCCTTTTCGCCACCATCCTTTTTCTCGCCTCTTGTGGAGGTGGTAAGAACGATAGTTCCTCCGGGAACAAAGGGGAGGACTCAAGCCAAAAAGACACGGCTACTGCTTCAAGCAAGAAAGACCAAGAAGAGATGACCGCCGCCAAGTTCGCGAACGCGGTCCGTAAGAAGATCCTCGAAAAAGCCAAGAAGGAAGGGGGGCATTTGAAGTTCCCCGACCCGCGGAATAGAGATGACAGCTTGGAGGTGAAGTTGAAAAAGGTGGTCGAGGCATCGGTATCAAAAGCAGGTAAGAACGTTCGCTATGTCTGCGCTAAGTTCAAAGGCGTCGAGAACGGGAAGGATTACGACATCGATTTCTTCCTGGAAGGGAACAAGCCCAGTTCCTTAAAACCTGCCCGCAAGCCGCTCGTCCACAAAGTGGACGGGAAAGCTCGCTACAAGTATGTAGAAAAAGAGGATGGCTTTAAGGAACCGAAACGGATCGAGGAAAAGCAGAAGGAAGCGAAGGGTTCGGATAAGGATCAAAAGAAGAAAAAGAAGAACATGAAAAAGGCGAAGGAAGCGGAAGAAGGGAAGGCCGGGATCAAATAAGAACGCTTCCCGCTTTTTTCACGATGCATTTTCCCAACCGGGGCCCGAGAGGCCCCGGTTTTTTTACCCTTTAGGATCAAAAGAGGGGCTTTTTTGGAGGGGGTATCCTTTTTCAACAGCTTCCGGAAATTTGCGATCTTGGCCCTCCTTTAGCCGAAATCCCTTCTCATATGGAAGACAAGTTCAAAGAACTCGACGAAAAGATCGCCGAAGCTCAAAAAGGCGGTGGTGAAGAGCGTATCGAGAAACAGCATGAGAAAGGAAAGCTTTCCGCTCGAGAACGCCTTCAATTCCTTCTCGACGAAGATTCCTTTGAAGAGATCGGTCAACTCGTTCAGCACCGCTCTACGCTTTTCGGCCTCGATAAAATGAAGTTCTACGGCGATGGGGTCATTACGGGATATGGCACCATCGATGGCCGCTTGGTCTATGTCTATTCGCAGGATTTCACCGTATTAGGGGGGTCGCTCGCGGAAGCGCATGCGGAGAAGATCTGCAAGATCATGGATATGGCGATGAAGAACGGGGCCCCTGTCATCGGCCTGAACGACTCCGGGGGTGCTCGTATTCAGGAAGGCGTGGTCTCCCTGGCCGGTTATGCTGACATCTTCTACCGCAATACGCAAGCCAGCGGTGTTATTCCCCAGATCTCTGCTATTATGGGGCCCTGCGCCGGGGGCGCTGTTTATTCTCCGGCTTTGACCGATTTCACTTGGATGGTGCAGGGCACTTCCTACATGTTCGTCACCGGTCCGAACGTGGTGAAGACCGTAACCCATGAAGAGGTCACTCCTGAAGATCTAGGGGGTGCTGATGCGCACGCCAGCAAATCAGGGGTCACCCATTTTGCTGCTCCTAACGAAAAAGAGTGCATCGAGGGGATCCGGAACCTGATGGGCTACCTTCCCCTCAACTGTGAAGAAGAGCCCCCCAAGCTTCCTTATGAGGAGGGGGATGAGAACCGCACCGAACTGGACGGGATCGTCCCCGAGTCCTCCGATCAACCTTACGATATGCGCGAGGTGATCAATGGGACCGTCGACGAGGATTCTTTCATGGAGGTTCATCGCGATTATGCGGAGAACATCGTTGTCGGCTTTGCACGGATCGGAGGAAGGAGCATCGGGGTGGTGGCGAACCAGCCCATGCATTTGGCCGGCGTGCTCGATATCGATGCTTCGCGGAAAGGAGCACGATTCGTCCGCTTTTGCGACGCCTTCAATGTGCCGCTTCTCGTTTTCGAGGATGTACCGGGTTTCCTTCCGGGTACCGATCAAGAATGGAACGGGATCATCACCAACGGGGCCAAGCTTCTCTATGCCTTCTGCGAGGCTACCGTTCCCAGGGTTACCGTTATAACCCGAAAAGCTTACGGAGGGGCTTACGATGTGATGAACTCCAAGCATATCGGGGCCGACCTGAACTATGCCTGGCCCACCGCTGAGATCGCAGTGATGGGCCCTAAAGGAGCTGCCGAGATCATTTTCCGGAAAGAGATCCAGAACGCGGACGATCCCGACGCCAAGCTCAAAGAGAAGGAAGAAGAATACAAAGAGGAGTTCGCTCATCCCTATCGCGCTGCCGCCCGAGGCTTTGTGGATGAAGTCATCAAACCCCATAAGACACGGGAAAAATTGATCCGAGCCTTCGGCATGCTCGAGAACAAGGTGGAGAACCTGCCCCGCAAAAAGCACGGGAATGCTCCACTATGATCCCTCATTCGAAACAAAAGAACTCATTTATGAGCATCAGCCGTTTTGATCGCGCTTTGACCACATCCTTCTTCTTCTTCATGTTCCTCTTTTTGTCCTGCGGGAAAAAAGGGCCCGATCCCCTTGAGATCGGTGAGAAAATGCCTCACAAGGACCGGGAGATGAAAAGCATCTATGGGCATCAACAGACCTTAGGGGACTTGGCCGGTGAGAACGGCTTGATGGTCATTTTCACCTGCAACACCTGTCCGTTCGTGGAAGCATGGGTGGATCGATACCCGGTGGTGCAGCGGATGGCTGAAAAGCGGGACGTTTATACGGTCCTATTGAATTCCAATACCGCCAAGCGTGATCAGGGGGATTCCATGGAGGACATGAAGCGCTTCGGAAAAAAGCATCATCCCGGGATCCCTTATCTATTCGACGCCAAGAATAAAACGGCCGACGCTTTCGGAGCGAAGACCACCCCCCACGTCTTCCTATTTAATGAAGAGTTCCGCTTGGTCTATAGAGGAGCGATCGACGATAATTACAAGGATGCGGAGCAAGTCGAAGCCTTCTATGTGAAAGACGCTCTGAAGGCTATGGTCGAGGGAAAGGAGATAGACCCTGCCACTACGGAGGCCAAGGGCTGTAGTATTAAAAGACCTTGATCGAAGGGAATCCTTCCCCGGGCAAGTTCCTACCTTTGTCAAAAAGGCCAAGATGAACGTTCTCATCCTCGGTTCTGGCGCCCGTGAACACGCTCTCGGGTGGAAGATCGCCCAGAGCTCTCAACTCGATCAGCTTTATTTTGCTCCAGGGAATCCTGGAACCCGAAATCTCGGGGAGAACCTTTCGCTCGATGGAAGTGACACCGAGGGGCTTAAAAAGGAACTGAAGGAAAAGGGGATCCGCTATTTGGTAGTGGGCCCTGAAGATCCCATCGTGAACGGCATCAAGGATGAATTGGCAGAGGACCCTGAATTGGGAGAGCTTACCGTCATCGCTCCTGGCCGGGAGGCTGGACGTTTGGAAGGAAGCAAGGCCTTTGCCAAAGATTTCATGAAGCGCCACTCCATTCCTACCGCTGCCTACGGAGCTTTTACCGCTAAGGAGCGGGATGATGCGCACGCTTTCTTGAACTCCATTCGAGCCCCCTACGTCATCAAAGCGGACGGGCTCGCTGCCGGAAAGGGCGTTTCGATCCATGAAGACCTTTCGGGCGCCCAAAAGGAACTCGATGCGATCCTTCAGGAGGACAAATTCGGGGAAGCCGGCCAAAGCGTGGTCATCGAGGAATACCTGGACGGAGTGGAAGTTTCTGTTTTCGCGCTCTGCGACGGCGCTTCCTACAAGATCCTTCCTGAAGCCAAGGATTACAAACGCATCGGGGAAGGCGATACCGGGGCCAATACCGGAGGGATGGGTTCCGTTTCCCCCGTTCCTTTCATGGACCGGGTCTTGATGGAAAAAGTGGAGGACCGGATCATCCGTCCCACCCTGGAAGCTGCTGAGAAGGAAGGGATGCCTTATCAAGGCTTCCTCTTTTTTGGGCTAATGATCGTCGACGGGGAACCCTATGTGGTGGAATACAACGTGCGCTTGGGAGATCCCGAGGCTCAATCCATCCTTCCTCGAATGGAGGGTGATCTTTTGGACCTTTTTGAAGGGATCGCTACCGGCACCCTCTCCGAGCGGGATGTCAATACGGACCCGAGGAGCGCTGCTGCGATCGTGCTCGCTTCAGGAGGTTATCCGGGAAAATACGAGAAAGGGAAAACGATAGAGGGTCTCCAGAACGTGGAGAACAGCTATGTTTTTCAGGCCGGGACCCGAGAAGAAGGGGGAAAGCTAGTGACAGCTGGGGGAAGAGTGTTAACGGTCCTGTCCCTGGGGAGGGATCTGGAGACCGCCTTGGAAGGCTCCTTGAACGATTCGGGATCGATCCGTTTTGAAGGTCGTACTTACCGACAGGACATCGGCCAGGACCTTCTTAAAAAAACGGCCAAGGCCTGATCACTTGAGCGTGCCTTCGCGTTCGGCCTTCTTGTTGTAGTCGCGCTGCATTTTCAGCCAGATCAAAAAGCCGAGGCAGGCCAGCAATACGAAGGCGATGTTCGGTAGATTTCCGAGCTTGGGAAGGATCTCAAAGCTTTTTCTCAGGAGATCCGCCAACATCCAAACGAGGTCCTTGAACATGCTTAAAAAGCTTTCTTTGGACCAAAAGTAAAGATCTTTCCCGAACGAGGATGCGATCCATCTCTTTATGATCCTTAAGGCCTATCGATCGGACCATCCGGGGTCGCTCCTTCTTTTGCCCCTCATTGTCGCATGCCTTTGGCTGGCCGGCTTTTTGGAAGGTTCTCCTCCTCCTTCATACCAAGGGACGCCCCTCTATGAGGGGATCGCTTCGCTCTTCAGGACTTATCCTTGGACCGGTTGGACCGCAGGCGCCCTCCTTGCGATCCTGGGGAGCCTCCTGAGCATCGGGATCGCACGGGACCTCAATTTTCCCGAAGAACACGGGAATCTTCCTCCCCTCCTTTATCCTTTGCTCATCGGGCTATTCCCAGGGGGGCAATGGGCCCATCCAACGGCCTTTGCCCTTCCTTTTCTGATGATATCGTTCTGGCGCTTGGTAAAAGTTCAAAAAGGGGGAACACCGACCCCCTACCTTTTCGATGCGGG
>CAZOSO010000004.1:34146-41616 GCA_964582635.1 uncultured Weeksellaceae bacterium | reverse complement strand
AAAGGCCCCCAGCATCTTTCTGCTTTCATTTTTTATATCTGGCTTCTTCTCCTCCTATTGAATCATTTCTTGAGTTCGTACTTTTGAAGTCCTATGAAGTGCGGCGTTGTCACCTTTCCCGGCTCCAATTGCGATGAGGACATGCGCTATGCCCTGGCTGAATGCCTCGGGGCTGAAGTAGTAAGCCTTTGGCACAAGGAGCGGGATCTGCAGGGAGCGGATCTGATCGTTCTACCCGGAGGTTTTTCCTATGGCGATCACCTGAGGGCCGGAGCGATCGCCCGCTTCTCTCCCATCATGGAAAAGGTGATCGAGCATGCCGAGCGGGGAGGGAAAGTGCTCGGGATCTGTAACGGGTTTCAAGTGCTCTGCGAAGCAGGGCTTTTACCGGGGACCTTATTGATCAATGCCCACCGGCTTTTCGCTTGCAAGAACGTGTACATCCGTACCGATGATGACTCCCACTTCTTGACCACAGGTTCGGAGAAAGGGGAGGTTCTACGGATCCCTATCGCCCATAAGGAAGGCCGTTATTTTGCATCGGATGAAGTGTTGGATGAGTTGGAGCGGGAAGGCCGGATCCTTTTCCGTTACTGCAATGAAGATGGCGGTCTGGACCCTGCTGGGGACCCCAACGGTTCGAGGCGTTATATAGCTGGTATTCGGAACAAGGCTGGAAATGTGGCAGGGATGATGCCACATCCTGAACGGGCGGCCGATCAAGCTCTTGGGAACACGGATGGGGCCAAATTGCTAAGGCCCTTGGTCCAAGAGGTAATGGACGCCTGATCAGTCTTCGTAGAAATGCATCTCCTCTACGTATTGATGCACCGGAGGTGTGAGAAGGTAACGGACATCCCTTCCTTCTGAAATTGCTTTCCGGATATAGCTCGCCGAGATCTTCATGACCGGCGCATCGAAAAGGTGAACCCCCGGCATCGCTTTGAAGGCCTCCTCCCGTTCTTTGTCCTTGGGGTCCGGGCCGTGGTCCCTTTCCTGGACCGTATAGGCTCTGGGATAGATGAAGAGCTCGTGCCCTTCCAGTATTTCCTCGTAATTCTTCCACTTGTGGAAGGTCCTTAGGTTGTCCTCCCCTACGATCAAGGTGAAACGATGCTCGGGGTGTTTTTCCTCCAGGTGCTTGAGGGTATTGATCGTATAGGAGGGCTTGGGTAGTTCGAATTCGACCCGGCTCACATCGAGCCTGTCGTTGTCCTCGGTTGCGACCCGCGCCAATTGAAGACGGTGATGGTCCTGGAGGAGAGTGTCTTTCTGTTTTTCCGGATTCTTAGGGGTCACCACGAGCCAAACCTCATCCAATTCCGGCAGGTCCGCCATGAAATTGGCGATGATGAGGTGCCCAACGTGGATGGGGTTGAAGGTCCCGAAGAAGAGGCCGATCCTTTTCATGATGCCAGAAATTGGACGATCGCTTCTTTGCAGTCCGCGATGGCTTGATCAAGCTCATCGTTCTCTACGACCACATCGAATTCGGGTTCATAACGCATTTCCTCCCGCGCCTTTTTCAAACGCTCTTGGATATCCCTTTCCTTATCGGTGTTCCGACTGCGTATTCGCTTTTCCAGGGCTTCTATAGAAGGGGGGCGGATGAAGATGGCCAAAGCCTCCTCCCCGAATTGCTCCTTGAGGTTGAGGGCCCCGACCACATCCACATCGAATATTACATTCCTTCCTTCCTCCCGGATCCGATCCACTTCTGAGCGAAGGGTACCGTAAAAGCGGTTGGGATAAACCTCTTCCCATTCGATGAGTTCCCCCTGGTCCACTCTTCTACGGAATTCTTCGGGGCCCAGGAAATAATAATCCTCTCCCTCTTCTTCTTCTCCTCTTTGGGGCCGGCTTGTTGCGGATACTGAAAACTTCAGATCAAGCCCTTCCTCCAAAAGGCCGTTAACGATGCTCGTTTTCCCTGATCCCGAGGGAGCAGCGAGGATCACCAATTTCCCGTTCATGCTGAAATAGAAAAATCCCTAAAGGCCGCAAATATAGGATCCTTGAGCGAAGGCTCTTCCTGCCTCAGGGAACGATGATCGGATCGGTTTCCACAGCCTCGCTCTCGTTCAGCTCCCGATCCGCAAGTTTGATGCTATACTTGATGGTGTCGTAGGGACTGGTCGGATCGAAATAAGTGGGCTCCAATTCCACCTCGATATCCCCTTTCAAAGCTTTGCTTTGGCCTTTGGGCTTCAAGGGAGGGATCCGGTAATAAAAGGGCGGATCGAGGTCTCGGTGAACCCACTTCCCGTTCTGCTTTTCGTAATACTCGAGAAAAAGGTTGTAATGATAGCGGCTGCCGGGACTGAACTTACCCGTGGTATCTCCCTTTTTCAAGCCGATGTTTCCATCTCCGTCGGTGAAGGAAACTTTTAAACGTGCCGTGCTGTCCCCCTTTGCTTCGAATTCCTCAAAGGTCAAACTGGGCTCGTCCGGAAATTCATCCGGTTTATAGCAAGCCTGAAGGAGCGCACATCCCAAAAGGGTGAACAGCGATCGTTGTATGATCCGTTTGCAGCCCATTCTGAGGTAAATTTAACAAATTCAGTCCGCTTTAAGGACCATGGAGAATGCTTCGATACTCGGGGTCAGGGATGAAAAGAGCTTTCGGGAGAGCGCTCACTCCCTTTTTCAGGAACAAGCTAGAACGGTCCCTGTTCTCCGGAACTTCATCGCTCATTTGGGGGTCGACCCTGAAAAGGTGAAGACCCTCGAGGAGGTCCCCTTCCTGCCGGTCCGTTTTTTCAAAACCCATCGGGTGCTCCGGGAGGGGCTTTCTGCTTACAAAGTCTTCCGCAGCAGTGGTACGAGCGGCGCCCAAGATCGAGCCCACCATTACATCGCGGACCCGGAACTTTACGATCGTTCTTGGTACCATGGCTTTCAAGAACGATACGGGGACCCTTCTTATTACCGGATCCTAGCCTTATTGCCTTCCTATGCGGAGCGGGAAGATGCCTCCCTGGTGCATATGGTCCAGGGATTGATGGATGAAAGCGGGCATAGGGAGAACGGTTTCTTTTTGAACGAGCATCGTGAGTTGGTTCAGCGCCTCCGTGAACTGGAAGATCGAGAGCTCCCCAGCCTTTTGATCGGGGTTTCCTTCGCTTTGCTCGACCTAGCAGCATATCACCCTATGCCTCTTCGCCATTGCACGGTCATGGAAACCGGAGGCATGAAAGGTCGACGGAAGGAGATGGTCCGGGAAGAACTTCATGCCCACCTTAAAAAGGCCTTTGGCTTAGAGCGGGTGCACTCGGAATACGGAATGACCGAGATGCTTTCTCAGGCCTACGCTGATGGCGATGGGATCTTTCGCCCCCCTCCGTGGCTGAAGGTCTTGGCCCGGGAGATCGAAGATCCCTTTCACATCCTCCCGCCCGGGAGAGCCGGAGCGCTCAATGTGATCGACCTTGCCAACCGGGATTCTTGCGCTTTCCTGGCGCTGGACGATCTGGGTCGCGTCTTCGAGGATGGAAGTTTCGAAGTGCTGGGAAGGGTGGATGGATCGGATGTGAGGGGTTGCAATCTGATGTGGGAAGGAGAGAGGGGTGCTTTTTGAATTTCAGGATCTGAATTTGGATCTCCCCTCTCAAGAGCCCTGTGTTAACACCAGGAAGTAGTTCTTTTTTCCTTTTTGGCCGAGGATGTAATTTTCATTGATCAGATCGCTGGTGTCGACCACCCGCTCTTGGCCATCCACCTTCTCCTTGTTGATCTTGATCGCTCCTTCTTTCAGGGCCCTTTTGGCTTCCCCTTTTGAGCTCAAAAATCCGGTGGTCTCGGAGAGGAAAGTGACGATGTCGATCCCTTTTTGGAGTTCTCCCCTGGGAAGCTCGGTCCGGGGAACTCCTTCAAAGACCTGGAGGGCTTGTTCCAATGAAAGCGAGCTCAGGTCCTCCTTCGTGGACTTCCCGAAAAGGATCTTCGAAGCCTTCACCGCGTTCTCGTAGTCTTGCTCGGAGTGGACCCGTGTGGTCACCTCTTTGGCCAGTTCCTGCTGCATGATCCGTTGATGGGGAGCTTCTGCGTGGTCCTTCTCGAGCTTTTGGATCGTTTCCCGGTCCTTGAGGGTGAAGATGCGCAGGAAACGCGGAGCATCTTCATCGCTCACATTGAGCCAGAACTGGTAGAATTCGTAAGGGGATGTTCGTTCCGGGTCCAGCCAGACCGTGCCTTTTTCGGTCTTGCCGAACTTGCCTCCGTCAGCTCGGGTGATGAGAGGGCTGGTGAGGGCATGGGCCTCTCCCCCTTCGATGCGCCTGATCAATTCGGTGCCGGTCGTGATGTTCCCCCATTGGTCCGAGCCCCCCATTTGGAAACGGCAGCCTTTTTCCCGATAGAGATGGAGGAAATCGTAGCCTTGAGCGAGTTGATAGCTGAACTCCGTAAAGGACATCCCTGCATCCAAACGCTTTTGCACGGATTCCTTGCTCATCATGTAATTGACCGTGATGTGCTTCCCGATATCCCGGATAAAGTCCAAAAAGGACATCGCTTTGAACCAGTCGTAATTGTCCAGAAGTTCTGCCGGGTTCCCTTCCCGCTCGAAGTCCAAAAAGTTCTTCAGTTGGCCTTTTAGACCGTTCTTATTCTTTTCCAATTCTTCCTCAGTGAGGAGGTTCCGTTCCTCCGAACGCCCGGAGGGATCCCCGATCATCCCGGTCGCTCCTCCGACCAATGCGATAGGCCTGTGGCCGTGGCGTTGGAAATGGGTGAGCATCATGATCGAAGCCAAGTGGCCGATATGAAGGGAGTTTGCGGTCGGGTCGATCCCGATATACCCGACCGAGGGCTCTTTTGAAAGGAGCTCCTCGGCTCCCGGGGTTGTGTCGTGCAACATCCCCCGCCATTCCAGTTCTTGGACGAAACTCATCGCATCTTTCGCTTTGGGTCCGAAATTAAGGGATCCGTACCTTTATCCCCATGGATCTGGTGACCGGAGGAACCGGACTGATCGGGAGCCATCTGCTCCTCGAGCTCGCGCTCCAAAAGCGCTCCATAAGGGCTACGAAGCGTGAGAGCAGCGATCTGAGCGTCGTTAAGAAGCTGTTCCAGTACTACAGGCCCGAGGATGGAATGGCCCTCTTTTCGGGCATCGAGTGGGTGGATGCGGATCTGTGCGATCTTTACGAGCTTAAGGCTGCTGTGCAAGGGGTCGATCGGGTCTTTCATTCCGCTGGGATGGTCTCTTACGACCCACGCGATAGGGAACGCTTGCTCGAGTTCAATGTAGAAGGGACCAAGAATCTCCTAGAGCTCTCTCTCCAAGCGGGTGTTCGGGCCTTCGGCCATGTAAGTTCGACTTCCGCCCTCGGCAGGGCTCAGCCCGGGAACGTGCTCGATGAAGATGCTCGATGGAAGGTCGATGGGAGGAACAGCGATTATTCCATAAGCAAGCATATGGCCGAGCGAGAAGTTCGAAGGGCTCGTGAGGAAGGATTACCGGTGGTCATCCTCAATCCTTGTATCGTGATCGGTCCAGGGGCTCCGGGCAGAAGTTCCACAACCCTGATCGATGGGGTTGCGGATGGGAACCCTTTTTATCCTCCCGGCTCCAATGCTTTTATCGATGCAAGGGATGTTGCTGAAAGCTTGGTCCGCCTGCTCGATGAAATGGACTTTGAAGGGGAGCGCTTCGTTATGATCGGGGAGCATCGGAGTTTCCGTAGTGTGATGGAGCGGGTGGCCGAATGCCTCGGCCAAAAAGGGCCCAATATCGAAGCAGGACGTTTTCTGATGGAAGGGGCTTGGCGTTCTGAGGAAGCGATCAGGTTCTTGAGCGGAAGGACACCGAAGATCAATAAGCATACCGCACGGAACGGGCTCCGGGATATGCGTTTTTCTGCTGAAAAAGCAAAGGAGCGTTTCGGGTTCGACCCTCGCTCCATCGACCATGCGATCGAGAACGCTTGCACCTTTTATCAAGCCCTTCAAAAAGAAAAAGCCCTTTGAGGATTCCTCAAAGGGCTTTGAAAGGTGGTTCCAGGCAGATTCGAACTGCCGACACCACGATTTTCAGTCGTGTGCTCTACCAACTGAGCTATGGAACCGACCTTGCGTGCCGGCAAATTTATGGAAATTTCCTCCGCAAAGTATAAAAGCCCTTCGGCTTATCGCTAAGCATTCCTAGCTATGCATCTGGTCATCGATATAGGCAATTCCCGTGGCAAACTCGCTCTTTTTCAAGACCAAGAGATCTTGGAGCATGCTACATGGAAGGAGGGGGAAGAATTCGACCTCCGGTCTTTCCTGGAGAATGAACGGCCAGAAGCCACTGGGATCTCCAGCGTGCGGAAAGAGTTGCCCTCCTTTATCCAAAAGGCCGCTCATCTCACCGGCGAACCGCTCCTGCTGCGCCCTGATACTCCTACTCCTGTCAGGATCGATCTCGAGGACCCGAACACGCTCGGCCCCGATCGCCTCGCTAATGCCGTGGGAGCCTATACCCTATTCCCTGATTCCACGGTTCTCGTGATCGACATGGGGACCTGTATCACTTATGAGATCGTCGAAAATGGGACCCTGATCGGGGGTGCGATCGCTCCCGGCGTTTCGATGAGAGCCGAGGCCATGCATCGCTCCACCGGACGTCTTCCTTTTGTTGAGCTCGGGGAGAGGCCGGAGCGTATCGAAAAGGACACGAAAGGGGCTCTGAGGTCCGGCATCCATTATGGGGTCCTCGATGAAATAAAAGCGCGGATCCACTCGTTCGAGAGCGATCATCCCCGAGGAGCTGTCGTTTTAACAGGAGGGGACCTTTCTTTGGTTGGAAAAGAACTCAAAAAGGGCATCTTTGCAGACCCGTTCCTAACCCTACGTGGTCTTAATGCGATTCTCCAGCAACATATGGCGGGCGATCGTTCTGATCATGACCCTTCCGCTCCTTGAAGGGCTGAATAACGTGAATGCCCAGGTCGAGACCGGATCCCCCTTTTCTGCAAAAGGGCTCGGGGAGATCCAGCCATCCAATTATGCGCGCAACTTTGGAATGGGAGGTGTAGGGATCGCCCTTCCCGGGAGGACCGGCATCGATCCTGTCAATCCGGGCCATTATGGCAATATGGTGGAACCCGGCTTCGATCTGGGGGTGAAGCACGATCGGATCTCCATGACCGATGGGGAGATCACTGAAGAGAAAAAAAACAGCCAGCTCCAGAACATCGCTTTCGGTTTTCCTGCTTCGGACCGTTGGACCCTCACCTTTGGGATCCATCCCTATGCCCAGCGGAACTACAATGTGCAAGATACCCTGACCAAGGATAAGATCGGAGAATATGCCCGCTCCTATACAGGAGAAGGCCGCATTCAAAAACTTTACCTCGGGAACGGTTACAACATCATCCAGCAAGGCGACTCGCTGCGCCTCGGTATCGGTGTTCATTTATCCTACCTTTTCGGTGAATTGCGGAAGAAAAGGCGCACCGAATTCAAGGATAGGAGCCAATTCAATAC
>CAZOSO010000004.1:0-34046 GCA_964582635.1 uncultured Weeksellaceae bacterium | reverse complement strand
AGGCTCAGGGGAAGCTTCGAATTCCGCACACGCAAATGGGGAAGCATTAATGAGGAAGCTTCCGCGCTCCTTTTCCAAAGTGATAAGGCGGTCGACCGACGTGTGCTACGAGCGGGTTTCGAATTCACGCCCCTTACCGAGTATCGGCGAAGCTCCTCTTATTTGGGTTATTGGGATTACCGATTGGGCTTCAGGTCCATAAGGGAATATTACCAGTATAAGGGCCGCGAGGTCCGTGATCTTGGCATAAGTTTTGGTTTAGGGCTTCCGCTCGTCCGTTCTTCATCCTTTTCCACCATCGATCTGGGTGCGGAATGGTCCAAGAGAGGGCCTAAGGGGAATGGATCGATGCTCAAAGAGCGCGCCTGGAAGTTTTATATAGGTGTTTCCCTTTCTCCCCACAGGGCGGATCAATGGTTCCGAAAACCGAAGATCAGATGAGCAACGAAATAAAAAGCAGGATTATGAAACCGTTCCACGTCTTTTTTCTTGTTTTCCTTCTTTTTGGATCACCCGTTTTCGGCCAGGAGTACGGTACCGGAGAGGATAGCGTCAAGTGTATCGAAAAATTGACCATTTACCGGAGCTTTCGGGATAACAAGGAGATCGAAAAGGCGATCTCCCCTTGGCAAAAAGCCGTCGAACTATGCCCCCGGGCCTCGAAAAGGCTTTATGTGGACGGGGAGAAATTTTACCAGCATTTTATCAAAAAAGCCAAGGACAGTGCTCAAAAGAGGAAATACATCGATTCCTTGATGTGGGTCTACGATAAGCGGAAGAAGGAATACGGAGAGGAGTTGAAAATAAAAGGGAAAAAAGGGTCTCATTATGTGAAGTACCGGAAATTCCTTCCTACGGAAATGCTTATAAAAGGGAATCGTTTGCTTTCCGAATCCGTGCACGGCCTCGAAAAAGAGGCTTTCCCTCCGCACGTCGGACGCTACTATGTGTCCCTTTATTACCTGTACAAGATCGATTCGGCGACCAAGAAGGAGATCGCTCTCGAGTACGTTCCTATTTCACATTACATCGACCAGAACATCAAAGATCCCAGGAACGAGAAGTTCAAGAACTTTTACGAGCAGAAGATCAAGCCGAAGGTCGATAAGGTCTTTAAGGCGCTTACGGATTGCGAAATGTTAGAGAAGCATTACAAGGAATGGTTGGAAAAGGATTCCGCTCTCACGCCGGCCTTGAAAAAACAGATGATGTTGGCCTTAAAGGAACGGAAGTGTCAAAAGACCGATCTCTATCCTCGTTTGGCGAAAAAGGTCTATAAGGAAGATCCAAGTGCTGGTTCGGCCTATGAGATCGGTGTTCTCGAAATGAAGAACGAGAACCACGAAGAAGCTTCCAAGTATTTCCAGGAAGCGATCAAGCTCATGAAAGAGAAGGATTCGGGCAAAGTGAATGAAGAACGATTGGCGGAGTTTTACATCCAAGCTGGACGGAATGCCAATAAGCGGGGCCTTGTCAGTAAAGCGAACGGATACGCTCGGAAAGCCATGGATCTCAATAGCGAAAGCCCTTGGCCCTATATCATCATCGCTGATGCCATCGCGAAAAGCGAAGGTCAATGTAAGGGGAAACTCGATGGTAAAGGGGTCTATTGGTTGGCCGCCGATTATGCGAAGAAAGCCCGGAAACGGGTGGGAGCCAAGGATAGTTCACTTAAGGAACTGGTCCAGAACAGGCTGGGCGGTTATCGGGGTCAATTCCCCGGCAAGGACCCGATGTTCACGAATCAAATGCTGAACGATCAGGGGGAACCCAAAGACGAACCTTACAAGATCGGCTGTTGGATCGGGGAGACCACACGCCCCCGAAAATCCTGGTGAGTATTTCCTCCTTTTATCCGTACCGTATCTTGAGCATCCTGAGCCTTTCTCTTGGGATGCTTATTTCTTGTGGCCAGAACGAAATGGAAGAGGTGAAAGCCTTGACGGATCGGGAGGAGGTCCCTGTACGTACCAGTTATGGGGTGGAACTCACCTATAGCGATTCCGGGCGCAAGCTCATGAAACTTTACGCCCAGGAGATGGAGCATTTCGAAAAAGAAGGGAAAGGAGCTCGCATCGAATTCCATAAGGGGTTCCATATCGTCTTTTACGAGAACGACTCCATAGATTCCGAACTTCAAGCGGAAAGGGGTACCATGTATGAAAACCAGGAGCGCATGATCGCTCGGAACAATGTGGTGGTCAAGAATGCGAAAGGGGAGCGCTTGAACACCGAAAAACTGACCTGGGATCGGGACAGTGGAAAGGTCTATACGGACAAGTTCGTCAAGATCACCCGAGCGGATGGGGTGATCCATGGAAACGGCCTTGTCGCTGAAGAAGATCTTAGCAAATACCGTATCAAAGAGATCACCGGCGAATGGTATTTCGACAAACCGGGTAGAAAGAGGGATGAAGAAGGGAGCCCATAAATTCATGGAGATCTTCTGGCTGCTGATCGCGATCGCGGCTCTGATCATGGCCCTTTTTATGATCGGGAGGAAGGGATGGTCCGAAGGGGCTTTTTATTTGATATTTCCCTTATTGGGCGCTGCTATGTACGGGCTGCGTAGGTTTATGAGGGGTCGGAGCTCGGATAATTAACGCTGGATCCCGCACATTCCAAGTTCAGCGTTTTCCCGATCACGAATCAGCTCGTATATTAGCGCTCCTTATTTCAAAGAGCTTACTGAACGATGGCAATGATCAATCGGATCAGAAAGCGCTCCGGCCTCCTCATCATCGTGATCGGAGGGGCTATGGTCGCTTTCATTTTAGGGGGACTTCTCAGACAAGGGGGTTGTAGCAGGCAAAGACCCCAAATGGCCGACGTGGGGGAGATCTACGGGAAAAAGATCCCCAAGGAGCAATACCAGCAAAAGGTGGATCAGCAAGTTCAACAGCTCCGAAAGAATCGCCAGAAAGAGATCGACGAAGAAATGAAGCAGCGGATCCGGGATCAGGTCTGGCGTCGAATGGTCCAGGAACGACTCTTCGGCAAACACATGAAAGAACTCGGGATCGAGGTGCCTTCAGCGGAATTGAAGGACCTTTTGGCCGGGGATAATGTGCACCCGCGGATCCGTAAGATCTTTGAGCAGCAAATGGGGACCTTCAATAAAGAGATGGTCCTTCGTCAGATCAAAAGGAGCTATAAACAGAACCAGCAAGCCCGGAAGCAATGGACACGTATGACGGAGTCCATCGTTCAAGAGCGAGAATTCAAAAAATTCATCAACCTCGTCAAAAAGGCTATGTATGCCAATGACGTGGAGACGAGGGATGCTTACAGAGGCCAGAACCGGACCATCGATCTCCGTTATGTCCTTCGGCCCTACCGGTCTCTTCCGGACGAAAAGGTGGACCTTCAAGAATCCGATCTGCGCTCCTATTATGAGGAGCATAAGAATGATCCCGAATACGAACAAGAGGCCTCTCGTTCTTTTAAATATGTGATCGTCGATGCCAGTCCTTCTCAAAAAGATCTGAAAAGGGGCAAGAAGAAAATGGAGGAGCTTCGATCCCATTTCAAGAAGGAAACGAAGGATTCCCTTTACGCGTCCAATCAATCCGATCGACCGGGGAGCCCCATCGAATTCCTTCGGAAAGGAGAAGTCGCGGATAGCACGACCGATTCCCTTCTTTTCAAGGCCTCTAAAGGGGAGGTCATCGGTCCTGTGCGGGACGGTGAATCTTTCACCCTTTATAAAGTCCAAGGGAAGGAGAAACGCCCCGACTCGGTCAAGGTTTCCCACATTCTCCTGGGACGGGGTATCCGGGGTAAAGATGATAGCCTGAAGCGAGTGGCCGATAGCTTGAAAAAGGTCGTTCAAGAAGAAGGCCAGCCCTTTGGCCCCTTGGCCAAGCGGATCTCTGAGGATCCCCGCTCCGCACGAAAGAACGGGTCCCTCGGTTGGGTCCGTCCTGGCCGAATGCTCCCCGCTTTCGATAGTGCCGTTTTCCATGCCGACACGGGAAGCTATCCCGTGGTCAAAACCAGGGCCGGTTATCATTTGATCCAAGTGGAGGAACGCACGAAACCTGTCCAGCAGGTTAAGACCGTGGTCATCGAGAAAGAAGTGCGGCCTTCCGAAGCTACTTTGGATTCCGCCTTTAACCTGGCCAAGAAAGTCCGGATGGACAGCAAAGGAGAAAGCAGTTTTCAGAAAATGGCTCAGAAAATGGGGCTTCGCGTTCGCTTGGCTTCCAGGGTTCGCGAGAGCGATCGTTCCGTGGCTCGGCTCGAGAATAGCCGGGAACTAGTGCGATGGGCTTACAACGCTGAAAAAGGGAATATATCCCGAGCCATCCGCTGTGGCGATAAATTCATCGTCGCCCTTCTCACCGAGGTCAAAAAGGAAGGTACTCCCTCCTTTGCCAATGTAAAAGATGAGATGCGGGAAAAGGTGATGGAGAATAAAAAAGCCGAGCGTTTCAAAAAGGAAATGAAGGGGGGGTACAACCTGGACAGTTTGGCTTCAGCCCATGGGCTCCAAGTGCGAACCGCCAAAGATGTCAGCTTTAGCAGCAATTCCTTGCCGGGTGGAGGCAACGAGCCTTACGTGATCGGAAAACTGATGACGGTGTCTCAGGATGCTTATACCCATCCTATTCAAGGGAATGCCGGGGTCTATTTGGCCCTCGTTACGAACGTGGACAAAGCCGGGAAGCCCAGTAAAAGGGAGCTCGCCTCGCTCCAACAGCGGCTTCAGCTTCGGAGGGGGCGCTGGGTCCAAAGGAATCTCTTCGATCTCCTGAAGGAGCACGCGAACGTCGAGGACCGACGGAACACCCTTCGCTGATCAAAGGCGTTGATTCCCCAATTCCGCCAATTCAGAACGTTCTCCTTTTTCCAGTTCGATATGAGCGTAAAGAGGTGAACCCTTTAAGCGCTCGATGATATAGGAGAGCCCATTGCTTTCTGCATCGAGATAGGGGCTATCGATCTGTCCTATATCCCCGGTGAAAATGATCTTGCTGTTCTCTCCCGCACGAGTGATGATCGTACGGACCTCGTGGGGGGTCAGGTTCTGGGCTTCATCCACGATGAATATGATGTTGGACAAGGTCCTCCCGCGGATGAACGCCAAGGCTGAGATCACCAATTTCTCCTTTTCGACCAGTTCGTCGATCTGCTTCCGTTGCTTCTCCTCTTTTCCGAATTGGTCTTTGATGAACTTGAGGTTGTCCCAAAGGGGCTGCATGAAAGGGTCCACCTTGGAGTGGATATCCCCGGGGAGATAACCGATATCTTTATCCGAGAGGGGGACGATCGGGCGTGCGAGGTAGATCTGCTGGAAATCCCTTCGTTGTTCGATCGAGCCTGCCAAGGCCAAAAGCGTTTTCCCAGTACCTGCAATGCCTTGTATGGTCACCAATCGCACTTTGGGATCCAAGATGGCGTTCAGTGCGAAGGTCTGCTCCGCATTTCGAGGCATGATCCCCGCTGTCCGTTCTTTCTCCACCTTCTCGAGGAGCTCTTCTTCCGGGTCGAAATGGGCAAGGGTGGAAGTTCTTTCGTTCCGAAGGATGAAGAAGTGATGATCGAGCGGTCGTTCCTGGAGGAATTCCCCATAGGGGACACTTCCTTCTTCGTTCAGTTTATCGAGGCTTTCCTGAGGGACGTTCTCGATCATCGTTTTCCCCTTGTTCAAATGTTGAGCATCCCTCACCTTCCCGGTCAGGTAATCTTCCGCAGGAAGTTCAAGCGAGCGGGCCTTTAAGCGTAAGTTGACGTCCTTGGTGACCAGGATCACCTTTTTGTCCGACTCTTCCTCTTGAAGGATCCTTGCGGCATCGATGATACGATGGTCCGCTTTTCCGGAAGAAAAAACACTCTCGGCGTTCACTTCCTCGAAAAAACGGTTCATGACCACCTTGAAATTCCCTTTCTCCTTTCCGTTCAAAGGGATCCAATCCTGTAGGCTGACCTGCTTGGAAAGGGTGTCGACCTGCCGAATGAACTCCCTTGCTTCGAAGTTCATCGAATCGCTCCCCTTTTTGAAGTTGTCCAGTTCTTCCAATACCGTGATCGGAATGGCCACATCGTTCTCCTCGAAACTGTTGATCGCATTGTGGTCGTAAAGGATCACCGAGGTGTCCAGGACATAGATCTTCTTCTTCTTCTCCTTTTCCTCGGGGTTTGCCTGCTCTTCAGGACGCTTGGCTTGGGTTTCGCTCATCTGCTTTGGAGTCCTTTATCGATTCATGTTGTGAAAGCCGAATTTCATCCCTTAACGGAGGACCATCAAGCGTTCTCCGTCCAATCTTAATAGAATGAAGATGAGGACCGTGAAGGCCCAAAAGGAAGATCCTCCGTAACTGAAAAAAGGGAGCGGGATCCCGATCACCGGAGCGAGTCCGATCGCCATTCCGATATTGATAGCTACGTGGAAGAAGATAATGGATGCCACCGAATAACCGAATATTCTGGAGAAAGCCGAACGTTGCCGTTCTGCTACGATCACCAGGCGGATCAGGAAGGCCGTAAAGAGGATCACCACCGTTGCCGTCCCCATAAAACCCCATTCCTCCCCGATCGTGCAGAAAATAAAATCCGTGCTCTGCATGGGGACGTATTTATACTTGGTAAGGGGACCTTCCATATAGCCTTTTCCCGATAAGCCACCCGATCCTATGGCGGTCTTGGCTTGTTCGACGTTGTACCCTGCACCCTGAGGGTCCTCTATTTGACCGATAAGGACCTTTACGCGTGTCTTTTGGTGGTCATCCAGAACTTTCTCAAAGGAACGGTCCACTCCGTAAATAAAGGCGCAGGCAACCATCAGGATGAGGATCGTTACAAGCGTGGAGCTTTTCCGTTTTCGGGGCCTTAGAAAGCGTTGGACCACACTGTATATCATGAGCCCGATCAGGACCGTTGATCCCATAAGGATGTAGCTCCCTTTCAGCTTCCATTCTGTAAAGGGGACCTGAAAGCTCATTTCCCGTGTTAGAAGCGTGAGGATCGTAAGAAGAGCGATGATGAATCCCCCGATCAGGATGTTCCCGGACCATCCTTCCCGGTAAAGGACGATGAAGAACGCCAAAAAGGTCAAGGCTGTTCCCGTATCCGGCTGGAGCATGATCAGGCCGACGGGTATTCCGATGAGGAGCAAGGGGATCAAGTGGGTCCGGAACCATCCCTTGGTCCGGGGAGTCAAGCTGCTCAGATAAGAAGCCAAACCCAGTCCCAAAGCTGGTTTAACGAATTCCGAAGGTTGGATCGCAAAGCCACCGAATTGGATCCATGCCTTTGCTCCATGAACTTCCGTTCCCAAGGGAAAGACCAAAAGGAGCAGGAAAATGCTCAGCCCGTAGATAAGACCGGCGAACTTTCGGAAAAAATCCCCTTCGAGCAAGAGAATGACCCCACCTAATAAGAACCCGGTCACGATCCAGATGAACTGTTTTCCGTATTCCTCCGAGAAAGAGAAAATGGAAGGGTTTTCCGGGTTGTAAGCGGCCGAATGAATGTTCATCCATCCGATCAGGACCAGGATCGAAAAGAGGAAAAAGGTCGGCCAATCGAGATATTTGGTGATATTGATCCGCCTATCCATCGCTCTCTTCTTCGGGGGATCCTTCTTTGATGATCTCTTTTTCAAGGATCCGCTTTTCCGCTTTCTTGTCCGTGATCGTATCCAGCAGATACTTCTCCGCCATGAGCTTGGAGATCGGTGCTGCCCAACTTCCTCCGTAACCCGCGTTCTCAACGTACACCGCGATCGCGATCTTGGGATCCTCCTTGGGAGCAAAAGCGATGAAAGAGGAATGGTCCTCCCCATGGGGGTTTTGGACCGTTCCGGTCTTGCCGCAAATGGTCAGGCTGTCCGACCGGGCCCGCCAAGCGGTTCCCCCCGCTTCATCGATCACCGCTTTCATAGCCTCTATGGGGGTCTTAAAATGACTGCTGTCCACGCCGACCGGGAATTTTCGTCTGAATCGCTCATCGATCCGGTTGTGGGGTCCCTCGATCTTCTTGACCACGTGCGGGGCATAATAATGCCCTCTGTTGGCGATCGTGGCAGCGAAGTTCGCCATTTGGAGGGGCGTTATTCCGAGTTCCCCTTGGCCGATGCTCAGGGAATAAATGGTCCTGTAATTCCAACGGTGTTTTCCGTAGATCTCATCGTAATAGGCCGGCCCCGGAACGTTGCCGGGTTTTTGGTTCCCGATGTCCAAAGGGAGTTCTTCTCCGAAGCCGAAAGTCTCCACCATGCGTTGCCATTTTTTCAGGCCCATTCGGGCATCTTTAAAAGGGTCCTTTTTTTTCCCTTGCTGAACCATATGTTGGAAAGCTCGATAGAAATACATGTTGCTGGACCGCTTGATCCCTTGGAAGAGGTCGTAGTAGCCCGGGGAAACGTGATCTTTGATCACGCTTCCATCGCAATAATAGGTGGTGCTGGGTTTTAGGACTCCCATTTCCTGGCCCACCAATGCCTGAACGATCTTGAAGATCGAGCCTGGAGGATATACCGAGCGAAGGGCTCTGTTAAAAAGGGGTTTGAGGCTATCCTGGGCCAATCGTGTATAATTCTTCGAGCGGATCCGTCCCACCAGAAGATTGGGATCGTATGTCGGGGATGAGACCAAACTCAAGACCTCGCCCGTAGAGGGCTCGATAGCGGCAATGCTGCCCACTTTGTTCTCCATGAGCTGTTCGCCGTATTTCTGAAGTTCAGCGTCCAAACTGGATACGAGGTCCTTCGCCGGAACCGCGGCCGTGTCGTAAGCGCCCCCCTTGTAAGGGCCTTTCTCATTGTTGTGTACATCCACCACTACGTAACGGACCCCCTTCTCGCCCCGCAGATATTTTTCGTAAGAAGCTTCGATCCCTGATGCTCCGATATAGTCCCCTTGCTCGTAATAATCGCTCGTGTCGAGGGTTCTTTGGTTGACCTCGCTGACGTATCCGAGCACATGAGCAGCGATACTGTCCGGGTAACTGCGAAGGGTCCTGGAAACCCCAAAAAAACCGGGGAATTTGTAAAGCTTTTGAGCGATGCTCGCGTACTGTTGGGCCGGTATCTGTTTTTCAAAGGTCGATGCGGTGAAAGAGGACCTGTTCCGAGCCTTCAGCATTTTCCGTTCGAACTCTTCCCTGCTGACCCCTACCAGCTCGCAAAATTCCATGGTATCGATATCCTCCACCTTCCTGGGAACCACCTTCAGGTCGTAGACCGCATTATTGGCCACCAGCAAATTGCTATCACGATCGTAGATCAGCCCCCGCGAAGGATAGATCGGGACCTTACGCTCCGTAATATTGGCTGCCTTCACTTCCCATTTTTCCTGGGTCACTTGCAGGAAAAAGAGGCGGAGCACGAAGACGATCCCCGTGAGGAGGAAAAGCGCGATGATCACGTATTTACGGATGCTTTCGTTCATCGGCGTCCCCGCCTTGGTGAACCATGGATCAGGTATTGATAAAGAATGATCAGAACCAGGGTGAAAATGCCGCTCAGGATCCCTTTGAAAAGAATGATATGGGTCTCATCGATGCGGAAATGGTCCAATCCTATAAGCCATACGTGGTGGATCAAAGTAAGAATAGCTGCATAACGGAAATACCATGTGAAACCCATGTCCTTTATTCGGGGTTTGGTCCCGCTTTCATATCCATCCCTTGGAGCCAGTTGGGCCAGAAGGGGCCTTCTTATATAGGCCATCAAGGTGAGGGCTGAAGCATGCATGCCTTCGGTGTTCTCAAAAGCGTCCATGGTGATACCGGCCACGAAACCCAGTATAAGAACTGCCCATGGTGGTGTTTCGAATGGGAGGGCCAGGATGAAAAGAATGTAGAGGTAGGGTTGGATCCCGATGTCCAAAGTCCAATTATCGAGGACCAGAGCCTGAAGAAGGATCAGGATCGCCAGGCGAAAGATGTTGCTAACGAACTCACCGAACATACTCCTCGTTTTGCTCTAAGCTGTCCTTTTCCTCCTTGAGGAGATGCTCGATCACATACACGTGATGGAGCTTGCTGAAATCCGTGAACAGTTCCAGATCGATCCGATGATAGTTCTCGGCCGGATCGGTTTCTACTTTTTCCACTTTTCCGACCGGGACTCCCGGGGGAAAGATCGAAGATGCTCCTCGCGTTACGACACTATCCCTTTTTCGGACCTTAACGTGTTGGGCCACATCCACCATTCTTGCTTTTCGGGGTCCTCTTCCGTTCCATTCCAAAAGGCCGATATGACCGGTCCGTTTTAATTTCACACTCGCTCGGAAATTGCTGTTGAGGACCGGGAGGACGGTCGCAAAGTGGGACGATACATTCCGTACCACTCCGACGATCCCTTCAGGTCCCACCACCCCCATATCCCTCTTCACCCCTCCTTTTCCACCCCGATCGATCGTAAGGTGATTGTTCCGGCGATGGATCGTGCTATTGATGACCCTTGCCTGAACGATCCGATAGCGTGCTCTTTGAGCACTGTCCATTTCCGACCCTATCCGAAAGTCGGGGTCCTCCTGGTAACGGAGGAGTTTCTTGCGGAGCCTGGCGTTCTCCTTTGCGAGCTTTTCGTTCTCCTTCTTCAGTTGGAAATATTGGGTCGCCGAAGTCTGCCATTCATAAGCTGTTCCGATCCAATGCTGGGCCGAGTGGAAAAAGACCGCATTGTGATAGCTATTGGAACGAAAGAGGAGGGTGAACGAACAGATCTGTAACAGGATGAAGAGGAAAGCCAAGCGATAGGTCGCGATGAAACGGAATAAATTGCGCATGGGCCTTCATCCTGCCGGGTCTTTTAAAATTAAGGTTCAGTCCCGGATCAGGAATTGAAAATTATCGATGTTCTTCAAAGCGATGCCGGTCCCTCTTGCCACTGCTCTTAGGGGGTCGTCGGCTATATGGACCGGTAATTTTGTTTTGATCCCGATCCGTTTGTCCAATCCCCGGAGCATAGAACCCCCTCCTACGAGGTAAATGCCGGTTTTGTAGATATCCGCGCTGAGTTCCGGTGGGGTCATCTCCAGGGCGCTCAAGATCGCTTCCTCGATCTTGGTGATCGACTTATCGAGGGCATGAGCGATCTCCACGTAATTCACGTTGATCTCCTTGGGGACGCCGGTCATCAGATCCCTTCCCCGGACCGCATAATCGGGAGGTGGATCATCCAATTCCGGGAGGGCCGAACCGACCTCGATCTTGATCTTTTCCGCCGTTCGTTCCCCGATAAGGATGTTGTGTTGGCGTCGCATGTATTCCTCGATGTCGCGGGTGAAATCGTCCCCTGCCACGCGGATCGATTTATCGCACACGATACCTCCAAGGGCTATCACCGCGATCTCCGATGTTCCTCCTCCGATATCGATGATCATATTTCCAGTGGGCTCTCCCACGTCGATCCCTATTCCAACGGCTGCTGCCATCGGTTCGTGGATCAGGTAAACATCCTTGGCCCCTGCGTGTTCCGCCGAATCCCGTACCGCTCGTTTTTCGACCTCCGTAATACCGGAGGGAATGCAGATCACCATTCGGACGGTCGGTGCAAAAAGGCTTTTGTTCTGCTTGATCTTTTTGATCATGCCCCGGATCATGTGTTCCGCGGCATGAAAATCGGCGATGACACCGTCTTTTAGGGGCCTTACCGTCTTGATGTTCTCATGGGTCTTACCGTGCATCAGTTGGGCCTCCTTCCCCACTGCGATCACTTTTCCGGTTTGGCGGTCCACCGCTACGATCGAGGGGTCGTCGATCACCACCTTATCATTGTAAATGATCAGCGTGTTCGCGGTTCCCAGATCGATCGCGATCTCTTTGGTGAGGAAGTCGAATAGGCCCATACTTTTATCAGTGTTTGAAATGTCTTGTTCCGGTCATCACCATGGCCATTCCATAGGTATCGCAATGATCGATGGAATCCTGGTCCTTGACCGAGCCGCCGGGTTGGATAACAGCGGAAATGCCCGCTTCATGGGCAATATCGACGCAATCCGGGAAAGGGAAGAAAGCATCCGAAGCCATTACGGCCCCGTTCAGATCGAACCCGAAAGCTCCCGCTTTTTGGACCGCATGCTTCAAGGCATCGACCCTGGAAGTTTGCCCTGTTCCGCTTCCGACCAGCTGTTGGTCTTTGGCCAGGACGATCGTATTTGAACGGGTGTGTTTGGCGATCGAATTGGCAAAAAGAAGGTCCCGGACCTCTTTCTCCGTAGCTTCCTTTTGGGTGACCGTTCGAAGGTCTTCCCCCCTTTCCTTGGCTTCATCGCTGTCCTGGGAAAGGACTCCGTTCAATGCGGTGCGAAAATGCTCCTTTTGGACGGGGTCTTTTTTCTGTTCAAGGACGATCCGTTTCTTTTTCGAACGAAGGATCTCCAACGCATCCTCTTCGTAAGCGGGAGCGATAAGGAGCTCAAAGAAGAGCTCTGTGATCGCTTCAGCTGTGGCTCGATCGATCTTCGTGTTGCTGATCAGGATCCCTCCGAAAGCAGAGACCGGATCCCCGGCTTTAGCTGCTTCCCATGCTTCTTGAACGCTCGTTCGGATCGCGACCCCACAGGGGTTGTTGTGCTTGATAACGGCAAAAGTGGGGTTTTCCTCCTTGAACTCCCGGATCAGTCGAGTGGCCGCATCCAGGTCCAGCAAGTTGTTATAGGAAAGGGATTTTCCATTGAGTTGTTCAAAGGCATCATCGAAGTCTCCGTAAAACGCCCCTTTTTGGTGGGGGTTCTCTCCGTATCGGAGTTCGTGTTTGGGCCTGAAACTTTTGCGGAATTCCTGGCCTTCCGGGTCGAAAAAATCGGCGATCTGGGTGTCGTAATGGGATGAAACGTAAAAGGCTCTTTGGGCAAAAGCTTTTCGTTCCGAGCGATCCACCTCCCCTTTTTTCTCCGAAAGGAGCTCCATAAGGGCCGGGTAATCCTCTCTGGAGGGGACGACGAGGACGTTTTCAAAATTCTTGGCCGCTGCCCGGATCAAAGCGGTTCCCCCCACATCGATCCGTTCGATGATCTCTTGCTCCGAACCTCCATCCTTGACCGTTTCTTCAAAGGGGTAAAGGTCGACGACCACCAGATCGATCTCGGGGATGTGATAATCCTCCAATTGTTCGCTATCCGTTTCCTCCTCTCTTCGAGCTAGGATTCCTCCGAAAACCTTGGGGTGTAGGGTTTTTACCCGCCCCCCGAAAATGGACGGGAAGGAAGTTAGGCCTTCCACCGAGCGGACCGGGATATCCAATGATCTTATGTGATCGTGGGTTCCTCCTGTGGAGTAGAGCTGGACCCCTAGTTCGTGAAGTTTTTGGACGAGCGGTTCGATCCCTTTTTTGTGGAAAACCGCTATAAGGGCACTTTTGATCTTGATGCTGTCCTCTTTCTCTTTTAGGGGACTTTTTTCCGTTTTTCCGGAGTTTTCCATGGGGTCGGGGGGTACGATGAGAAAAGTTCGGGTTCCGCTCTACATGCAATTTTAGCAATATCCCGGGTAACTAGCAACCCCGGAGGCTAGGAAGTTCTCGGGGACAGCTTTTATTAAAATTCTTTTCTTCGAGGGGCATGAGGCGCAGAATACGCCCAATATTGGAAAGTGCTCGAATGGGCTGGAGAGCCCTGAAGGGGGATCGGCTTCGCACTTCCCTTTCCCTTTTAGGGATCACTATCGGGATCTTTGCCATTATAGCTGTTTTCACCCTTGTCGATACGCTCGAGCGGAATTTGCAGCAAAGCGTGAAGGCTTTGGGGGAGAACGTGGTCTTTGTTCAAAAGTGGCCTTGGGGCCCTGGGGAAGGTGAATATGAATGGTGGGAATATTTGAAACGACCTCAGCCCAAGTACAGGGAATTTGAGCGTTTAAAGAAGCGTTTGCCCGGAGATCGGCCGATGGCTTTTATGGGGCAGTCCACCGATAAGGTCCATCGGAAGAACAACAGTGTCCAACGGGTTTCCATTCGTTCTGTGACGCATGGATTCGGTTCGGTGCGGAGCATCGATCTTGATAAGGGGCGCTACCTTTCTCCGCTCGAATGTCGGGCTGGAAGGAACGTTGTCGTTTTAGGGGCCGGTGTTGCAGAAAATCTCTTTCCTCGGGGCAACTCCCTCGGAAAGGCGGTTAAGATCAGAGGGCAAAGGGTCCGCGTGATCGGGGTCATCGAAAAAGAAGGCCAGAGCCTGATCGGCTTCAGTATGGACAATACCGTCCTGCTCCCCTACCATTTCGGGACCAAGATCTTTTCCCTCGATGGCCTTGAGCGGAGCATTATGGTCAAAGCCGGCGCAAAGATCGACCAAGAAGCCCTTAAAGCTGAAGTTCGGGGGGCGATGCGTTCCATTCGTCGTACTCCTCCCAGGAGGGATGACGATTTTGCTTTGAACTCCCCTAGCTTGGTTTCGGAGAATTTGAACCAACTTTTTGCACGGGTGGATATCGCAGGTGCTTTGATCGGTCTTTTTTCCATCCTCGTCGGGGGTTTCAGCATCGCCAATATCATGTTCGTGAGCGTGAAAGAACGCACTTCCCAGATCGGTGTTCAGAAGGCTTTAGGGGCCAAGCGGGGCGCGATCCTCTCCCAATTTCTTTTTGAATCGGTCTTTCTCTGTCTGATCGGGGGTGGGGTCGGGCTTCTTCTGGTCTTCCTGATCGGACTTCCGGTCGGGGCCTTGATCGGCACCCCCATTCTTCTTTCGCTGAAGAACATTCTTTTGGGGGTCGGCGTCTCCGCCGTGATCGGTGTTCTTTCAGGTTTCTTCCCCGCCTTTGTCGCCTCCACCATGGATCCGGTCGAAGCCATCCGGTCCTGAGACCTTTTCCATCAATTCCAGGATCTTGGGGAGGGGGTGCCCTTTGCGTTCCGCCGCTGCGATGGTTTTATCCCTGGGTTTATCCTTTCCCTTTTGAAGTTCCTCCGCCCATTTCTTGGCCAAGAATTTTTTAAGGGTTTTTTCCTCCTGTTCGGGTGTTAAAGCATCCATCGCACGGTCGATGGTCCCTTCCTCCAATCCCTTCTCCTTGAGCCCTTGTTGGATCCGCAAGCGGCCCCATTCCTTCCCTTCCGATTTGGAGCGGACGTACTCCATCGCAAAACGATCCTCATCGATGTACCCTTCTTCTTCCATTTGCGCCGTCAATTCTTCCGCCAGATCCGTGGGACATTGCTTTTGGCGGAGTTTCCTAAAGAGCTCCGTTTTGCTGGACTCCTGCTGAGCGCAGATCTTGCGCGCTTTATCGTAATATTTCGATCGATCTTCTTCCATGTTCCACGTGGAACATTAACAAAGAAAGTACCTTCGCCGCCCGAAATTTCGTAGATCCGGCCCGAATGAGCCACCCGAACCGATCCGCGCTTTTTCTTTTGTTAGGGTCCAATGTTGTGGCCGAATTCGCCCACGGCATTTTAATGTTGGCCATACCGTGGCATTTTACCGATCGTCTGGGAAGGCCGGACCTTTTCGGATGGCTGTTCGCTATCGTCACCTTTGCCACCCTCTTTTGGAGCCTTTATTCCGGGACCCTTATCGATCGATTTTCCCGGAAGAACGTGCTTATCGGGCTCAACTTCGTGGCCGGTGCTGCCATCGGGGGGATCGCTCTCTATGGCCAAGGGGTCGGGGAAATTCCGTTGGTGCTCATCTGCCTCGGCTTTACCCTAACGGTTTTCAATTTCAACATCCACTACCCAAGCCTTTATGCCTTCGCCCAAGAGATCACCGATAAAGGACGCTACGCGAAGACCAATTCCCTGATCGAGGTACAGGGACAGGCTACCCGGATGACCGCTAGCGCTGTTGCTGCTATTTTGTTGGCGGGTACAGGCCCTGAGGCGCCCATCCTTCACAAATGGTCCCCCTTCTCCTTTGAGGCATGGAGCCTTCCAGAACTCTTCGCCCTTGACGGCATCGCCTATGGGGTCGTTCTTCTTTTCCTTTTTCCGATCCGCTATCGACCGATGGAGGAGCGGATCATCGATAAAGGGGGGGTGAGGGAACGCCTTCGGGTCGGGGTGCGCTTTTTAAAAGCCCATCCGCTTTTGTTTCAATTCGGGAATGCCTCTTTTATCATCTTCCTCTTTGTGTTGGTGCAGGCTTATTTTCTGATGCCCGTTTATATCGACACCCATTTGGGAATGGATGCCGATGTTTATGGGATCGGGGAGGCCTTGTTCGCCCTCGGTGCCATCGGGGCCGGGGTCAAGGTTCGCTCTCTGATGCGTCTTTTCCCGAGCGTTCCCGCTATTAGTGGTGCCATGCTTATCTCCGGGGTTGTCTTTCTCGTTTGTGCATGGACCCGTTCTTTTTGGGTCTTCATGGGATTTAATCTGGTTCTTGGGGCCGCGAATTCCGCAACCCGTGTTATGCGGATCACGTATCTGTTCGAACGGGTGCCCAACGGGGTGATCGGAAGGACCAATAGTGTGTTCCAAGCCCTCAACATATTGCTTCGGACCCTTTTTACAGGGCTTTTCGCCATCCCCTTTTTTACAGGGGCCGAAGGGATCCTTTGGGCTTATGGCATTTCGGGAGGGGCCATTCTGCTGGCTTCTCTTCCCTTGTTCCTTTACCGGAACGCGCTTCAGGAACTTCAGGTCCGTGATGTGAGGGCTTCCTCGAAAGGGGTCGGGGGAAGTGACGAAAAGCAAAAGGAACCGATATGATGCGAAGCTTATGCCTGCCTTGGTACTCGACACCTTTTACGAGCTTCCGGATATCGGAAGGATCCTTATAGCCCTCGTTCTTGCGGGGCTTCTCGGCGTCCTTGTGACCCAACTGGGCTTTTACCTGTTGATCCGTCGCTTCGGGCGGACCACCCGATATATAAGGGATTCCATCACCACGCACCTAGGGGGACGGATGCGCACCTTCCTACCCCTGCTCCTTCTTTATTTGGGCCTAGGTTACCTGAAGCTGTCCCCGAGCCTTGAATACAGTTTGGGGAAAACCCTTCAGGTGCTCCTCATCCTTAACCTGGGTTGGCTGCTCTTGAAAACCCTGAACGTTTTTGAAGATGTCTTTTTCCAGGCTTATAAGGTGAGGCGGGATAAATATTTGAAGGAAAGGAGGATCCGCACCCAGATCCAATTTCTGAAAAAGGCTCTGGGGGTTTTGATCGTGATCCTCGCAACTGCTGCCATCCTCCTCAGCTTCGAATCGGTTCAGAAAATAGGGACCACCCTTCTTACCTCCACTGCTATCATCGGGATCGTGGTCGGGTTAGCCGCTCAAAAGACCATCGGGAACCTGATCCACGGCTTTCAGATCGCTTTCACCCAGCCGATCAAGATCGACGATACCGTGATCGTTGAAGGGGAATGGGGGGTCGTCGAAGAGATCACCCTTACCTATGTGGTCGTCAAAGTATGGGATAAAAGACGAATGGTCCTCCCCATCTCTTATTTCATCGAACGCCCCTTTCAGAATTGGACCCGGAATAGCGAGGATCTGATGGGGGAAGTTGATCTTTATCTGGACCCGAGGATGCCCATCGATCCTTTACGGGCTAAACTTCAGGAATGGGTGCGGGGACATGCTTATTGGGACGGTAAGGCCTGCCGTTTGCAAGTGGTCGATAGCAACGAAAAGAGCATGAGGGTCAAAGCCGTCGTTAGTGCAGAAGATTCCGACAAAGCGTGGGACCTTAAATGCGACCTTCGTGAAGCTTTGATCGCTTTTCTTCGGGAGCAGTACCCGGAGCACCTTCCCCGGATCCATCCATGGGGAGAAGGGTTGAACATACCTGGTCAGTAAGCTGGTAATTCAGGGTCGATCCGCTCGATCCAAGCGAGGACCCCTCCTTCGAGGGAATATACTTCAGCCTCCTTTTGGGTTTCCTGGTAACGTTGTGCCGCTCGGGCGCTTCTTTGCCCTGAACGGCAATAGAAAACGATCGGATCTTCTCGAGGGAGCTTCTTTTGCTCTTCTTCGAAGCGGTCCAAAGGAATGTTCCTGCCTCCGATGTCCACGATCTCTTTCTCTCCAGGTTGTCGAACATCCACCAAAGTGAACGGGCTGCCTTTCCGCTTCATGCTTTCGAGCTCTTCTACGGTAAGGGTTTTGACTTGTGGGGCTTCTTCTCCGGATGAAGGGCCCAGGCCGCAAAAAGCTTCATGATCGATCAGTTCTTCGATCTCTTGGTGTTCCGGGTCTTTGGGGATCGTCATTCTTCGGAGCTCTGTTCGAAGGGCATCGAAGATCAACAGTTCTCCCTCCAGGGGATGACCGGTCCCACTCAGGAGTTTGACCGCTTCGTTCGCTTGCATGCTTCCCATGATCCCCGGGAGCATGCCCAAGACCCCTCCTTCATTGCAGCCCGGTACGGATCCGGGTGGAGGGGGTTCGGGGAAAAGATCCCGGTAGTCCACTGGCCGCTCCTCACCTTCCCTGGGGCCATTGAAGATGGCGATCTGTCCTTCGAATTGGAACACCGAGGCGTGCACGTTGGGGATCCCTGCCAGAACGCTTGCATCGTTGGCCAAATAGCGGGTCGGGAAATTGTCCGATCCGTCGATCAAGAGATCCATCCCGTTTAAGTGCTCCAAGGCGTTCTGGGAACTCAAGGGTTCTTCTACTGCTTCCGCTCGGATCCAGGGGTTCAGATCCTCAACCGCTTTTTGGGCCCGCTCGGCCTTTGGAGCTCCGACATCGTCCGTTCGGAAAAGCACCTGGCGTTGGAGGTTATGGTCGGATACCCGATCCGGATCGACGATGCGGATCCGTCCTACCCCTGCAGCTGCCAGATAAAGAATGACCGGAGCCCCCAAAGCCCCTGCCCCTATGACGAGCACACTGCTCTTCTTGAGGCGCTCCTGGCCTTTTCTGCCGAACTCAGGCAAAAGCAGGTGGCGGCTGTAACGCTCCAACTCCTTTTTCTCGAACTGGCCGGATGGACCTCCCATTTTCTTCAAAAGCTTGGCAGCCGCCAAAGATAAGCTTAAGCTTTTGCGGCCTTTCTGTTTTTATCAAAACGCTCCGGTTCGACCTCAGGGTCCGGAGCTTCTTCGACCCCTTCCTGAAGTTTTTCTGTGAGCTTTTGAGCCCAATAGGGTGCTAGGACGATCCCTTTGGAGCCCAATCCATTGAATACTGCGACGTTCTTTTCTTCGTGATGAAAGCCGACATAAGGTCTTGTGTCCGGAGTGGTCGGACGAAAGCCCACTCGATGGTCCAGGACCTCATAAGGCGAGTGCACCCATTGCTCCATTCGGTCCAAAAGTTCTTCTTTTTTGGCCCGGGTCGCTTCCGGGGTCAGGTCTTGATGGTCGTATGTGGCTCCTATTCGGACCTTCCCTTCCCCCAAGGGGATGGCGTAAAAATTCCGGTTCAGGATCAGGTCCTCCGGAAAATCGGGCATTTTGAGGGTTAAGATCTCTCCTTTGTTGGGGCGAAGGGGAAGATGACCGAAGAAAGGGCATTCTCGGATCCTTGTGCCCTGGCAAAGGATGAGCTTTTTAAAGCGGATCCCTTCCCATTCCCAACCGTGCTGCATTTTGTTGAGCTCCTGGGGATCGAAGCTCCTTCGGAAAAGGCTTCCTTCTTGAACCGCTTTTTCAGAGCTTTTTTCCAGGAAAGCGGGAAGGTCCAGATAAGCTCCCTGGAAAGTAGCAGCTCCTAAACGGGGATTTATGTCGATCCCCGATAGCTTTTGGGGACTTTTGGGGTAGAGGAAGCGATCGTAGCCCTTTTTTTTGGCGTTCGAGCTCCATCTTTCCTTTTCCTCCTCATCGCTAAAGGGGCGATGGATCGGGAGGGGGTGATAAAAAGGCCTTTCAGTCCGGTCACCGACCCAACGATAAAAGCGTTCCGCATAAGGGAAATGGATCTCCGCTCGCCAGCCCTTAGTGGGACGTCGAGGGGAAATGGGGTTGATCAAGCCTCCTGCTGCCTGGGAGCAAAAAGCCCCTTCATCTCGGTCCACGATGCGGAAATCCATCCCTTTTTCGCGGAAGGTCCAGGCCAGGACGCTTCCGGCCAGCCCATGTCCGACGATCAAATAATCGGTCGAGTCCATATAGGGAGCTTAGGAGTCATTTGCGTGCTCGATCAGATAGATCTGAGCTGAGTAATCTTCTTTTTCCAGGTCGGCTTTCATGTTGGATCGGAATCCGGTCCAAACCCCTTTCCAAGGCATTTTCCCCCGATGTTTTTCGCTCATCATGGACACATAGATCGCATCCAAGGTCATCGGCCTTACCTCTCGCACCTTCATGCCGTTATTCTCAAAAATGCGGCGGATGTCAGGGGGGCGGAAATGATACAAGTGGCGAGGAACATCATAGGCTGCCCAATATGCGCCATAATAGCGCGCATCATAAGCGCTGCAATTCGGGACCGCTATTAACAGGGTGCCTCCGGGTCGAAGCGTCCGTTTCAGTTCCTCCACTGTTTCTTGGAGGCGCGGCACGTGTTCGAGGACGTGCCAAAGGGTGATGATGCTATAATACGCTGCCGGGAGTTCCTTCAGTTTTTCCGGTGGATCCGGCTCTTTCCCGAGGAGTCGCGAGGCTTGTTGGCGGGCTCCTTCGTCCGGTTCCAGCCCATGGACCTCCCACCCCTTTTTTTGGCATTGGGCCAGGAATTCCCCCGTTCCGCAACCGTGGTCCAGGATGCTGTGGGGCAGGTCTCCCACGAGCTTTTTGACCATTCGGTGTTTTTTGCGGACCGTGTACTGGCGGGCCAATTTGTAGAGGGCATCGATCGGTCCCTGGGTTTTGTTGGAGTGGGAGATATAATCCTCGGATTCATAATATGCGCCGATCCTTTCTTCCGCTGGTCTGGGATCGGTATAGCGGAAGCCACAATTCCCACATTCCTGGATATCGAAAAGTTCACCGCTAACGGTATGATCTTTACAGCGGAGAAAGGGCTCTCGTTCTGGGCTGCTGCAGATCGGGCAATGCCCGAGGGTTTCGTGGGTTGTATCCATGGGGCTAGGGGGGGCAGCTCACTTGTCCAGATAGATCATGAGGACGGAGATATCCGCCTTGGTCACACCGCTGATCCGGGAAGCTTGACCCAGGTCGTCGGGGCGAACGGCTTCGAGTTTTTCCTTTCCTTCCGCCGAAAGGGAGGATATCCTTGAATAATCAAGGTCTTCGGGGATCTTCATTTCATCGAGGCGCTGCATCTTTTCGGCCGTCTCGCTTTCCCGTTCGATGTAGCTCTGGTATTTCATTTGGATCTCGGCCTGCTTAAGAGCCTCCTCCGTTTCCTTTTCATCGCCTTCGAGCTCACCGACGAAGTTCTGAAGCTCCGGATCGGCTGTCAAAAGGTCCTCCATGCTGATCTCGGGGCGGCAAAGCACTTTTTGGAGTTTCATTTTTTGCTTGAGGGGACTGCTTCCCTTTTCTTTCAAGGTATCATCGATGGTTCCCGGGGCTATGCTCGCCTCTTGGAAATGTTTCTTGATACGCTGCGTGTTGCGTTCCTTAGCTTCTACTGCTCGCATTCTTTCGTCGGAAACGATACCGAGTTCGTGGGCTTTAGGGGTCAGGCGGAGGTCTGCGTTGTCCTGACGAAGGAGGATCCGGTGTTCCGCTCTGGAGGTGAACATCCGGTAGGGTTCCTTGGTGCCGTTCGTGATCAGGTCATCCACGAGAACCCCGATATAAGATTCCGAGCGCTGAAGGATGATCGCTTCTTGATCGTATGCCCTTTGATGGGCATTGATCCCGGCCATTACGCCTTGGCAGGCTGCTTCTTCATAGCCGGTCGTCCCGTTGATCTGCCCGGCAAAAAAGAGGCCGCCGATCTTTTTCGTTTCCATGGTCCGCTCGATCTGGGTCGGCGGGAAATAATCGTACTCGATCGCATATCCCGGCCGGAAGAGCTTCACGTTCTCCAGCCCCGGGATCTGTTGGAGCGCTTTGAGCTGGACATCCTCCGGGAGGGATGTAGAAAAACCGTTGAGGTAGGTTTCCACCGTTTCCCACCCTTCGGGTTCGATGAAGAGTTGGTGCTGGGGTTTTTCCGCAAAACGATCGATCTTGTCTTCGATGGATGGGCAATAGCGGGGGCCCACGGACTGGATCCTTCCGTTGAACATGGGGGACCGATCGAATCCTTCCTGCAGGATCTCGTGGACCGTGGGATTGGTATAGGTGATAAAGCAGGAAAGTTGTTCGTCGATCGGCTTGGTCAGGGGAGAGAAAGAGAACTTGCCGGGAGCTTCATCCCCTTTTTGTTCTTCGGTTTGGGAGAGATCGATGCTCCTGCCGTCGAGGCGTGGGGGTGTCCCGGTCTTCATTCGCCCGCTTTCAAAACCCAATTCCTGGAGTTGAGCTGTTAGCCCTGTTGAGGCTCGTTCTCCTGCCCTTCCACCTCCGAATTGTTTTTCGCCCAGATGGATCACCCCGTTCATAAAGGTGCCGTTGGTCAAGAGGACGTTCTTGGCATTGAACTCCAGCCCCATCGAAGTTTTAACCCCTTTTACCTGCTCTTGCTCCACCTTCAATTCCGTCACCATGTCCTGCCAGAAATCGACATTGGGTGTTTCCTCCAGCATCCGGCGCCAAGTGATGGCGAATCGTTGTCGATCGTTCTGGCTTCTGGGGCTCCACATGGCCGGCCCTTTCGAGCGGTTCAGCAATCGGAACTGCACTGTGGATCGATCGGCCACCATCCCCGAGTAGCCGCCGAGGGCATCCACCTCCTTAAGGATCTGTCCTTTGGCGATGCCCCCCATTGCGGGGTTGCAGGACATTTGGGCGATGGCGTTCATGTTCATAGTGACGAGGAGGACACTGGAGCCCATGTTCGCTGCCACTGCTGCGGCTTCGGAGCCTGCATGGCCCCCACCCACCACGATGAGATCGTATTCCTTGCTGTACATATAGGAGGAAATGTTCCACGTGGAACATCGGAGGAATGTCCCACTTTTAAGCGGATACAAAGATAAAGAACGGTCGGCGGTGTGCCACGATCAGAACCCCCACGCACGGAGGGCTTCATCTTCGGCCGCTCGCATCTCTTGAAGCTCCTTCGCTCCTTTGTCTTTGTACCCTAAGAGATGGAGAACTCCATGGGCCATGACACGGTGAAGTTCTTCTTTTTCGGGCCTTCCGTGTTCCTTAGCATTGGAGCGCACCCGATCGATGGAAATGAAGAGGTCACCGTGGATCTGGTCTCCTACCACGTGGTCGAACGTGATGATATCGGTGAGCTCATCCTCGTCGAGGTATGCTTTATGGATTTTCTGGAGGGCTCCGTCGGAACAGAAGATGATGTTCAGCTCCCCGGGGAGGAAGCCGTAAGAACGGATGAGCCTTTCGAGTTGTTCGGAACTCGTTCTCTGATCGAGCAGGTCTTCAGGGAATGAACAGTCCTGCGTGTGAAAGTCGAACCGGGCAGGAGCTGCTTCCAACGTGCTCAGTTCTTTTGCATCTGGAAGGTCAATTCGACCACGCGCCCTTCGTCGTAAAACTCCACTTCATCCGCCAGGTTCCGCATAAGGAAAATGCCTCGTCCGAAAGGTTTTTCCAGGTTCTCAGGTGCTGTAGGGTCCGGGACGTTCTCGTAGTCGAAGCCTTCGCCGGCATCTTCCACACGGAAGGTCAGTTTTTGGAGCTCCTCATTGGCTTCAAAGGAAACCTTGAAACTTCGGTCGGGGTCTTCTTGATTGCCGTGTTGGATAGCGTTGTTCACTGCTTCGGTCACTGCGACAAGGATGTTCCCGTAAAAATCCTCGTCGATGTGAAAGCTTTCGCAAGCTTCATCGATGAATTTCTCGACGCGGGGAAGGTTCTCGAGGCTCGAAGGGAGATCCAACTCATTCCGGGTGGCGTGCACGGTTTGATCCATAAGGCTCATCGGTCTTGATCTTGATATCGCTCAAAGTATCGGTCCACTTTTTCTTTATAGTAAGGGTTCAGGGTAGGTGGTACCGTTTTGAGGAGTTCGACTTCCTGTTCTTTCTTTCTTTTATACTCGAAAAATTCTTCTGGGTTACTGTATTTACGATCTTTTGCAAGCTCGGATTTTCTTTCTTTTTTGAAACCCCGTTTGCGCTCGGCTTTTTCGGATTTCAGGAGGCGGCTTTCGATCTTTCCTTGCCGTTTTAGTGTTTCTTGATCGAGCTTTTTGTTCACAATGTCCTCTTCGGTCTTCTCCATCTGTTCAGCGATCCGCTGCAGTTCATTGCCGATCCCTTTCCCGCTCTGGTCCAGCTTTTGACTCAATTCACGGAGCCTGCGGCGGATCGCAGCTTGCTCCTTGGCCAATTTGGCCAATTCTTTGCTCATGCCTCCTTTTCCGCCTTTCCCACCGTCCTTTTTCTTGCCTTTCCCTTTTTTCTTTGGCCCTTCTTGCCCCTTTTGCATCTGCTTCATCTTTTTGTTGAGCTTTTGCTGCATCTTCCGCAATTGAGACAAGGAAGGGGCACCTTTCCCTTTTCCACCGGGTTTTTGACAATTCCCTTTGCCGGGCATTTTCATGGCCAATTGCTTCTGCATCTGTTTCAGGCTCTCGTCCAAAAGAAGCGCGAGCTCGTTCATGGCCGTCATCGCGTATTGCTCTCTCGAGGCGGCCTTTCCGGGTTCGCGCTCGGATAAATGCCCGATGCTTTTGCGCATGTTCCGGTCCGCCTTTTCAACCTGTTGGTCGATCTTGGCTTTGAGTTGGAACACCTGTTTGCTCAGCTCATATAGGGAATCTTTGATCTTTCCGAAATCTTCTTTGATCCGTTTTTGCTCTTTCCCAAGGTCGGTATAGGCAGGGTCATCCGTGTTCGCCTTTTTCACTCGCTCCATGAGTTTTTCCTGGTCGAACGAGAGCTCGATCAGGTTGTGGAGCAAGGCCCGAAGGGTGCGCATGTTCATCTTAAGGGTCTGCTGCTTCATCTTTTGCTGCATCTGCTTCAAGCTCTTGGAGAGCTCTCCCATCTTTTGGGCAGCATCTTTCTGTTTTTTCGAGGCACCCTTTTGCTTCGAGTTCCCACTTTTCTTGGAGTCCCCGCTTTGCTTTGAATCTCCGCTTTGTTTCTTGGATCCTTTTTGCTGTTTCCCTTTCTGCAGTTCCTTAGAGCTTTCCTCCATGTCCTTCTGGATCTCCTTCTCTTTCGGATCGGTGTCCTTCATCCCCTTCGGATGTTCTAGTTCCTGGTCCTTTTTTCGGAGGGAGTCCAATTGCTCCCTCATTTTCTGGAACTCTTTGTTGAGGGAGTCCTGCTCTTTTTTCAAGGAATCCAGAGCTTGGCTTTCGCCTTTTTGCTGCTCTTCCTGCTCGGTCTTTTCGGCCAATTCTTTTTGTTCCTTCTTCATCTCTTCCATCTGCTCGATGCTCTCCTGAAGCTCTTTTTCGAATTCCAGGCGCTTGAACATCTCGAGATTGCGGTCCAGCTTTTCTTCGAGCTCTTTGTTGGAAAGCTCCATTTCCTCCATCTTTTTCTGCAGCTCTTTCCGGTCCATTTTATCGAGGTTCTTCTGGAGCTCTTTGAGCATCTTTTTCATCTTCTCCGACATTACCTTGTCGAAGAGTTCCTCGAGCTTCTTTTGTTTTTTCTGCAGCTCCTCGTTCTGCTTTCGGAATTCGGAATTCCGCTGCTCCATCTTTTGCCGCTTCTTGCTGATCTCCTCCATCCGTTTCTGAAGCTTCTTTTGCTCTTGGAGCGCTTCTTCGATCTTCTTTTTCTCTTTCCACCCGGCTTTCTGCTTGTTCAAAAGATCCTTCCGGATCTCGCTCATCTTCTTTTGGAGCTCTTTGCTGCTTTCTACTCCTTTTTTGAGGTCCTTTGTGATCTCGCGTTCTTTCTCTTCGGTCTCCTTTCGAAGTTCTTTTTTGGTGGGGGCCCGGTAGGTCATTTTTTGGGAGCGGGTGGTCTTGGGTCCGTTCACCCGATCGTTATCGGTCACGCTGAAATAATACTCCACCCGATCGCCGGCCCCTATTCCCAGCTGGGATAGACTCCAAGCGTGGAAGAATTCGCCGTTCGTTTTTCCTTGAGGTGCGGAAAGGGCTTCGGTCTTCATCTCCGGACGTTCGGAGGGAGCTTTCCCACTTTCTTTCGGGATGGCCCGATAGTGGAACTTGAGTTGGGTGAAACCGTGATCATCGTCGATCTTGCCGCGGAAGTAGCGCTTTTTCTCCGTCAGGGAATCCACTTTTTCTTCGACCTCGATCTGTGGATAGCGGTCTTTCTGAACTTGAATGCGGTATTGGATGCCTTCCTGGTCTTTGACAAAGCGATTTTTCGGCTGGATCCGATAGCCCTGATCGCTAAAGACCTTTTGGATGAAGCGGTAGCGGTTTTCCTCCATTTGCTGGGGGTTATAGGTGGAGTCCCCCATCGAAAAGAGGAGTTGCTCAGCTTCCTCGGTCCGGAATTTCCATTCGATCCTGGTGCCTTCCGGTACCTTGAGATCCCCGGAGTTGTTCTTTTGGATCTTTTCCCGTCCCGTATAAGAGGGAGGTTTTGCTACGACCTTGAACTCGACGACGCGCGGATCGGGAAGGGTTCGTAGTTGATATTTTTTGGAACGAAAGCCTCCGGCCGTCAGGTGAAAGGTGACATCCTCATCGACCCCTTTGAAATGGTGATAGAAATCGCCCGCCTGCTCTTTTTTGAGCTTGAAACGGTTCCCGTTCATTTCGATGTAGGCCTTGTCCGGCAGCTCCTTTCCTTCGATCCCCACGTTGAGGCGAAAGTCTTTTTGCTCAACGACCCTTAGGGAATCGTTCTGAAGCACGAAATCGAAAGGTGCTTCTGGTTCGAAATGGCTCGCGTGCTCTACGATCCGCTGGGTGCCGTCCCTAAGGATGTTCGGAGCCCCGAAGAGAAGGATCAGGAAGAGAAGGAGGGGGGGGAGGGCATACTTGAGGTATTTTCGATTGGCGCTAAGATCGATCGCTTGGGTGAAGGGGATCGGACGAAGATCCTGGATCCGTCGGTCGATGCTCGCACGGATCAGTTCCTTGCTCGCACCTGCCGTCGCCGTTCCCTTTTCAGCCTGTTCCTGGAGTTCGAGCGTGTTGAGAAGTTTGTCCCGAATATCCGGGAAATGGGAACCGATGATCCGGGCAGCCTCCTTGTGATCGATGGTCTGCCCCAGCTTGAAGAGCCGGAACGCTGGTAAGACCATCCATTTTCCCACGATCGCTGCGGTGAAAAGGATGAACCCGTAAAAAAGGATGGATCGGATGAAGGAAGGGAAATGCCCGAAATATTCCAGGGAAGTGATGCAGAGGTAAGCCAGGATCAGAGAGGCCACAGCCAGCAAAGACCCCTTCAGAAGCTGGTTCTTGTAGTATTTTCGGATGAACTCGTCGAGCTTCCGAAGGAGGAGCTTGTATTCGTTCCCATTGCTCATGGTGAACTGATTAACGAATGAGGGGCTTTTTTTGTTGCTTCAAGCCCAAGCCCTTTCAAGCCTTCTTTTCGATCCGCAGACAACTTCCTGCTCGGATCCCGTGCCCTTCTTCTGAGGGAATATAAAGGTCGTGGATCGAAAAAAGAGCGTCGTTCTTTTCACAAAAATGGGCGGCCTTTTCCCGGAGTTCCTTGATCGGAGAAAGTTCTGAATAGAGGTTCATGATGAGAAGGTGAGTTCTCGGGTCCAGGAGCTGCAAGCAGGTTTCGAGGAGTTCGACCGTTCGTTCATCAGCTTTCCAGAGTTCCCCGTCCGGTCCCCGGCCAAAGGAAGGAGGGTCGAGCACGATCGCGTGGTATCGACGCTTTCTTCGGGTTTCTCTCCGCGCAAACTTCATGGCATCCTCCAGGACCCATCGGATATCCGATAGCCCGTTCAACTCCATGTTCTCTCGCGCCCGTGTCAGGGTCGTTTTACTGGCTTCTACGTGAAAGGTGTCCGCCCCGGCTGCTCGGCATGCGAGGGAAGCCATCCCGGTATAGGCGAAGAGAAGGAGCGCTTTGGGACCTTGCGCTTTTCGGAGTTCCTGGTAAAGCTTATCCCAGTTGACCGCTTGTTCCGGAAAAAAGCCATAATGCTTGGAATCACCGATCCGGCAATGAGCCTTCAATGTTAGTTGTTCTGTAAGGAGTTCGACGTTCCATTCCAGTGGCATTTTCGTAAGAAGCTGCCATTCTCCTCCTGTGCCTTTTTCCCCCTCTTCATAGCGTGCATGCCTCAGTTCCTGCCACCTTTTCGAGGTCAAAGAGCTCGGATGCTCCGCGCTCGCTTCGGGCCTGTCCAGCACATAAGGGCCGACCGCTTCCAGTTTGCGCCCGTCTCCCGAGTCGATGGCCCGGTAATCTCCTGCTGGTTTGGAACGGATCATAAAGCAGAAGCAAAGGTGCTCTTTCAAGGCGGACGGCTATCAAAAATGATCGGTAGAGGGGCTGTTCCTTTTTCATAAGGAAGGAGAAATGGGAACGGGTTCCCTTCCGAGCTTCTATCTTTGCGCCCTCAGAGCTCGAGGGTATGACGCAAACAACACCACGCGTCCGTTTTGCCCCCAGTCCTACGGGACCTTTACATATGGGGGGTGTTCGGACCGCACTGTACAATCATCTATTCGCTCGAAAACACGGGGGCACTTTCGTACTACGTCTAGAGGATACGGATCAGACCCGTTTGGTAGAGGGAGCTGAGGATTATATCCTTGAAGCTCTGGACTGGTGTGGCATACAGATCGATGAGAGTTTCCGGGAGGGAGGGCCGTCCGCTCCTTACCGTCAATCCGAGCGAAAAGAGAGTTATCGGGAATACGCCGAGCGTTTGGTGGAGGCCGATTTTGCTTATTACGCCTTCGACACTTCGGAAGAATTGGAGGCGATGCGGGAGCAAGCCAAGGCCGCTAAAGCCAAGGTGGTCCAATACGATGCCATCACCCGGAACTCGATGCGGAATTCGCTGACCCTTTCCGATGACGAGGTGCAACGGCTCTTCGATGAAGGGCATCCCTATGTGATCCGGCTCAAAGTTCCGCGGAACGAAGAGGTCCGTTTTCACGACCGCATCCGTGGGTGGGTAGTGGTCCATACCTCTAACCTTGACGATAAAGTCCTCTTTAAGAGCGATGGGATGCCCACCTATCATCTCGCGAACGTGGTAGACGATTACAACATGGACATCACGCATGTGATCCGGGGAGAAGAGTGGCTTCCTTCCGCGCCGATCCACGTGCTCCTCTATCGCTATTTAGGGTGGGGGGAAGAAATGCCTGAATTCGCTCATCTCCCTTTGATCCTGAAGCCCGATGGGAACGGAAAACTCAGCAAACGGGACGGGGCAAGGCTTGGCATTCCGGTCTTTCCCTTGAAATGGGACGATCCAGAAGAAGGGCATTTCGAGGGTTACCGAGAGAACGGGTATTTTCCGGAAGCTTTCATCAATATGCTCGCCCTTCTCGGTTGGAATCCCGGAACGGATCAGGAGATCTTCGCCCACGAGGAACTTATCGAAGCTTTTTCGCTCGACCGTGTGGGAAAGGCTGGGGCCAAGTTCGATGTGGACAAGACCCGCTGGTTCCAGCAGCAACATCTTCGGAAGCGTTCGGATGAAGAATTGGCCGAGCTTTTAACACCCTTGCTCGAGAAAGAGGGCTTGGAGGCGGATAAAGCCACCGTCAAGGAGGTTTGTCGAGTGATGAAAGAGCGGGCCACCTTCGTGCACGATATGCTGGAGGGGGTTTATTTCTTCCGTCGCCCCACGAGCTACGATGAAAAGACGGTCAAGAAAAAGTGGAAAGCCGATACCCCTGATATCATCCGGGAACTCCGAGAGGTCCTCGAAAGCTTGGAGGATTTCCGGGCCGAGCGGATCGAAGAGGCGTTCCGCAATTTTCTGGAGGAAAAGGGACTCGGCTTTGGAAAGGTCATGCCCAACCTACGGGTCCTTTTAACGGGAAAGGGCATGGGGCCTTCGATCTTCGAGATCGCGGCGATCATCGGTAAAGAAGAGACTTTGTTGCGTATCGATCGGGGACTGGAAAAGCTCGAGGAGGACTATGAGCGAACAGCATAAGCGGCTCAACGTCATCGAGGTCAACGGGATCAGGGTCTATGCCTACCATGGATGCCTCGAGGAAGAAGCTCGGATCGGGGGTGAATACATCGTCGATGTAGCCCTTCACACCAATTTCCACAAAGCCGCTGAATCGGATGAGCTCGATAAGACCCTCGATTATGTCAAAGTGAACGATATCGTCGTGAAAGAGATGAAGGTCCGCTCCAAACTCATCGAGCATGTGGGGAATCGGATCCTCGAAAAGCTCAAGAGAGAGTTCGCTCCATTGGAGCGGGTGGAAGTGCGGGTCACGAAGGTCAACCCGCCGATCGATGGGAGCGTCGACAATGTGCGGGTGCGCCTCTCCGGTTGATCTCCTTACCCGGCCTTCATGGAAGATTTTTTTTACCTTCGTGGTCAGAAGGTCGCGTGGCCGAGTGGCTTAGGCAGGGGTCTGCAAAACCCCGCACGACGGTTCGAATCCGTCCGCGACCTCTAAGGTTCAGCAGGAGGCTTCTTTTCAGCGAGCCTCCCCATTCCTTCCTGCCTTTTTTCCTCTTTATCCAAGATCTCCCGCACCATGAGGAGTTCTTGGATATTTTCCTTGTTGAGGATCCCGATCAGTCGCTCCTCCTCGTCGAAAACGGGGTGAACGGTGGCGCTTCCCCTGCTCATGTCCTGATAGACTTGGTGGAGGTCCATTTCAGGGGTCAGTGATCGGAAATCCGTTCGCATCGCCTTCATCACCACCCCTTCTTTTCCAAAAGTCCCCAATCCCTCAAAGATGTCGCTACGGCTCAGGACCCCTTTCACGGCGTGCCCTTCGGTCACCAGGAAGTCGGTGTCCTGGCCGTCCAGCAAGTGATCCACCGCCTTCTCCAAGCGCTCGTAAGGGGAGAGGGTGATGTAGTGGTGCATGAGGACGTCCTTCACTCGGTAACGTTCGAGGATCGAGCTCGTGGATTCGTAAATGTTCTCAGCATTAGCTCCGAGGAAAATGAAGATGCCGATGAAGACCAGCATAAAGTGGTTGAAAAGGCCCACGAAGACGAATAGGATGGCCAGCAGTTGGCCGACCTGGGAAGCGATCTGTGTGGCCCTTCTCCGGGATACTTTGAAAGAGAGAAGAGCTCGAAAGATCCGGCCTCCGTCCATCGGAAAAGCCGGTATCAGATTGAAAAGGGCCAAAAGGGCATTCACCACGAAGAGGTGGAACAGGAAAAATTCCCGGGTGACGCCTTGAATATTCCGAAGCTCTTCGGGGCTGGGCATGCTTTTCGTTGTCCAGAGGAAAACGTAAAGGATAGCAGCGATAACGACATTGACGAGGGGGCCTGCTATTGCCACATTGAACTCCCGGATGGGCTGTTTGGGCATCCGCTCCATATTGGCCAGGCCGCCGATCGGGAGGAGGGTGATGTTCTTGGTGCGGATACCATATTTCCGCGCTGTGAGGGCATGTCCGAATTCATGGAGGGTCACACAGAAGAAGGCCGCCAAAATAAAGACCACGGTCATAAGACCTTCGGGGAAGCCCCTGTTCCCCAGGTCCCCCACCAGGATCCATCCGATGAGCAGGAGAAAGGTCCAGTGAAGATAAAGCCTGATCCCACTGAGCTTTCCTAAGTAAAGCGACCACTTCAGCATTCCCTATCTAAAACCAGTGTCTCATAGCGAAAATAAAGAAGATCCTATTGGCCTTTTCCTTCCTATTTGATTTTCCAAAGGCAGGTTTATCTTTGTCCGGAGAACAAAAAATTCAAATAAGATGCGACGTCCTCTTCAGCTCTTCACCTGCCTTTCCATTTCAGTCTTCTTATTCGCTGCTTGTGGAGGTTCCTCCGATAATAACGGTAAAAACGGGAACGGTGGGAAAGATGACAACGGTGATAAAGGCAGATCCTATGAGAACATGAAGGAGATGAACCTCAGCGAATATGGGGTTGAGGCTGTTATCCATGTACCGAAAAAGGATCCTGACAAAAATATACGGCCCGCTCAGGCGAAACCGAGCAATCGGGGAGGAGTGACCGTTTCAGCAGGGAAAAGGTTCAATATGAATGTGATGCAAGCCCCGCCCGCCCAGGATATGAAGGCCAAGAAGAAGGATATCAAGAACATGAGCGGAGCTCTTGAGCTGACCTTCGTCAAGGAAAAAGACTCGCTCCTCTTGTATAAAAAGAGCGTTCCCACCGGTGATAAGGAGATGTTCGAATTCTATTTGATCCACGAAGCCGGAGGGAAGCCTTTCGTGATCGAAACGGGTAAAGGAGAATTCACGAAAAAGGACATCGATCGGATGCTCAAGTCCGCCCGGAGCATTCGTCCCAAAAAGAGCGATAAAGCAGCCTAAGGGCTGACCCGATGTTTTTCAGGGCTCATTTCGCGAGAACCCTCCTGTTGATACTGGGCGTTTTAGGGTCCTGGAGCCTGGGGGTAAAAGCGCTTTTAGCGCAGGGTGAAGTGAACCTGATCCCGAACGGGGGTTTCGAGGACAGCAATGCGGTCAAAACGCAGTGGCATCAGCCTTACGGTCGCTCTTATTTCGAGGACTCCATCAGCCTGAAGGGGACTTTTTCCCTGGGGCTCGAGGCCAGGAACGGGCACATCGACCTTTTCCTCGATTCTTTGAAGCCGAAGGGGACGGGTGCCTATAAGCTAAGCTTTTGGTATCGGGCGGAGGAAGGATATCGAGAAGGAGCTCCTTTCTGGGTGGAGGTGATCCAGAACGGTCGCTCGGTGGAGGTGTTCCGGCCCGGTGTAAAGGAAGAGCGCGAGCGGGACCTGACCCGCGATTGGGTCATTTTCAACGGGGATTTCACTCTTTCCGATCCTGCTCCTGTCAAGCTCTTCATCCATTCCGATCTTTCCCGCTTGTGGTTGGATAAACTCTCCCTGAAGCAGACCCGCTATTAAGAGGGGGTGTCGGTAAAGAGCTCCTGAAGGACCTCCAGGGATCTGATGCGGCCGAAGCTTCCTAAGTGAATGCGGTGATGATCGATCAATTTCCCCAAAAGTTCCTGGCGCTTTTCCGTGCCCTTTAGAAAGCGTTCCCGTTCGCCCGGACCCTGGGTCAACATTTCGGCGAAAGCTTCGGCTAAAGGAGGGGATAGGTAGTGTTCGTGTTCAGGGGGTGTCTTTCTGAAGCAACCCTGCATGAGGTCGAAATGGGCATTCTCCGGAGCTTCTTCTTCGGGGGCGATGCCGTGATAGAGCATGGAGCGAGCGATGAAGTGCAAGTGGAGGTCGCGCGGGTCCTCCATCCGGTCCAACTCCTCTATAAAGCCTTCTATTTCCTGGAAGTGATATGGGTCCGGGGGTTGAAAAGGGGTGGTTCGGTAAAGGAATTCACTCAGGAAAAGGGCGATCGCTGAACGCTCGGGTTCCTCCAGGACCTTTTGAAAGGGGGTGGTGACGCGGATCTCCTTGAGAAGGTGCAGCCCATCGCCTTCTTTGAAACGGGCGCTCAACTCCAATCGGTTCAAGGGGAGGGCGATGCTCCCGTAGCTCGCTCCTTTTTGTCGCTTCTTGGCCCCTTTCCAGATGAACGAACAGGCTCCTTCCTCTGGGGTGAGCACTTTGAGGATGGCGCTGTTGTCCGAATGATCGAAACGGTGGAGGAGGATCCCTTTGCTGTTCTTTTCCACGGGCATTAGTGAAAGAACATGAGCTTTCCTGCTAGACTTTGTTCCCCTCCGGGCGATGCTACGAAAACCAAATAGACGCCGGTCCGGACCCTTAAGCCCTCGGTGTCGGTTCCGTCCCATATGGCCTGTCCTCCTTTGGACCGCCCTCTAAAGACCAGATCGCCGCTGATATCCGTGATGCGGACGGTGCTGTTCGAAGGAAGCCCTCTTATGGCCACCGGCCCTGTATGGTCTTTTTTAACGGGGTTGGGGTAGATCACCACTTCTTGGAGTTGTTCCTTCCCTTCGGTCGCTTGGGCTCGGTAGGAGATGATGCCTTGGTCGGTACCGAAAAAGACCTCTCCGGTTTCGGGATGGATCGCGATATCCTTGATCCCATCCGATATCAATGGGCTCGAACTTTCGGAGAAGCGGTGCAGTTGTTCCTTGCCGTTGGGGCTTTGATGGAAGACCCCGGAATTGGCGGTTCCGAACCATTTTTGGTCCGCACCGTCCACGGTTATCGAGGTGATCTCCTCGTTCTCCAAAAGGGGTTGCAGGAACCCGTCGTAATCGAC
>CAZOSO010000003.1:43852-48537 GCA_964582635.1 uncultured Weeksellaceae bacterium | reverse complement strand
CCATTCTTAAGGAGAAAAAGCCCGGGAAGTTGATACTGATCCCCTTTCTTTTTCCCGACCAAGTGTCCGTTCAGCAAAGAGGTGCTTACCATGCGCACCCAAGTCTTTAGGCCGAAGATCTGCCAAAGACTCCCCCTTTCCAGCCCAAAACTGTCGTAAAAGACCTGTTCGGGATCGCTGACGCGGGGAAGATCTTCCAATTCGTATACGCTCAAGATCTGCCGGGCATAATGTTCGCTCGTCATATGGACGAGAATGATCTGGATCCCCTCTGCCTCGATCCTGCGACGCTGGTCAGAAAGGTCCGTCATTGCTTCACGGCAAAAAGGACATCCGAATTGCCGCAAAAAGACGAGTAGGACGGGTTTTTTCTTGGAGAGACCGAGCACCGAATCACCTTGATCCGTGATCGCATCGATCATGGAGCTGCCGTTTTTCTTTTCCAAATACCTAGAGGTGAATGACGCGTCCGGTCCATTAGCTGCTGGAACGCCTTACTTTTAACAAGTTTTGATCCTTGAATGTTTCGATCTTCTCATTCCAAAGCAGCTTTAAAGGTGCTAAGTGCTCTTTCTCGGGCTTTTCGATGGTCCACGATCGGGTCTGGATATGCATCGGTCCCGTATTCCGGCACCCATTTTTGGACATAGCGTCGCTCCGGGTCGAAGCGTTCCAATTGGCGGTCAGGATTGAAGATCCTAAAGTAGGGGGCTGCATCACATCCACACCCGGCCACCCATTGCCAATTACCATTGTTCGAGGCCAATTCATAATCCAATAATTTTCGGGCGAACCAAGCTTCCCCCAAGCGCCAATCGAGGAGCAAATGCTTTGTGAGGAAACTTCCGGTGACCATTCGACACCTGTTGTGCATATAGCCGGTGGCTTTAAGTTCGCGCATTCCTGCATCCACTAAGGGATAACCTGTCCGCCCTTGGCACCATGCTTCGAAGCTTTCGGGATCCCTTCGCCACTCGATCCGGTCGAATTCAGGTTTGAACGCATGGTCGACCACATGTGGGAATTCTCGAAGTATCGTTTGAAAAAAATCCCGCCACATCAATTCGCCCAGGAAGGTCTGGCTCTTTTCTTTTGCTTTCCTTGCCAGACTTCGAATGCTCATGGTCCCAAAGCGAAGATGGATGCCTTGTTGGCTCGTTCCTTTTTCGGAGGGATAGTCCCGTTTTAGCTCATAATGCTCCAGGACCGCGGGTTCGGGATCAAGGGGAGGGACGGGAATGGAAGAAGGGACGAAACCGAGGGTTTCCAGGCTTGGGATATTCCGGGTCGGAGATGGGGCCAATCGAGCCGGGGAAGGTTCTGATGGAGCAGGTCCCAGGTCCTGTTCAGGATCGAACAGGGTTTCCGCTTTTTTCCGATAAGGAGTAAAGACCTTGTAGACGGACCCGTCCTCTTTACGGACCCTTTCTGGAGGAAAGAGGTTTTGATCATCGTGCATGTGAAAACGGACCCCTTTCTCCTTTAAACGCTCCTTGACCCTCTCATCCCGCTTTATTGCATAGGGTTCATGGTCTCTGTTGCAGTGAACACTTGTGATGGTCAGTTCCTGAAGGAGCTTTTCAAATGCCCCATCGGGCGTTTTATGGAGGACAAGCAGGCCACTGCCTTTCTCTCTGAACGCTCCATCCAAGGCATGGATCTGCTCGTGGATGAACTGGACCCTCGGATCGGCTTTTTCTTCAAGGCGTTCTAAAATAGAAGGGTCGAAGATGAAAAGGGGCAGAACAGGGGCTTTTTCTTCTAAAGCCGCTGCCAATCCCTTGTTATCCTCCAAGCGAAGATCCCTTCGGAACCAGAAGAGGGTGAAGGGCCCATTTCCGGTCATACGGCTTCCCCGATGGTCCGTTCGTGCTCGATCAGATCCTGCCAGATCACTTTGAACCATTCGGTGTAGACTTCTGGCTTCGTCCGAAGGCCTTCTTCGATCTCTTCCCGCGGGGCGAAATGGCGATCCATAACCTCCGCATCGTCCATTACTGGTTCTTGGCTTGAAATGCCGAAGAATACGTGGTCCAATTCGTGCTCCACCATTCCATCCCCTAACTCCAGATAATAACGTGTGGTGAAGAGTTTCCGCAAAGAAGTTTCGATCCCCATCTCTTCCTGAAGGCGACGCGAAGCCGCTTCTTCAATGTCCTCCTCCGGTTTCGGATGACTGCAACAGGTGTTCGTCCAGAGCCCTCCCGAATGGTATTTTCCAGTAGCGCGCTTTTGAAGGAGGAGTTTCCCTTCCGGATCGAAAAGGAAAACCGAGAAAGCGCGATGGAGCGCTCCCGCTCGATGTGCATCCCACTTATTCATTTCACCCTGAGGTCGGTCATGCTCATCCACGAGAAGGACTTGGGTTCCTTTTTCCTGCTCCATGCTGTTCATAGGGAACTCATTCGGTAACGGAAGTAGCTCGATAGAAAGAGCATTCCTTTCTGCAAGTTCGGAATTCGTACGCGTTCTTTTTCGATCCTTTCCGGCGAACTCCTTTTGATCTTCCGGAAAAGTTCTCGATAATAAACATAGGCAACGTATACCCCGAAAGAGGCCCCCTTGGGCAAACGAACGATCCCCAGATAAGCTTGTGAAAGGTCCTCTTCGATCTCTTGCTCGATCTTCCGTTTTTGTTCAGGGGTCAGGGTCATGGAGCTTCCATGAGGGAAATAATGCCGTCCAAGTTCGTCCCGGTCTTCCTTGAGATCGCGCAGAAAATTCACCTTTTGAAAGGCCGCCCCTAAAGCTCGTGCATAGGGTTCCAATTCACGGTATCGCTCTTCATCCTTATCCGTGAAGACCCGAAGGCACATCAGGCCGACCACTTCGGCAGAACCGAGTACGTATTCCGAAAAGGAGGCCCGATCGTGCTCTTTTTGATAAAGGTCCATTCGCATGCTTTCCAGGAAACGCTCGATCGTCCACATTTCGATGTGGTACTCATGGACTGTGCGTTGAAAAGCATCCAGAATCGGGTTGCTGCTCACTCCATCCTCGATCGCACGGTATGTATCTTCCTCGAAACGTTCGAGAAGCTTTTTCTGATCATTATCCGTGAATGAATCGACGATCTCATCGGCGATCCGAACGAACCCGTAGATCGCGTAGATGGGGTTGTGGAAACGCTTGGCCAAACAGCGGATCCCTAAGCTGAAAGAGGTGCTGTAGCTCCTGGTCACCAGCTTGCTACAGGTGTTGGAGACGGAAGCGTATAGGTTTGGACCCATTCTTTTTGTTTAAAAAACAGTGTGTAAAATTAAACAAAATGGGTCCGTATTGACCCAAGATGTTGGATTTTTCCTTCATTATGGGAAGTTCCGGATTTTTAGCCAAAACTCCTCCCCCTTCCCCGATCTTGTATCTTTGAGAAAGCCCTTGACCGATGGATGACGAAGACCTGGATCTGAGGAAAGAACAGGAGGACCCTTCCGACCGGGAGTTCGAGCGGATGTTGCGTCCTTCCGGTTTTGAGGATTTTACGGGTCAAACGGATGCTCTCGAGAACCTGAAGGTCTTTGTCGAGGCAACGCGGGAACGGGAAGAATCCCTCGATCACACATTGCTTCATGGTCCCCCGGGTTTGGGAAAGACCACCCTCGCCCATATCATCGCTAATGAGATGGGGGTGAACCTGAAGCTCACCTCAGGTCCCGTTTTGGATAAGCCGGGAGACCTTGCGGGATTGCTCACGGATCTGGAGCGGAACGATGTCCTTTTCATCGATGAGATCCATCGCCTTAGCTCCATGGTGGAAGAATTTCTCTATTCCGCCATGGAGGATTACAAGATCGATATCATGATCGATAGCGGTCCGAACGCGCGTAGCGTTCAGATCGCGCTCGAACCTTTTACCTTGATAGGGGCCACAACCCGCTCGGGGTTGCTCACAGCTCCTTTGCGCGCTCGTTTTGGTATCAACACACGCTTGGCGTACTATGATGCGGACACTTTGGCCTCGATCGTGCTGCGTTCCGCAGGGATCCTTGAAGTGCCGATCGATGAAGATGCGGCCCGTGAGATCGCGTCCCGGAGCCGGGGAACGCCCAGGGTTGCCAATGCTTTGCTCCGAAGAGTACGGGATTTTGCGCAGATCAAGGGGAACGGGACGGTAGAACTGGACATCACCCGTAAAGCCCTTGAAGCCCTTAATGTGGACAGCTGTGGATTGGATGAGATGGACAATCGCATCCTTTCGACCCTGATCGACAAATTCCACGGAGGACCTGTGGGGTTGAATACCATCGCTACAGCTGTGGGAGAGCAGTCCGGTACGCTGGAGGAGGTCTATGAGCCCTACCTCATCCAGGAAGGTTTTCTGATGCGAACCCCTCGCGGACGGCAAGCCACCCGATTCGCTTATGAACATCTTGGGCGTCCCTTTCAGGGGGGCGGCCAGGAAGACCTCTTTTAAGCGAAATAGCTCGCGTAGAGATAATAAGCCGTTAAAAGGAGGGAGAATAGAATGCCGAGCCAGGAAACGAAATGCGTGATCATACCAGGCCGGGCCTCCTTGGGTACGTTATGACCCATGATCACCATGTAGTTCATGATCGCGAATAGCGGTGCAAGCACGAAGGAAATAGTCGTCACAAGGTCCACCAGGGCGGTCATAGACTTGAGGAAAAAGAGGAGAATGACCATAGTCCCGGCTATCGTGAATAGCAACCAGAACAGGTAACTTT
>CAZOSO010000003.1:40174-43752 GCA_964582635.1 uncultured Weeksellaceae bacterium | reverse complement strand
AAGCAGACCGCTAGAAGAGCGGTTCCCCAATAGCCGATCCGGAAATCCATCAAAGCTTCCCGCAAACCGCTTTCATGGTATTCCTTCTGTTTGGCCACGGACCAGACGGAATGCCATACGGAAATGTCGAAGGGAGCAGGCATCCATCCGATCAAGGCTACCAAGAAGAAAAGCCCTTCTTTTTTACCGAGCTGAAGGCTTTTCATCTTTTCCGGGTCCTTGGGTACATCCGCATAGAAAGAGGCGATGACCGCTATAAGGGTGGTCAAAGCAAGGACGGCCATGATCCCTTTGATCGCACGGTCCAGCGCTGAATAATGGCCGATAAGAAGGATGGCGGAACAGATGGCCAGTAGGATCGCACTCCATCCCCATGGTGGGAGCTCGACTCCCGTTAGTTGCCCGGCCAAACCGGCTGTCACAACGGTCACGGCCGCTTGGATCACAAAGATCGTCCCGAAGGTCATGATCAAAAAGACCGCGATGGCCCAATTCCCCAAGCGTTGATATCCGGAAATGAGATCTTCCCCGGTGGCCGCTGCATAACGGGGACCGTACTCGAAGAAGGGGAATTTGAGAAGGTTCGCCAGGAGGATCACCAGGATCATGATAAACCCATACTCCGCTCCGGCCCGGGTGGATTGTACCAAATGCGATACCCCGATGGCCGCTGCTGCATAAAGCAAACCCGGCCCTAGGTTCCGAAGGAGTATGCGGGTGCGTTCCTTCATGATCGCCTCGAAAGGTAAAAGTTCCGCCTTAAAAGACCGGAACCCTCTAACTCTAAAAGCTTGGTCCGAGGTATCTTATAGGATCCTTTTATAGAGGAGGAGCCCAATAGATACCAAGACCACCACCCCGAAGATCCATATCAAAATGATCCCGATCGTGGTCAGGATCCGATAGGAGCTATCTTTTTTGGCCTTTTCTTCAGTACGGACCCATTCCTCCAGAGGAGGGCCTTCCCACTCGATCTTGCCAACACTCACCTTTTGGGGATGATCCGGCATCTGTTCGCGGAAATGAGGAAGCTGATAATCGGGGTCTTCAGCCTTGCGATCCCCGAAAAGGAGTTGAGGCTCCGTACTTTTCGACCAACGAAAAAAGAGAGGCCGATCTCGTTGATAGGCTTTAAGGTTTTGGATCTGAAGAGGGGAAAGGTCCCCATCCTGGAGCACGATCAACAGATCGTTGCTTCGAAAACCTTTGAAACGGAGCTGGGCCTCCCCGTGAGAGACCAGATCGAAGGATGCCAGCTTTTGGAGAGAATCGGGTTTATCAGGATCTCCCCTTGCCAAAAAGCCTTTCCGATAGAAATAATCCTTTTCTCCGAAATCCAGATCGATCCCATCGATGCGATAGCTTGGTGCTTCGAATTCCGGGCGGATGTAGGTCCGCTTCTCTTTTTGGATCACTTGAAAGTCCTTGACCGGGACACGATCATAACTCTTCCATCCTTTTTTGACCTTCATGACCGTTGCATCCATGATACTCGGGTCCAAGCCTCGTCCTTCCGCACTCACTTGGATCCGGTAATACCGATGGGGGGATAGGTTCAGGTCTCGAAGGATAAAACCCCTGTTGCCATCCGGAAAACGTTCGTCATGCACTCGTTGAAAAGGATGAAGTTCTTTCCAGTTCTTTTTGTCATCGCTTCCGGTGATCCTTATGGAACGGCTTACCGTTCCTTGGTCCACCTCGAGGGCCAAGCTCGTAACCCCTTTTGTAGCCGTATCCTCCAGCGTGACCAGTCCGCCGCCTTCTTTCAGGGATTCTCTTTTAAGGATCCGGAGTTCCCGACGTTCCACGAACTTTTGGAAAGAAGCTTGTTCATCGAGGAGATAGGGTAATTCTTCGGCCTCCGGCCCGGACCCTTCCATGATCCGGAGGTCCTGAAGCTTGAGCTTGCAGTATTTTTGGAGTCTCGGAGGTACAGAAAGGCGGTAAAAGCCTTTTCCTTCGATGCCTTCGACCGGAGCTTTTCCGAAAGGAGGATCTCCGCCATCCTGCGTGTTGGATAATAAGGGTAAGAATAAAAAGAAGACGGTGAAGAAGGATCGGAACTTTTTCATAAAGAACGGTAAGATAAGCTTTATCGGATTCCCCTCATAATTAGGCCGTTCCCATAAGGAAACGTGCCATATGGCGGGTCCTTTGTTCAAGGAATATATGGCGGTCCTCTATATACGGTCCGAGTTCCTTCTCTTCATAGTGCCGTACGGTCAATAACTCCAACCCTGTATTGTAACGCAGCTCGTAATCTTTTTCCAATTCCTGTAGAAGCCCGCTCAGCTTTTCATTGTGATCGATGCTCACTGAGAAGTGGATGGCGGAATTCTCCATCATGTTAACGGAGATCCCTTGGCGGGCAAAAAGGTCGAAGATGTGACTAAGGTCCGTTTCAAGGACAAAAGAAAGGTCGGGAGGGGTGACGGAGATGAGGACTTGATCCTTTTTAAGAATGTAACAGGGAATCGGGGGTGCCTCTTCATAGCCTTGCCCGATACAAGTCCCTGGAGCTTTCGGCTCCAGAAAGCTTTTTACATAAAGGGGCGTTCCTTTTCGTTGCAAAGGCTGGACAGTACGGGGATGAAGTACCTTTGCCCCATAATAGCTCAGTTCGATCGCTTCCCGGTAAGATATCCGCTCCAGTTTACGCGTATCCTCGAAATAGCGAGGGTCCGCGTTCAGGATCCCCGGCACATCTTTCCATATCGTAACGTCTTGGGCATCGGTGTGGTAGGCCAGTATCGCCGCGGTGTGATCCGAACCTTCCCGGCCAAGAGTGGTCGGAGCACGCCCGGAATGACCGATAAAGCCTTGTGTTAGGGCCCTTTTACCCTTGCTCTCTTTATGGAAAAAAGGAAGGAGGGTTTCGGTGACTTGCCTCTCTGTTCGCTCATGATCCGGATGGGCCCGGCGAAAACTGCTGTCCGTAGCGATAAGTTCTCGAGCATCGAACCATCGATTGGGGTGACCGACCAACGCTAAGAACTCGGAAAGGATCCTCGTGGAAAGCAGTTCTCCATAAGGAACGATCCGGTCGTAAGCTTCATCGTAAGGAAGGCCTTCGGGATCCTCTTGAAGAAGCTCTTTCAATTCTCCAAAAAGGGTTCTGACATGATCGTGGACCGGAGCTTCTTCTTCATGAAAGAGCCCCTTCATGAGTTCTTGATGGTAACCCTCGATCTCTTCGAGGATCGCACGGGAGTCCTCTTTTGCTTCCTTCCATGCTTGAACAAGGCGTTCTAACTCGTTGGTGGTCTTCCCCATGGCGGAGACCACGATGAGGAGGTCCTGATCCATATACAGTTCCAGGACCTTAGCCATGTTCCTCACGGAATCGGGGTCGCGAACTGAATTCCCTCCGAATTTGAAAACGTGGAGGGGGCGTTTGTGATGGCCATTGGTCATGATAGGGGGATCTTCACTTCGAAACTACGAAGCATGCGGGTCCAATAGGGTCGATGATGCCAAAATGCGCACGATGACCGACTCCTTTTAACTAAGTAGCGATCGGGCAACATGATGAAGCAATAGATCCGTCCTATAAAAGGTTTTACCTTGTAGATAATGAA
>CAZOSO010000003.1:35887-40074 GCA_964582635.1 uncultured Weeksellaceae bacterium | reverse complement strand
CGTCAAACGGTTCATATCGGCTGGTCTGTTATGTTCTACCCGATCGAAATGAAGGAAGAAGCACGCTTGGAACCTTACCTTCTCGCGGGACATTGCTTCGATCATGCCAAGGTTCAACCGATGAAAGGGCCGAGCGAGATCGATACATCCCCTCAAGAACGCTGGAGTTCGGCTCTTCAATTGGGGTTGGGAACTCATTTTCGGATGAGCGAACGGACGGATCTTTCCCTTTCGGCCCAGTACATGTCCCATTTGGGGAATGAGCTTGAGGTTGAAAAGAAAGAGCAGAACGGGACTGCTTACATCGAGCCGGTCCACAAAAAGAAAGACCTCTCCGTCGAGGGGCATTTATTGGTCACTCTCAGTTTGAACCTTAAGCTCGTGAAGCGATGAGCAGGAACGGCCGCTTTTCACTCCTTATATTCCTTTTCCTTCCGCTCCTTTCTATGGGTCAGGACGATGGAATGGTCCGAAAAGGGCTTTTACGTGCACAGGGAGGCTTTTCACTGGGTTCGATGCCGGGAAAAGGCAGCAACGTGCATCTTGATGGAACCCTCGCTTATTACTTTGAAGACCGTTTTTCCTACCGGGGTGACCTTTTTTTCCTTCTTCCAGAAGCTTCAGAGACGGCTTTTGATCATTACTACTCCTTTTTCAGCGGGTTTGCCTACCATTTCAGAAAAGATGTGAATTTCGATCCCTATGTAGGGCTTCAGCCTGGTTTGGGTTATTCTCATTATGCGGGATCATTGGAGGATGAAAAGGGAAGTCCCTTATCCCATCCCGATGCACGGGATGAATCCGTTGAGCCTTTAATGAGCGGGGTCTTAGGGGTTCAGTATTTCGGACCTGCCGTATTTCATCTGCTTTTAGAATGCCGCTACGTTCATGGCTTTCATCACTCAGAGTACAGCCGGGTTTCCCTTAACGAATTCCGTTTCGTTTTTGGGCTGGGATTGAATCTGAACGTGCTGGATCCTTTCTGGAAGGAGTAGTACGCTTAAATGAGCGGTCTTTTATCGATCGGGAAAGAGAGGGCGGGATCCTGAGCTTCTAAACCCATCCTTGGTCGGTCGGTTTGATCAGGACCCTGGGCTCGGTCATTTCCTGGATCGCATATTTCAAACCTTCCCGGCCGAAGCCGGAATCTTTGACCCCTCCGTAAGGCATGTGATCCACGCGGAAAGCCGGAACATCGTTCACCACTACACCTCCGACCTCCAACGTTTTGAAGGCATGGTCGATCTTGGGTTGGCTTTTCGTGAAGACCCCGGCCTGAAGGCCGTAACGGGAATCATTGACGATATCGAGGGCCTCTTCGAAAGTGCTGAAACGCTCCAGGGTTACCACGGGGCCGAACACTTCCTCACAGTTCACTTTCATGGAAGGGTCGGTGTTGGTGAGCACGGTCGGATGGACGAAACGTCCTTCCCGCTTTCCACCTGTCAAGATCTTTGCTCCGTTCGAGCTAGCCTCCTGGATCCAGGATCCCACACGTTCCGCGCTCGCCTCATCGATCATGGCCGAGATATCCGTTTTGGGGTCCATGGGCTCTCCGGCCTTAAGGTTTTCCACCCCCTGAACAAAGCGGCGCTCGAATTCCTCGAAGATATTGTCCTCGATCAAGATCCGCTGGGCATGGATGCATACTTGGCCCGCGTAAACGAACCCTCCGAACACCGAACGATCGATCGCGTGTTCCGGGTCGCTATCGTCGCATACAACGGTTCCAGCGTTCCCTCCCAATTCCAGTATCACTTTCTTCTTACCGGCGTTCTTTTTCATCTCCCAACCGGCGCGAGGGGAACCGGTGAAAGAGAGCATCGCTATATCATCGTCCGTAACGAGGAGGTTGCCGGTATCTCGGTCTGTGGGAATAACAGAGATCCCTCCTCTCGGTAGATCGGTCTCCATCAGGATCTTTCCCAGGAGAAGCGCACTAAGAGGGGTCCGCTCATCGGGTTTAAGGACGATCGGGCACCCGGCCGCGATGGCAGGGGCTATTTTATGGGCCACCAGGTTCAAAGGAAAATTGAAGGGCGTGATGCCAGCGATGGTCCCGACAGGAAAGCTATCCACTAAGGCCTCTTTGTGAGCTCCAGAGGGAGTCCAATCCAGGTCGAGGTATTCCTTGGGCTTCCGCTTGCATTCCTCAGCGGCTATGTGAAAGGTCTGTACAGCTCTTGCCGCTTCTACTTTGGCATACTTATAAGGTTTGCCGGCCTCTCGACAGATGACCCTGATGAGTTCATCTTCTCGATCCAAAAGGGTCTTCGATACCGTCCGAAGGATCCTTTCTTTTTCGTAAGAACTGAGTGCGGCCATCGCTTTTTCCGCCTCATTAGCCTTTTGGATGGCCTCTTCGACTTGGCTTTTGGTAGCGGAAAAGGTCTTTGCAAAAGCTTCTCCGGTCCAGGGATCGAAGATCTCGAGGTCATCGTTGGAATCCGTAAAATGCCCACCGACAAGGATCTGTCTAGTCTCCATACCTAAAAGCTTGAGGCGGCGAGGAGCGCCTTAGGATCAATAAACGCGAGTGAAGATATCGAAGATATCCGGGAGATCGATACCCGAACTAGCCTCCGGTTGAGGAATATCGGGTATACCTTCTTTTCTGCCTCCTTTTCCTTGAAAAGCTTCGATCTGCTCGATGCCCTTCTTTTCAAGTTTTTTCAAAGAGTGAGGAATGGGAGCGTCTCCATCTTTTAAGAGCACCAAGTGAGCTTTTCCTCCTTGAGCTTCGATCACCTGAACAACCCGTGGATCTTGACGAAGCGACTTCAGTTCGCAGGATGCTTCCACCCGAAAAAGGGTCCCCTCTTCCGGATCATAACCTTCATTTTGGCGTTCCGGCTCGATGGAACAGCCCAGAATGAAAATGAGCAATAAACTCAAGGGAGTCTGAAAAGAAAAGGAGATGAAAGGCCTGATGACCTTACTCACAAGGGTTCGCATATAAAAACGAACTTTTGGCTCGAGTAGCAACTAAAACGAAGGTAAGCATAAGGATCGGATCCTGAGGGGATCTTGGCCGTTTCAGGATCGATCCATATATTTGCAGCCCTTTCCAGCCGGAATAGGATCAATTATAAGAGAATCAGTGCTCATGTACGCCATTGTAGAGATAGCCGGGCATCAATACAAGGTCAGCAAGGACCAGCGGATCATCGTCGATCGGCTCGATGCTAAAGAAGGTGATAAGGTCACTTTCGATAAGGTGCTCCTTACCGATGATAACGGAAAAGTACAGGTAGGAACGCCGACCCTCGAAGGGGTGACGGTCAAGGGAGAGGTCCTTGGCGAGCCGAAAGGCGATAAAGTAACGGTGTTCAAGAAGAAGCGCCGTAAAGGCTACAAGGTCAAAAACGGCCATCGCCAGCAATTGAGTGAGGTCCGTATCGATGAAGTAGGAAAAGGAGGAAGCAAGGGAAGCGCTCAAGCTGGATCCACCCAAAAGAGCAGCTCTTCGGGTTCTTCGAGCAAGAGCAAGAGTGAAACTTCTTCCTCTGCAAAGAGCGGTTCTTCAAAAAAGAGCAGCTCTTCGAGCAAGAGTTCGGCTTCTTCCAGTAAGAGCGCTAGCAAAGGGAGCGCTTCCAAAAGCAGTAGCTCTTCCAAGACAAGCGGATCCTCGAAAAAGAGCTCTTCCTCTTCTTCCCAAAAGAGCAGTTCTTCAAAAAAGAGCAGTTCCTCTTCCAGCAGCAAGGGGACTTCTTCCAAGGGATCTTCCTCAAAGAAAGGTTCTTCTTCCTCCGGGAAGAGCTCCTCAGGCGGAAGCAAGAGCAGCGGGGGACAAGGCAGTAAAAGTTGAGTAAGAAGCGCTAAAACTTTCGATCATGGCACACAAGAAAGGACAAGGAAGTACCAATAACGGAAGGGATTCCGTTAGCAAACGCCTCGGTGTTAAATTGTACGGGGGTCAGAGCGCAAAAGCCGGGAACATCATCGTCCGGCAAAGAGGTACGAAGCACCATCCCGGAGAGAATGTAGGGATCGGAAAAGATCATACGCTTTTCGCCCTTAGCGATGGTGTCGTCAAATTCGACAAAAAAGAGGGTGGAAAACGTTCCGTCGTCTCTGTTGTGAGCGAGTGACCCTTTCCAATTGAACGTAAATGGCCCCTGCTCGAGCTTTCATCGTGCAGGGGTTTTTTTTGCATCCCCGGATCTTCTAATTTTATCCGAAAGCCT
>CAZOSO010000003.1:30743-35787 GCA_964582635.1 uncultured Weeksellaceae bacterium | reverse complement strand
CCAAAGTCCCTAAAGGGGCGAGCGATGAGGAAAATGAGCTGATCGAACAGGAAGGGGAGGCCCAAAGCCCGGCGAAAGGAGAAAAACCCCATTGGGAATTGGGAGAAACATATGGGATCCTCGATATGGAAGCCGGTGTGAAGGTCACGGGATCCGGATTTCCGGTCTATAAAGGCAAAGGAGCAAAACTCCAGAGGGCTCTTGTCCAATGGTTCTTGGACGAAGCTATGGATCGGGGTTATGAGGAAATAATGCCCCCGCTTCTGGTCAATGAAGCTTCCGGTGTGGGTACTGGTCAACTTCCCGACAAAGAGGGGCAGATGTACAAAGTGGAGGACCATGACCTTTATTTGATCCCCACCGCTGAAGTTCCCTTGACCAACCTCTATAGAGAAGAGATCCTCGGAGAAGAAGCATTACCCATCAAGCTAGCTGGCTATACACCCTGTTTCAGGCGTGAAGCTGGTTCCTATGGAAAGGATGTGAGGGGATTGAATCGGATCCATCAATTCGACAAAGTCGAGATCGTTCGCATCGAGCATCCGGATCATTCCTACGATGCGCTTTGGGATATGGTAGAACATGTTAAGGCCCTGCTCCAGCGTTTGGGATTGCCTTACAGAGTGATGAGGCTTTGCGGGGGTGACTTGGGGCATGCTGCGGCTATGACCTATGACCTGGAGGTCTATTCCAGAGCCCAGCAAAAATGGCTCGAGGTGAGTTCGGTCTCCAATTTCGAAGCCTATCAGGCCAACCGTATGAAACTTCGCTTCAAACAAGGAAAGCAAAAGGAGCATGCCCATACATTGAATGGGAGCGCTTTGGCTTTGGCGCGTTTATTAGCTGCTATCCTTGAAGATTTCCAGGACGCTGATGGCATTAAGATCCCAGAGGTCTTGGTGCCTTATACCAGATTTGATAGAATCGAAACAAAAGAATGATGCTGCATTCTTACCGGCTTTTTTCACTGCTGTTCTTCCCTCTGAGTTTTCTTTTCGTCCTTCTTTTCGAGGGTTGTATGGGACCCGATCATTCCAAGAGGGTGGAAAAGGTCGATTCCCTTCAACAAGTCTCGAAGGAGCTATGGAAACGGATCGAAGAGGTTGATACCGCTCGGGCTTTGGAGATAAAAGGACGCCTGGAGGAAGAGTTAAGGATCTTCAAGCAACATTATGAAAGGGATAGCATGGGAGAGAAACTTTACCAAACCCTGGACGAGCATAAGAATACCCAAAAGGCTCTGGAAGGATATAAGTCGCTTCTTTTCGAAATAAAAAAAAGGTCCAAAAAGAGCCGCGAGCAATTGGAGGCGCTAAAAAAGGACCTCAGGAAAGGTCATTATACCGCTGAAAAGGCAGAAGGCTACATCGAGGATGAGAAAAAGGTCCTCGAACAGATCGAAGGATCGGTTCAGAAGCTCGAAGAAAGAACTGAAGCGGCCATTAAGAATTATAGGTCCTATTCCGGCTCCCTCCGGAAAAGATCAACCCTGCCGGATAGTGTTGAGTGGCCAGGAGAAGAAAAACAATGAGCGAACTCGGGCGTTCTCTTCCCTGCCCCTTATGACCGATCGTTCGATGATCATAGATCCCCGTATCCTTCTATTGCTCTTTGGGTTCCTATTCCCCCTCTTTCTCGGAGCTCAAAAGCCTGAAAGTGATGAGCAATTAGCCGCCCATTACTTTCAAAAGGGGGAATACGAAAAAGCTGAGCTCTACTACAAAAAACTCCTGGATCAAAATCCCGGGAACAAGACCTACTTCAAACAGTATGTCCGTACGCTGCTCGAGCTGGAAAAATACGATAAAGCAGAAGAGCGGATCGAGAAGCGGATCGATCGGAAAAAAGGGAAGCCTCCGTCCCTTATGATCGAACTAGGTCGGGTATATAAGGTGGCCGGAAAGAAGCGGAAGATGAAAAAGGCTTACGAGAAAGCCATCGATAACCTGCCGGGTTCCCGGAAAGGGGTGAAGAAGGTCGCTCAGGTCTTCATTGAAAACGATGAGGCCGAATATGCCCTTAAGACTTATGAGAAAGGAAAGGAGCTCGTTCGGGGTGGCTATGATTTCAATTTCGAAAGAGCCAGGGCCTATGGCATGATGGGGGAGAAAGAGAAAATGATCGATAGCTTTTTGGACCTCCTTAAAAAGAACCGGGCTTACCTCCAAAGCGTTCAGAATGGCTTGGACAGAGCTTTGGATATGAGCTCAAGTGAAGGGGATGTGAAGATCCTAAGAAAAAGACTCTTGGAGAGGGTCCAGGACAACCCTGATATACCCGTTTATGCCGAGATGCTCATTTGGCAGTATGTCCAGGCCGGGGATCTTGATGCAGCTTATCGTCAAGCCAAAGCCTTGGACCAACGAAGGGGAGAGAACGGGAAACGGCTCATGCAATTGGCCCGAATGGCGCGTTCGAAAAAGGATTGGCGGACCGCTAAGAAGTGTTACCAGTACGTGATCGGGAACGGCCCTGATTCCCCTCATTACATGAGAGCCCGGATGGAGCTCCTCGATGTCATGAATCGGATGGTCACTGAAGGGGATCCGAGCAAAGAGGAGCTCTTGAAGCTCGAGGATCATTATCGAAAAGCCATTATGGAATTGGGACGGTCTTCGCGGACCGCTATGATCATAAAGGATTGGGCTCATATCAAAGGCTTCTACTTGGACCGCCCTGACTCTGCTATTGCTATGCTTCGCTCTACGGTCGAACTAGGTGGTGTTAGTGAACGGACCGTCGCCAAATGCAAACTTGAACTCGGGGATCAGTTGCTCCTTAAAGGAAATGTTTGGGAAGCCTCGCTTTATTATTCCCAAGTGGAGAAAGCTTTTAAGCATTCACCATTGGGGCATAAAGCCAAATTCAAGGATGCCAAAGTCTCTTTTTATACGGGGGAATTCGAATGGGCTCAAGCTCAACTCGATGTGCTTAAAGCCTCTACGTCCAAGCTCATCGCCAATGATGCTATGGACCTTTCACTCCTGATCTCCGATAATTTCAATCTGGATACGGTGACGGAACCGATGAAGATGTTCTCCAGGGCCCATCTTTATATTTTCCAAAAGGACCACGATCGGGCACTGGCTACCCTCGATTCCCTTGAAAAGGCTTATCCGGACCACTCGCTCGTGGATGAGATCATATTCCAACGTTATAGGATCGCTAAAGAGCGGGGAGCCTATAAAGAGGCCTCGGAATATTTGAAGAGCATTATCGAAGAGCATGCCGAAGGTATTCTCGCTGATAATGCGATATTCCGCCTTGCTGAGTTGCAGCAGGAACGCTTTGGCAACGAGGACCGGGCCAAGGAGCTCTATCGGAAGCTTATCAATGAATATTCCGCAAGCCTTTATGTGGTGCAAGCTCGCAAGCGATACAGGGAACTTCGAGGAGATCGCCCGCCCGGAGCTCCTAAATAAGCTTTCATTCCCCGCCTTTCAACGATTCTAGATCCAAGGATCATCCTTACTTTTGGACCATGAGCTCAGGAAAGGACGACCCCCTTAAAGACCTTATCGCCCATGCTAAGGAATACGCTTTCGTATTCCGCTCCAGTGAGATCTACGATGGGCTAGCCGCCACCTATGATTACGGGCCCAATGGCGTGGAGCTAAAGCAGAACATCAAGGAGCTCTGGTGGCACTCTATGGTCCGTATGCATGAGAACATCGAGGGGATCGATGCGGCGATCTTCATGCATCCCAACACCTGGAAAGCCTCCGGCCACTTGGACGCTTTTAATGATCCGATGATCGATAACAAGGATTCCAAAAAGCGTTATCGGGCCGATCAGCTCATCGAGGAAGAGATCGAAAAGCTCAAACAGAAGATCGAAAAGGAGGTCCAAAAAGCCCGGAAAAAATTCGGAGCGGATTTCGACGAAAAGAAGTTCCGGGAGACGAATCCAAATGTCCTACGCAATCAGGAAAAAGTCGATGCTCTCGAAGAAAGGCTGAAGAAAGCCCTCGAAAAGAACGACCTCCAGGACCTCAAGGCGATGATCGAGGAGAGCGGCATTGCATGTCCTGTCTCCGGATCCAAGGAATGGACCGATGTCCGGCAATTCAACCTCATGTTCGAAACGGAGCTGGGAGCTTTGGGGGACGCATCCGATAAGATCCATCTCAGACCCGAGACTTGCCAAGGGATCTTTGTGAACTTCCTGAACGTCCTGAAGACCAAACGTCAAAAACTCCCCTTCGGCATTGCTCAGATCGGAAAAGCGTTCAGGAACGAGATCGTAGCGCGCCAGTTCATTTTCCGCATGCGGGAATTCGAACAGATGGAGATGCAGTTCTTCGTAAGGCCAGGGGAGGAAATGAAATGGTTCGAATATTGGAAGCAGGAGCGCAGCAAATGGCACGAGGCTTTGGGGCTCAATGATTTTCGCCTACAGGATCATCTTAACCTTCCCCATTATGCCAATGCGGCTACGGATATCGAGTTCGGCTTCCCCATGGGATATAAAGAACTGGAAGGGATCCACTCCAGGACGGATTACGACCTGAAACGCCATGAGGAACATTCCGGAAAACGCCTTCGCTATTACGATGAGGAAGAGGACACAAGTTATGTTCCCTATGTGATCGAAACCTCTATCGGTCTCGATCGCATGGTCTTGGCCGTTTTAGCCCATAGCTATCGAAAGGAGGAGCTTGAGGACGGGTCGGTCCGTGAAGTCATGCGGATACCCCCTGTGCTCGCTCCCATCAAGGCTGCGATCCTCCCGCTCACCCGAAAGGACGGGCTTCCGGAAAAAGCGCGGGCCATTATGCAAGAGTTGAAGTTCGAATACCATTGCAGTTACGAAGAGAAGGATTCGATCGGGAAGCGGTATAGACGCCAGGATGCAGTGGGGACCCCCTACTGCATTACGGTGGATCATCAAAGCTTGAGCGATGATACGGTCACCCTACGGGATAGGGACAGTATGCAACAGGAAAGGATCCCGATAAGCGAGCTCAAAAAAGTCCTTCAGGAAAAGGTCTCCATGCCTGAATTTCTCAAGCGCTTGGAGGAGCCTTCCCTTTCATCTGATTGA
>CAZOSO010000003.1:21885-30643 GCA_964582635.1 uncultured Weeksellaceae bacterium | reverse complement strand
CCGTTCTGGAAGCTTGCCTCCCGAAGGACCCTTCCTTGCAGATCGAGCAGCTCGATGCTGCGCAGTCCTTCCGAACGAAGCTTTTTGGAAAAGTTCAGCTCGACCTTTTGAGAGGCGGGGTTCGGCTGAACGGTGAAGCTTCCTTGACCGTCTTCATAAGACCGTATGGATACATCCTGCAGATCGATCATTTGACAGGCCGTATCCGTGCAGCCATTGCTATCATAGACCATTAGGCAAGCTTCATAGATGGAATCCTGCGGATAAGTATGAGTGGGGTTTTGGTCGCTCGAGGTGCCACCATCTCCAAATTCCCAGGCATATCCGCTAACAGTGCTGCTCGAATCCGTGAACTGAACAGTAAGGCCGCTGTTGGTCCATCCGAAATCTGCAGTAGGCCCTTCGAGCACGGTCACATCCATGCTGTCCATGGCATCACAGGCCCCTATTCGATCGATCTGGTAATAGATCGTATGGGTTCCCAAACCAGCGTCGGAGGGGTTGAAGAGCCCATCCTGAGCGTTCACGATACCGTTTCCGCTCCAGGTGCCACCTGTATCGGCTGCCGTGAGCATAGCGGTATCCTCGTTCAAGCAGAAGGGTCCGGCGCTATCGATCGTTGCATCGGGGACCCCATAAACGCGGATCATCATGGTGTCCTTGATCCCGCAGCTATCGTTCGGGAACTCGTGCACGATCTGATGAAGGCCACTCCCTGCACTGTCCGGATGGAAGACTCCTTCGCTAGTGTCTATGATACCGGGGCCGTACCAAGCGTCGTTGGAAGTGTCCACAGCCGTCAGGGTGTCCGCACTGTCCAGTACGCAATAGGGTCCTGTGCTATCGATGGAACCATCTGGTGACTCGATGATCGTGATGCCTTCCGAATCGATATCTCCACAGTCTCCCTCGATCTCATAGACGATGGTGTGGGAGCCGGGTCCAGCGGAATCGGGGAGCAATTTCCCGTCCACCGAGTCGACCACACCAGCTCCGTACCAGATCCCTCCGCTATCCACGGCGGTCAAGTTAACCGTGTCGCTGTTCTCACAATAAGAGCCGAGGGGGTCGATCGTGGCGTCTTTACTGGAATCCACTTGGATATCGATCGAGTCGATATCCCCGCATCCTCCCTTGATCTCGTAAACGATGGTGTGGGTCCCTACCCCAGCATCGTTGGGACTGAATTCCCCGTTAACGGAGTCGATAATGCCGGGCCCTGACCAGACGCCACCGCCATCTTGGGCGGTCAGGATATCGGTAACGCTGGGGAGGCAATATTTGCCTACGCTATCGATCGTTGCATCGGATACAGAATCCACCACGATATCGATGGTGTCGGCATCACCGCAGGACCCTCCGATCTCATGAATGACCTCATGGGTATCCACACCGGCCACGTTGGGGTTGAAACCTCCTGTGGAATCGTTCACCACGCCGGTTCCGGACCAAGTCCCTCCTTCATGAGGGGCGACGAGGTCGATAACGGTATCGTTGCTGCTGCACAGAGTGCCCACGCTATCGATGGTCGCGTCGTACTGATCCACGACCTCCACCTCGAAAGTTGCAGCATCAGGGCAATCTCCGCTCGTTTCATAGAAGACCGTGTAATCCCCCGGGGAAGATGCGGAAAGGTCGATCGTGCCGGTGCTCGGATCGATCGAAAGGCCTCCTGTTCCCTCGGAGAAGGTCCCTCCAGCGTCTCCTGTGATGGTCGGCGTAGGATCGCTGTCCATCGAGCAGTAACTGGTGGTATCGTAGTGAAAAGAGGGGTCGCCGACCGTGTCGCTCAGGATGCTTTTGGTGACCGAATCCTTGGCTCCGCTTTGAGTGGTGACCACGAGCTTCACGTTGAAGACCCCGCTGTCGGAGTACGAATAGGTCACCGTGTCGCCCATCGCAGTATCTCCGTTCCCGAAATCCCAGGCATAAGAGACGATGGAGTCATTGCTGACATCCGAACTGTCCTGAAAGTCCATCAATGTTCCTTGACAGACGGTATCGTCGGGAGCGATGGAGAAACCAGCGTTCACGGAGCCCATCGCCTGAATGCTGATGTCATCGATCCCGAATTCATCGCGGCTTCCCGAACCGCTCACATCGTTACCGGTCCATTTTAAGTACATGGAATCGTTGGGATCCAGCTTGATACTGGCCAGCATGCTATCGCGTACTGCTTCATTCCAGGAGGGTGAAGCATCAGCAGCTTCAGGAGAGGTGACGGTGAGGGAGGATAGGGAAGTATAGGAAGAATTGTCGAACGAATAGGCCAAGTCCATGGAATTGGCTCTGCCCGCATCGTTGTAGATCCAAACGGAATAAGAGAGATCGAGCCCGAAAATAGTGTCTCCGGTGTTGTTCTCGATCTTAAGGCGGAAAGCTCCGCTCGTAAAGTCCCCTGCGGTCGGTTGAACCCCTAGCATCTCGCCGGTAATGCCATTATCGAAGGAATAAATACCGCCGGTGCTCTCGCCGCCGGTAGAAGTTCCCCGAGCAAAATCTCCGGATGTGCCGCTACCTCCGAAAAGAACATCGCCATCGGAGAAGCCGGTGGCGGACCAAGTATAGGAGTTAAGGCCTCCAGACCCTGGGCTCGGTTCGATACCGGAGGCCGTAAAACCAGAAAAATCGATAGTAGCTGGGGATGAAGTGCTGCTTATGCTCTTTTGGGCAATGACCTGGGAGGTGAAAAGCCCGAAAAGGAGCAGCATGCAGAGGTGAAAAATGTGAGTAAAGATTCTCATGGACTTTCAATGTTGTTTATTCGAAAATACAGGATCCTTCTCCGCTGAGAATGTACGTTGGAAAAATGATCTTGGTTTATGGGAACGGGATCCGGGAATCGGATGGTTGCTTTTCAGGTATTATTATATTCCGACATCGTCTTTTTTAGCCCTAAAAAGGGGACTTGTCGGATGATCTCCGCGGCTCTGTCCAGTCGCTCCGGAAGCGCTTCTTCTTGCTCAGGGGTCCATTCATCCAGCACATATTCCACCTGTTTTCCTTTGGGGTATTCGTTCCCGATCCCAAAGCGAAGACGCGGAAAGTTCGATGTTCCGATCTTTTCGATGATATCTGTTAACCCATTGTGGCCTCCCGGTCCTCCCTTAGCCCGTAGCCTTAGTTTCCCAAAGGGAAGGGCCACGTCATCCGTTACAATGAGGGCAGCTTCCTCAGAGACTTTTTCCGCTTCTTTCCAGTAATGGACGGCCTTTCCGCTGTGGTTCATGAACGTGTTGGGCTTGAAGAGGAGGAGGGTCCGGCCTTTGACCCGCATTTCCGCTTTATCGGCATGCCGGGTCCGCTCAAAGCTTACTCCAGCCTTCTCGGCCATTCGGTCCAGCACTTGGAATCCCACATTATGACGGGTCCGGGCGTATTCCACCCCTGGGTTTCCTAAGCCGAAGACCAAAAGTTTCAAGGCGCAGGATCAGCTGTTCTCTTCGCTCCCGCTTTCTTCACCTCCTTCTCCGCTGGCTTCAGCCGCTCCTTCGCCTTCACCTTCTTCGCCTTCTTCACCTTCTTCGCCCTCTTCACCTTCTTCTTCTTCAGCAGGAAGGACCTCTTCGAGGGAGCGGAGGGCCCGAACAGCAACGACCATGGTATCAGGGTCCCGCTTGAAATCGAGGCCGGGATAAGGAAGGTCCTTGATACGGATGTATTCCCCGACCTGCATTTTTTCGATGTTCACATCGATGGACTCGGGGATCTCGTCAGGCTTAGCGATCACCGTAATGTCTTTGAGAGCGACCCTCAAACGGCCACCGGTTCTCACCCCCTCAGCGATACCGTGCGTGCGGACCGGTAATTTTACTTTGACCGGCTTATCCGGATGTAATTTGAGTAAGTCCGCATGGACAACGTTGTCCGAAACAGGATCGAACTGAAGGCTTTGAATGATCGTATCGTATTGGGTGCCGTCGATGTCCATTTGGATCCGATAAACATCCGGCGTAAAGACCGCTTTATTGAGGTTCTTCCGTTCGATCGAAAAATGGATGTTCTCCTCGTCTCCGTACAGAACACAGGGGACTCGCCCTTCATTCCGAAGCTTCTTTGCATCCTTTTTTCCGATCTCCTTTCGTTGGGTGCCGCTAAGAGATAGCTTTTTCATTGCATCGGTCTTTTTCAGCCGTTCAAGGCGATTTTGATCGCAGTTCAGGCGATCACGAAATTGGAACTAATGGATTTTTGTTCTTCCACGCGGGTTATCACATCTGCGAAAAGGTCGGCCACGCTAAGGACCTTGATCTTCTCGCTTTCCTTTTCCAATGGGATCGTATCCGTTACGATGAGTTCTTTTAGGGAAGAATCTTCGATCTTTTCGAATGCTTTCCCGGAGAGCACCGGATGGGAACAAAATGCCCTAACGCTGTTAGCACCGCGCTCCATCATCATATCCGCTGCTCGTGTGAGGGTGCCCGCAGTATCGATGATATCATCGACGATCAGGACATCCCTCCCTTGGATATCCCCTATAACGGTCATGCTTTCCACCTCATTCGCTTTTTTCCGCTGTTTGTAGCAAATAGCGAGCTCCATATTCAGGTGCTTGGCATAAGCGTTCGCACGCTTCGTGCCTCCCACGTCAGGAGCTGCCATTACAGCGCTCTCCAACCCCAGATTTTGGATATAGGGGATGAAAATGCTGGAAGCGAAAAGATGATCGACCGGTACCTCGAAGAACCCTTGGATCTGATCCGCATGAAGGTCCATCGTAATGATCCGGTTCACCCCTGCGGCATTCAGAAGGTTGGCGACCAATTTAGAACCGATCGCCACACGCGGCTTGTCCTTTCGGTCCTGTCGAGCGAAACCGAAATAAGGTAGGACGGCAACGATGCGCCCAGCTGAAGCACGCTTGGCAGCATCCACCATCATCAAAAGTTCAAAGAGATTATCGCTGGGAGGAAAAGTCGATTGGACCAAATAAACATGGGCCCCACGCACCGTTTCCTCAAAGGAAGGCTGGAACTCTCCATCACTGAAACGCTGCATCTTCACGTTCCCCAAACTGGTCCCGAACCGATCAGCGATCCGCTCTGCGACCTCTTTGGAGCCCGTCCCTGAAAATATTTTCATAGCCGTCGGCATGAGATCCCGGAAAAGGGGGTGCAAATGTAGTGATCGATCGGCTGAATGGCAAATCCTTGGTCCTCGCCTTCTCTAGAAGATCACTAAATTCGCATTCGCATTCTTTATTGGATGGAGAAAGCCGGAGTGGCGGAACTGGTAGACGCGCACGACTCAAAATCGTGTTCCTTCGGGAGTGTGGGTTCGAATCCCACCTCCGGCACTTTCCTCTTTTATTCTCGTTCCCCCTTATATGTCCTTTGACCGTTCTTCGATAGCCGTCCTTATTCCGGTTCTCATCTCCATCGCCCTATGTATCGGGATCTATACGGGGGTTTGGATCGGCCAGGAGAAAGGAGGACGGCGATTGGAGTGGATCGGTCAAGGAGCGAGGGATAGCATCGAGCTTTCCGGGGGAAGCACCACCCTCGACCGGATCCTGGGGCTTATCCGGAAGAAATATGTGGACACGGTGGACCGGCAAAAATTGGCCACAATGGCGGTCAAAAAGGTCCTTAACGAGCTCGACCCTCATTCTTTCTTCATCCCTGAAAAGAAAGAAAAAAAGGTTAATGAGCCCCTCGAAGGAAATTTCGAGGGGATCGGGGTCCAATTCATGATCCAGAAGGATACGGTGGTGGTCGTGACCCCGATATCAGGAGGTCCCTCCGAATCCCTCGGCATCAAACCAGGAGACCGGATCGTTAAAGTGGAAGGGGAATCGATCGCAGGAGTCGGGATCGAGAACAAGGATGTGATCGACAAACTAAGAGGGGAAAAAGGGACCAAGGTTCAGATCACGGTATACCGCCCCAACGCTGATACTCTTATACCCTTTGAAATAACGCGAGGAAAAATACCTATCCATAGTGTCGATGTGGGGTATATGGTGGACGAACGAACAGGGTACGTCAAGATCACCCGGTTTTCTCAAAACACCCACGATGAATTCAGAAAGAAGAACGAGCGATTGCTCCAAAAGGGCATGGAGCGTCTGGTGCTGGATCTAAGGGGGAATGGAGGGGGATACCTCCATGCTGCTATTAAGATCGCTGATGAGTTCTTGAGAGAGGGGAAAATGATCGTCTATACGGAAGGAGAGAATCATCCCAAACGAACCCATGAAGCGACCAGTAAAGGAATGCTCCATGAGGTGGAGGTGGCTGTATTGATCGACGGAGGCTCTGCTTCTGCGAGCGAGATCGTGGCAGGTGCCCTCCAGGATCAGGATCGAGGGGTCATTGTAGGTCGTCGGTCTTTTGGAAAAGGGTTGGTACAAAAACAGATATCGCTTCCCAAAATGGGAGCCATGCGCTTGACCGTAGCTCGCTATCATACCCCGACGGGTCGCTGCATTCAAAAGCCTTATGGAAAAGATAAAGCTTACGAAAAGGAGGTCTTCAAACGCTACGATAAGGGGGAACTCCTTAATCCCGATAGCATCGATCTCCCGGATTCCCTGAAATACCAGACACCGGGTGGGGATATTGTTTATGGAGGAGGAGGTATCATGCCGGACCGTTTCGTTCCGATCGATACCCAGTCGGTATCAACCCACTATAGGGAGCTTCTTTATAAGGGCATCGTGAACGATATGGCCTTCGATCATGCCGATCGGAACAGGGAAAAGCTCAAAGAACGCTTTAATAATGCTAAAGCTTTCGTTAAAGGGTATGAACTTCCCCCTTCCCTGCTCGAAAAGATCCTCGATCGGGGATCCGAACGAGGGATCGATTATAGGGAGGGAGAGCGCGAAAAGATCAAAAAGGAACTCCGGTACCGGGTCAAGGCGCTCGTCGGAAGGAATATATGGAACGAAAGGGCTTATTATCCCGTGATCCTTAAAGAGGACCCCGTTTTCCAAGAGGCCTTAAAAGCCCTTGATGAGGAAGAGCTTAAGAAAGGTGCTTGAACTCACTCTTTCATCGTGCTATCAGCTTCCGACGTATCCTTTTTGGGATCATCGGTACCGCTGTCTCGGTTGAGTTTGTTCAAACTCTCCTGAGCTGCTTTTTCAGCGGATTCTTTTGCCTCTTTTTCGATCTGCTCATCGCTTTTTCCCCCACCGCAAGCAGCTAGAAGGAAAGATAAAAGAAATAGGAAGGACCGGTAACGGGAGCTCATGGCATCTCTGCTTTTAACGCCTTCAAATATAAACGGGAAGAAAGCATCCAAGAAAGATCGAACCAAATCCCTTATCCGGCTGTTAATATTAATCCCTCTAAGCGATCGATGAAAAGCTCGATCCCTTAGAGCAAGTTCGGATTGTTGAACAGGAATCAAAAAAAGAAAGAAAGCCATGGCTTTTGAAACACCCGATCTTCCTTATCCTTATGATGCTCTCGAGCCGCATATCGACAAGGAAACGATGACCCTTCATCACGATAAGCACCACGCCACCTATACCACGAAGCTCAATAAGGCCATCGAGGGTACGGATGCTGAGAGCAAGGATATCGAAGAGATCCTGAGGAACGTTAGTAAGTACGGGACCGGCGTTCGGAACAATGGCGGTGGTCATTACAATCACTCCCTCTTTTGGAAAATGATGTCCCCGGATGGAGGAGGACAACCGCAAGGCGATCTCGCTCAGCAGATCGAGTCCGATTTCGGTTCCTTCGACCAGTTCAAGGAAGATTTCAAAGCCACCGCTACCGGGCACTTCGGTTCCGGATGGGCATGGCTTTGTGTAGGAAAAGACGGGAAGCTTTTCACCATGTCCACCCTGAATCAGGACAATCCGATCATGGATGTGGTGGATACAGATGCGACCCCGATCCTAGGGCTCGATATGTGGGAGCACGCTTTTTATCTCAAGTATCAGAACCGAAAGCCCGAATACGTCGATGCTTTCTGGAATGTCGTCAATTGGGATGAAGTAGGCCGGCTTTTTAGTCAGGCGAAAGAGAAAGCTGGTTCGATGGCTTGATAAAAGCCTTCCAACCTTTTATGAGATCGCCGTTCCTCAACGAGGGGCGGCGATCTTTTTTTAGCTTTCGATCGCTGAGCCTATGCGTTCCTTTCTGGCCATCTTATTTACGTTTTCGCTGATCGGAGCTTTTAAAGAACTTAGAGCATCAGGGGATACGATCATTCTGGACCCATCTTTGGTCCGAGACCTTGATAAGGAGGAGAAGGTGGAATTGCTTCTTCATAATTCCGCAAGAAGGGACAGTAGCGATACCATTACGATCCCTCACAGCGAACCCAAGAAAGGAATAGCCATTGCATTAACCATCCTCTTGGGGCCACTAGGAGGCCATCGGCTTTACCTCGGCACTGAACCTCACGTTCCGGTTTTATACACCGTGACCCTGGGAGGAGGGCTTGGGCTCCTTCCCTTGATCGACTTGGTTCACTTGATCATCAAGAAAGATATGGAGGCCTTCCTGGATAATCGGAAGGTCTTCATGTGGTTGAAAAAGAAAAGAAAGGACGGCGAAAGCGAGGAGGAAGGGGATTGAAACGGCTTTTGCCTTCTATTCGACCGTTACGGATTTTGCCAGATTCCTCGGTTGATCCACATTACAACCCCGCATGACCGCTATACGGTAACTGAGCAATTGGAAAGGGATCACTGCGAGGAGCGGGATCAGATGATCGTCCACCTCAGGGATCTCGATCGTATGATCGGCCAGTTCTTTCACTGTGCGATCCCCTTGTGTGACGATAGCGATCACTTTTC
>CAZOSO010000003.1:0-21785 GCA_964582635.1 uncultured Weeksellaceae bacterium | reverse complement strand
TCGGCCAGTTCTTTCACTGTGCGATCCCCTTGTGTGACGATAGCGATCACTTTTCCTTTTCGGGCCTTTACTTCCTGGATATTGCTCACCACCTTTTCATAGGACGCATCTTGTGTCGCGATGAAGAAGACCGGCATGTTCTCATCGATGAGAGCTAAAGGACCGTGCTTCATCTCCGCAGCGGGATAACCCTCCGCATGGATATAGGATATCTCTTTAAGCTTGAGGGCTCCTTCCAAAGCTACGGGGAAGCTATATCCCCGGCCTAAATACAAGGCGTTCTGAGCATCCTTGTAAGTCGTCGAGATGCTTTCGATGGTCTCTTCCATTTTCAGCACCTCTTCGATCTTATCCGGAATGTCGTTGAGCTCGTGAAGGAGGCGATGGAACTTGGACTTGGAAAGGGTTCCCTTACGATCTCCGATCGAAAGCGCCATCAAGGTTAGGATGGTCACTTGGGCCGTGAACGCTTTTGTAGAGGCTACTCCGATCTCCGGCCCAGCGTGCGTATACGAACCGGCATGAGTTACGCGGGATATGGAAGACCCGACCACATTGCAGATCCCGATGATGGTGGCCCCTTTGCTTTTGGCCAATTCGACCGCAGCCAACGTGTCGGCTGTTTCACCGGATTGGGAGATCGCTATAACGACATCATCCTCAGTGATGATGGGATTTCGGTAGCGGAATTCCGAAGCATATTCTACTTCTACCGGGACCCGGGCCAGATCTTCGAACAAGTATTCTCCTACGAGGCCTGCATGCCAAGAAGTTCCGCAAGCCACCATGATGATCCGTTCGGCCTGGACGAATTTTTCTTCGTGGTCTTTGATCCCGCCCAAAGCGACCATGGGTCCTTCAGGATCGATGCGTCCCCGCATACAATCGCGGATGGATCGAGGCTGCTCATTGATCTCCTTGAGCATGAAATGCTCGTACCCGCCTTTTTCCAATTCCTCGAGTTGAAGCTCCAGCTCTTGGATGTAGGGCGTTTTTTCCTGGTCTTGGATGTTTTTGATCCGAAGCCCTTCTTCCCGGCTAACGGTGGCTATCTCTTCATCTTTAAGATAAACCACGTTTTTCGTGTGCTCTACGATGGGGGTGGCGTCCGAGGCCAGGAAATACTCGCCATCTTGCTCACTTATCCCGACCACCAAGGGTGAGCTTTTCTTTGCAGCGATCAAATGATCGGGTTCTTTTCGAGAGATCACCACAATGGCATAAGCTCCCACTACCTCACTAAGAGCTAATCGGACCGCCTCCTGGAGGTTCACCTTTTCCTTTTCTTGGATCTCCTCGATCAAATGGACCAGGATCTCTGTATCGGTTTTGCTTTGGAATTCATGCCCCCGTTTGATCAGCTCTTCCTGAAGGGAATTGTAGTTCTCGATGATGCCGTTATGGATGATCGCCAGATCGCCGGACCCGGATACATGGGGATGAGCGTTCTCATCCGTCGGGGTTCCGTGAGTGGCCCATCTGGTATGGCCTATTCCGATGCTCCCTTTCTTGTTGCGGTCTCCGATGTGTTCTTCAAGGTCGGAGACCTTTCCGGCCGTCTTATAAGTATTGAGCTGCTCATTATCATCGATAAGAGCAACTCCCGCCGAATCGTATCCTCGGTATTCGAGACGCTTAAGCCCTTTGATCAGGGTGGGATAAGCTTCCTGAGAGCCGATATAACCGACTATACCGCACATAGGATATTAGATGAGCTTCAATATTCAGTGTAAGTGAGTTCCAATTCCGGAGGATCCGAGCTCCCCGGTCCTTTTATAACCGACCGAGCTACTGTTTTCGCTTCTCCTTCACTCAAGAAAGGAATGTTCGTGGTGACGTAGATCGCATTGGAGCTCACGTTCCCGTTGATGATCCCTTGGATATGGCGAGTGATCCGGAAGCGATAGCGTTTTTCTTTTTCCTCGTACCCTCCTCCGACGTATTGCCCCCCTTCTAGGGTTCGGTCTTTGGTCAAGCTCAGGTCGCCGGAAGCATCTTTATAGAGCACGAAAAATCCAGCAGCTGGTGAAAAAGGAGTGTTCGGAACTTGAGCGGAAAGCTTCAGCTCGGCTTTGTTCACCGAAATATTCACGCTATCATCGAGGGAGCTCAAGGTCGGAAAGCGGATCTGAGTTGCGACTTCCCCAGGCCCCAATACGTAACTCTTGGTCCGCGTCGGGCTGAAGGCGCTATCGAGTTGGGAGGCCATTTGGCTTCCACTCGTCCTATTCCTTACATGGTTGTAATAAACTCCCCCCAACTTTAGCTCGAGTCGGCCGGTATCGTTCTGGGCCGTGTTACGGTAATATAGGGTTACCTTGGAATTATCATCCGGGACCTTTCCATGAAGGACAGCTCCTTCTCCATCCTGAAGGGATGATGTGTAGGAGCTGATGCTTATTCCGTTGATGAAATCGGTAAAGGAACTGTTGTCCGAAAGCTCGGCTTTCCCGGATCGGTCGAGGATGTTCTTTCCGAAATTATCGTTAAGCCGGATCCGGAAATGAGGAGGAAGGGTTTTGCTTCCTCCGTCCACCGTGATCTTTTGGCCGACTTTTGGGTTTCTTTGGGCCGTTCCGATCGGGGTGCTGCTCCGGTCCAACGTATCCCGATGCTCGGGATCGATCCCCTCCATGTCCTCGATCACTTGATGCACCCTGAATTCTTGAACAGCGGAAGTATCCCCGTAAAAACCTTTATAACGGAGGCTCAGGACCACTGAATCGAGGGTGAGGTCGTTGGGCTTTCCGAGATCGATGTTGGTGCCCGGGAGCAGGAGTTGGGAATAAAAAGCAGCTCGGGTCCTACCGGTGCGTTCGTCCCTTAATTTGCCGAACATAGCCGGATCGCTTTTCTCTGCCGGTACGGACGGCATCTTCACGCTCCGGGTCTCGATCTTAAAGCTATCCTCAACGATGCTCTCCATCCGCTCCTCTTCGGAGAGCACATCTTTTCCCAGCTCTCGTTCTTCGGGCTTTTCGCATCCCGTAAAGGAGAGGAGGGAAACAATAAGTCCAACGGTCAGGGATAACGGAAAAGCGAGGCTTCGCTTCTTCATTTTCGGATCATTCCGCAAGGACCTTATTATCGTCAAGGACCCTGTCGTAGAGCTCATTGTAAGCCTCCGTGCATTCTTCCTCAGCACAAGGTCCGAGGAAGGGCTTGTTCAAGTCGTTGAGCTCTTCTTTGACCTTCTCATCGATCGCCTCGTCCGCTTGGATCACGGCATCAGCATGTTGGATGGCACTCCGGTGGATGTCCCGATAATTCGGGCCTTGGAATTGTTGGGTGGTCGCATCTTTAAAGCCCTCCATTTGAAGCTTATCGGTAACGTTTTGATCCAATGGTTCTCCCGATCCATCCCCATAGATGGAATAGACGATCCGAGATCCTGAGAAATGGGGGTCATCGTTATAAAGCTCCTTGACGAAAGCGGGCATGAGGCCGGCCATCCATCCATGACAATGGATAATGTCAGGGGTCCATCCCAGCTTTTTGATGGTTTCGAGCACTCCTTTGGAAAAGAAAATAGCCCGTTCATCATTATCGGAGAAGAATTCTCCGTTTTCGTCCCGATTGACCGCTTTTCGATGGAAGTATTCCTCGCTATCGATGAAATAGACCTGCATCCGGGCCGAAGGGATGGATGCCACTTTGATGATCAGGGGATGATCGGCATCGTTGATGATCAGGTTCATTCCTGAAAGGCGGATCACCTCGTGAAGTTGATGCCTCCGTTCGTTGATCTTTCCGTAACGAGGGGTGAAAACGCGGATCTCTTTACCTCGCTCCTTGATCCCCTGAGGGATGTTCCTGCTGATACGGGAGATCTTGTTTTCAGGAAGGAACGGAGTGACCTCTTGGGAAACGTAAAGAACCTTCGGATTTTCCATGGGTTATGGGTTATCGGATACGTTGGATTTGGAGCATCCTCTAATGATCAACAAATATAATCGATCCGAGCGGGATTTTCAATAATTGCCTTAGCTTTGCTTTTTAGGTGTGACAAAGGTTCCAGCAATTCCGACCTTGGTTTGAAGATCTTTGAAGAACAGGGGCCGCTTCGGGCCTTCCTCGACCAGGAAGCTCACGGTGTACGTATCGGATACGTCCCGACCATGGGTTCATTGCACGAAGGGCATTTGAGTTTGGTCAGGCGAGCACGGAGCGAATGCGACTTGGTGGTCGTGAGCGTCTTTGTTAACCCCACCCAGTTCAATGATCCGGAAGACCTTGCGGCCTATCCGAGGGATCCGGAAGGGGATCAAAAGCTGCTCGAAAAAGAAGGGGTGGATCTGCTCTTTATGCCTTTGCAGCAAGAAGTTTATCCCGAAGCCGATCCTCAGCCACCGGGAATCGACCTGGGTTTTCTGAACGAGCGTATGGAAGGGGGACAAAGGCCCGGTCACTTTGAAGGAGTGCTCATGGTCCTGGATCGGCTTTTTGGAATGCTGCGTCCGCATCGAGCGTATTTCGGGGAAAAGGATTTTCAACAACTTTTGGTGGTCCGGGCTCTGGTCGAACAAAGGAGATGGGGGATCGAAGTGGTCGGTGTACCCATCGTTCGAGAAAGCAATGGGTTGGCCCTTAGTTCGCGAAATCAGCGCTTGTCGCCAGAAGGTCGGGAACGTGCTTCGAATATCTTTCGGGTGCTGGAATGGATGCGGGACCACCTTCATGAGCGCACGGTCGATGAGTTGAAGGAAGAGGCGGACCGCCGTCTCCGAAGGGTCGGAATGGATGTTGAATACATCGAAATAGCTGATGAACGCAGCCTCGAGCCTGTTAGCGGGTCTTCCTCTAAGAGACCTCTTAGGGCTTTTGTAGCTGCTTCAATTGAAGGGGTGCGGCTGATCGATAATCTGGCCCTGGATCATTAACTTCGCGGGATATGTGGATCGATGTAGTGCGAGCCAAGATCCATCGGGTGACGGTAACCGAGGCCGACCTTAACTATGCAGGGAGCATCACCCTGGACGAGGACCTTATGGACGCTTCCGGGATCGTCGATGGAGAAAAGGTCCAGGTGGTGAACATCAACAACGGCGAACGCCTCTGGACCTACGTGATCAAAGGGGAAAGGGGATCCGGTTCCGTTTGCTTGAACGGCCCTGCTGCGCGAAAGATGATGGTCGATGATATCGTCCTCGTCATCGCTTATGCAAGCATGGAGATGGATGAAGCTCAAAGCTTCGAACCCACGATCATCTTTCCCAACACCGATACCAACCGTTTAAACTGACCGTGTGCGGGGGCGCGTGCTGAGGACCGGAAAGTACCTGCTCTTCTTCTTGATCGGAGTTGGGCTCCTTTATCTTGCTTTTAAAGGGGCCAACATCCCTAAAATGTGGGAAGTGCTCAAGAACGCCCAGTATAGCTGGGTGATCCTGAGTATGGTCCTGGGTTTCCTCACTTTTATATCGAGAGGCTACCGATGGTTGATCCTTTTGGAAACGATGGGTTATGGAGCCAAGCCTTCTAATAGCGTAAATGCCGTAACGATCGGATACCTGGTCAACCTTGCCCTCCCGCGATTGGGCGAGTTCACCCGATGTACCGCCCTTAACCGCGTAGAACGCATCCCGATCGGTAAACTCTTCGGAACGATCCTGGTGGAAAGGGCCATCGATATGATGATCCTCTTTTTCTTGTTGATCCTCACCCTTTTCACGAACCTCGACACTTTTGGAGGCTTCTTCATGGATGTTTTCGGGACCAAGATCCAACGGACTTCGGAACTCCTTGGATACGGGCTTCTTTTATTGGCCCTTGCAACCATGGCTTTTTACCTCCTTTATCGTTATCGGAAAAAGTTGATGCGGAACAAATTCTTTTTCAAGTTCTTTTCGGTCTACCGGAGCGTTGGCCATGGTTTCCGGACCATTTTCTCCATGCAGCGAAAAGGGGTCTTCTTCCTACACACCCTCTTTATTTGGGGAATGTATTTTTTGATGACTTACCTATGCTTTTTCAGTTTCGGTGCGACTGAAAGCTTCGGGCCTGATAAAGGGTTGTTCGTGGTCGTCGCTGGTGGTTTAGGAATGGCCGCTCCGACGCAGGGAGGTATCGGAGCCTATCATTGGATGGTGAAAGAAGCCCTCAAAGTGCTCGGGGTGGATAACGAAATGGGGCTTGCTTTTGCGACGGTGGTCCATTCTTCTCAGGTCCTCATGATCCTATTAACCGGGGGAGGAGCTCTTTTTCTCTGGTACAGGGCTGTTCGTAAACGAGGCAGGTTGGAAGAGGGGCTTCCGTGGTCAAAGGACTTTTCTCTATGAAGCTGCCGATCCTCGCCGAAAAGGTACTCGAGCGTCGGGCAGCTTCGGAACAGGTGCTCGAATGGAAGAAGAACGGTGATCGGGTGGTCTTCACGAATGGCTGTTTCGATCTGCTTCACCCGGGTCATCTGGATCTTTTAACGAAAGCAAAAGAGTCGGGGGATCGCTTGATCGTCGGTCTCAATTCCGATGATTCGGTAAAACGCTTGGAAAAAGGCTCGGAAAGGCCGATCCAGCATGAAGGTGAGCGGGCTGTATTGTTAGCTGCTTTGGAAATGGTGGATATCGTTGTCCTTTTTGATGAGGATACTCCGCTTCGACTGATCAAGAGCATCGGCCCGGATGTCTTGGTCAAAGGGGGCGATTACGAGGAATCGGCGATCGTAGGAAAGGATCATGTGGAAAAGAATGGAGGGAGGGTCGTTCGGGTCCCGCTCCTACCAGGTTATTCCAGCAGTGAGCTCATCGAACGCATTAGAAGTTCAGTATCGAAGGATGGCTCCTAAAAAAAAGCAAGTGGTCTTCGTTTGCCAGGAATGTGGTGAGGATAGCCCTAAATGGATGGGAAAATGTCCTTCTTGTGGGGCTTGGAATAGCATGGTCGAGGAGCGGCTTCCTGATAAAGGGAAGGAAAAAGGGAGTTCAAAAGCTTCCCCAGCAGCTTCCCCGCTTCCCTTGAACGAAGTAGGGACCTCCCCTGAGCAGCGTTCCCCCCTTCCCGACGAAGAGTTCGCTCGGGTACTGGGAGGAGGTATTGTGCCCGGGTCGGTGGTTCTTTTCGGAGGAGAGCCGGGGGTCGGTAAATCGACCCTCATGCTTCAGCTTGCTCTCGGAATGGACGATAGAAAGACCCTTTATGTCTCGGGGGAGGAGAGTGAACGGCAGATCCGAATGCGAGCGGACCGGGTCGGGAAAGCTCACGAGAAGGTTCGTGTATACGGAGAAACCCAGCTAGAGGAGCTTTTGAACGAATTGGAAAAGGAAGAGCCGGAGCTTTTGATCGTGGATTCGGTCCAAACCCTTTATTCTTCCGGGAGTGATTCGGTCCCCGGCAGCCTCACTCAGATCCGGGATTGCACCATGGCTTTGATTCATTTTGCTAAACGGACCGGCACACCTGTTTTTTTGATCGGGCATATCAATAAAGAGGGGGGACTTGCAGGCCCGAAGGCCCTGGAGCATATGGTGGATACGGTGCTTCAATTCGAGGGGGACCGTGATCATATGCATCGTTTGTTACGGACCCTTAAGAACCGTTTCGGTTCTACCAATGAGCTCGGCATATATCGGATGAAAGGGGAAGGTTTGGAGGAGGTCAGGGATCCTTCCGAAGTTCTGATCACGCAGACCGAAGAGCCTTTGAGCGGGGTCGCTGTAGCGGCTTCGATGGAGGGAGTGAGGCCTCTCATGGTGGAGGTTCAATCGCTCGTGAGCACAGCTGTCTATGGGACCCCTCAGCGTACCACTACTGGTATCGATGTCCGTCGAACCCATATGCTTTTGGCGGTCCTCGAAAAGCGCTGCGGTTTTCGATTGGGAGAAAAGGATGTTTTTCTCAATATAACCGGTGGGGTGCGCGTGGAGGATACGGCATTGGACCTTGCATTGATCGCAGCCATACTCTCTTCCAACCGGGATGAACCCCTTCCGGAGGGGATCTGCTTGGCTGGGGAAGTGGGGCTGTCCGGGGAGATCCGTCCAGTCCCCCGCATGGAGCAAAGGGTCCAGGAAGCCGGCCGTTTGGGTTATCGTCGGATCATCGGGAGCAAATACGGGGGTTCCGTCGAAGCCCCTGAGAATATCCGATTTACGCGCTTAGGAAAAGTTGAGGAGCTGATCCACGCCCTCTTCGAATAGATGTCAGCCTTTCTTCACCTCGGTGTCCTCGATGATCTTGAAGAGTTTTTCGAGGTCCGGGGTCAGGATGATCTCGATCCTTCGGTTTTTGGCCTTATCATCTTCTGAAACAGGATGGTGTTTGCTTCGTCCGGAAGCGATCACTCGCTCCGGATCGAGCTCGCTATTCTCCAACATGAGGCGAACTACAGAGGTGGCCCGAAGGACGCTGAGATCCCAGTTATCCTTGTATTTAGCGTTGGGGGTCACTTTTTGGGAATCCGTATGGCCCTCGACCATGATCCGAAGGTCCTCTTGATCTTCAAGGCCCTCCGCAAGGTCGATCAATGCTTGTTTCCCTTCTTTATCCACTTGGGTGCTCCCTGTTCCGAAAAGGAGTTTTGCGTCCAGGCTCACATAGATCTTGCCGTGTTTTTGTTCCACGGTCAACCCTTCTTTTTCTTTAAAACTAAGAAGGGCTTCCCGCACCTTTTCTTTAAGAGCATTGACCGCCGAGTCTTTGCTCGCGATCATGTTCTCTAGCTTAGCAACACGTTTTTCCCGTTTTTCCAGCTCGGAATCGAGCTCCTCCAAATTCTTTTCTTTCTCGTTCAACCTTTCCTCCAACTCGCGGAGGCGGTCCTCTTTTTCCTGAAGTTCCTCACGCGTTTTATCCAATTCGGAGCTCAGTTTCCGGTTCTCCGCTTCGTTCTCTTTTTTAAGAGCGGCGTGTTTCCGAAGGAGTTCATCGTTCAGTTCATTGATCTTGTCGTACTGCCGCTTCATTTTACGGAGGGACTCCCCTAGGACGGTCGTGTCCTTTTTGAGGCCTTTATTCTCCTCCCGGAGCTTTTCCAGCTCCTTTTCCAATTCTTTTTTCTTGGTCTCAAGATCCTGATTTCGAGCGGATAGCTCCTTTCTTTCTTCTTCGCATTCTTCCTTGTCAGCTTTCATGTCCTGGAACTTGCTCGCTGGAACGCAAGAAACGATGATGCCGACCAAAAGGATGAAGCTCGTTGAGCGGCCGATGGTGGGAAATAGATTCCGATGCATGGAAATAGGCTTTAGGGAAGTAGGATCGAAATTACGAATTCATATAAGATAGCTCGGTAACCTTGCGGCAGGAGCATCGTATAGGGAAAGCAGCAAAGGGCTTATTGCTTCCACTATGGATTTCTCGAACGAATTGCTTCCATTGAGCGACCGGGACCTCGACATGGAGTACCGGAAGTATAAGTTGTTCGCCTACCTGCAACGGATCGGGCGCCGGTTCGCAGAAATGCGCCTTTATCCTCATTTGAGCGAACTGAAACGGCAATACACCGAACTCCTTTCCTTCAAAGGGAAAAAGGAGGAACTTTCCAGTTCATTTCCTCGCGAGCTGAGCGGACTCGATCTGGAAGAGCAACGATCGGTTTACAGGCGTTTGGTCAAGGATGAGGCCTTCATGGAAGAGATCGACCGTTTTGTGGACATGAGCCTGCCTCGGATCAAGGAGTGTCTCCTGGAAGGAGAAGAGCTTCGGAGCTCGATCATGGAGGAGGTCGAAGTAAAACCTGTCGGACTGCTCCCCCTTCGCAAACGAGAAGGATATTTACTCCTTTCGATGGCTGATGAATGGCGTATTTATCGATATCGGCTCAAGAGGATCCAGGATCCCTCGGTCGACCAACGCTACAGGGACCTCCGTACGCATTATTGGGCTTCTTACCGTAAGGTGAGCGCTCCTGAAAAACTTAAAGAGCGCATCCTTCTTGAAAAAGAGCTCCCGAATCCGGCTGTTTTTTGGGTGAAGAGCGACCTAATGGTCCCACACATCGAAACCCTGCTCCCTGTTGCTAAACAGGTATTGGTGCGGCTCCTTGAAAAGGTGGAGCCTCAAAGGGCTGCTTGAAAGGATCAGCTTTCCTGATCCTTTCCCTTTTCCCCTTTCTTTTGATCCTCTTTTGAAAAGTAGACCCGGGTGAAATCCCGACGTTCCATCGGGTTCTGCGGGAAGTTCTTAACGTCGGGTTTGATCAACCGCATGGCCTCCTCGTAATAGAGAGGGATAACGACCGCATCATCCATGGCTTGTTGATCCGCCTTGCGAAAAAGTTTCATCCGTTTTTCCCGATCGATGGTACGAAGGCCTTCTTGGAAGAGGGAATCGTAAGTCGAGCTCTGATATCGTGTTTTGTTGATAGAAGAGCGCTCATCCATGCTTGCAGGAACGTGTCCCCCATAAAATAGATTGAGGAAATTCTCGGGGTCCGGATAATCAGCGATCCATCCGGTCCGGAAGATCTTAGCATCACCCGATTCTGATTTTTGGAGGAGCTGGGACATCGGCATTTCATTGAGCTTCATTTCCACTCCCAGGTTTTCCTGAAGCTGCTTTTGGATGGCTTCAGCGACCATTACATTGGTCTTACCTCCACTGTTAAGATAAAGGGTGATGGTAGGCAGCTCGCTGCCATTCTCGTATCCAGCTTTTTTGAGGTGTTCCTTGGCTTTCTTCTTGTTCTCCTTGTAGCCTTTCACCCCTTTGGTGTCGTAGTAGTCGAAGGAAGGCGGGATGATCCCGTGATGGGCAGGGATCCCTTCTCCTTCGAGGGTGAATTTGGTGATCTTTTCACGGTCGATGGCGTAGTTAAAAGCTTTTCGGAGATGTTTGTTGGAAAAGAGATCGCTTTTGTGCTGGAAGCCGTAATACTGGACGGCCATAGTGGGCTTGCTCTGTAGTTTGAAAGGAAGTTTCTTTTTCTCCTTCTTTTTGGCTTTATCCAATTCCCCCGTGATATCCTGAATGCTCTCCACGGGGATCTTATAAACCATGTCCAGCTCCCCGTTCTTGAAGGCGCTCAGCTCGTTGGATTTTTCCTTGATGAAGGAGATCTTGATACCATCCAAATAGGGGAGCGAATTCCCGTATTGGTCCTTGTCCCAATACTCGTTGTTCCGCTCGAGGACCACAGATGCCCCTTTTTCTATATGTTCTATTTGGAAGGGGCCGGTTCCGACCGGATTTTTCCGGATCTTTTTCTTGTAATGGTCCACAGCTTCTTTGGGATAAATAAAGCATCCTGCGTGGGCCAGGATTTTGAGGAAGCCGGGATAGGAATAATTCAGGCGGATCTTGATCGTGTGCTCATCGACCACTTTGATGCCAGGAACCCCACCTTCTAAGGGTTCCCCTTTTTCAGTGGACCTGAAATACTTGTTCGCCCCTTTGACTTTGTTCTTGAAAAGCCAAAAAAGCTGGTTGTCCATCGAAGAAGAGCAAAGCTTGTCGAAGCAATATTTGACGTCTTCCGCCTTCAGCTTTCTTTGCTTAGGCTTATCGAAGCATTCATCGTCGTGGAATTTCACGTTTTCACGGAGGTGAAAAATGAAGGTCTTAGCGCTGTCTTTCCGTTCCCAGTCTTTCGCAAGAGCGGGTTGAACCTTTAGGCTATCCTGGCTCAGTTCGATCAGCCCTTCAAAGATCTGGTTAGAGATCCGATAAGAGACGGCATCGGTGATGTTAAGGGGGTAGAGTTGGTCGAAGTCCTCAACTTCATTAAGGTTGAAAACCCCACCGTAACTGACCGGGCCTTGAGCTACCCGTCCGGAATCCGATCCGTTGTCCTCTTCACCGAGCCCACATCCGGCGAAAATGAGGGCTATAGAGGCGATGACGCTCCCGAGAATGCTTCTTCTCATAATCTATTGAAAGACGGTTCGACAGAATGCTGATCCTTAAAGACCCAGCCCTGCAAATATAAATAAATATGAACTCGCTCCTCGTTATGCCCAATACAGCACCGGATCCTTGCGAAATGATCGAGGCCATTTTTCGTTTCTTTCCGGCCCGAAGCAGCTTATTTTGTTCCGTTCATGAAGGCTCGATAAGACCTTTTCCCCCAGGTCCAACGCTCAAGTTTTCCCTTTTTCTTGGAAGTTCTCCCGTTGCATAGATCCTTTTCTTTTTTGGTCACGATCCTCTTTGCTTCCCTTTTTCCTTTTAAGGGGATGGCTCAGGCCGATATCGATCGATCCCGGGAAAAATGGGTTAAGCCCGGAGCGGACACTCTTGATCTTGACAGCGTTTCGATCGAGCGAACATCCTTCGAAATATTCGCTCCTAATGGGGAAACTTATCCGGATAGCCTTTATAGAATCCTCCCGTTCCGGGCTTCGTTGATCCTCCAAGTCCCTTCCCCTCCTGATAGTCTTCGAGTTAGCTATCGGGTCCTTCCCGTCGATCTTTCATCCCCACGTTATCACAAGGATCGGAAGCGGATCACGGAGAAGGAAGTGGATCGGATCGATCCTTATACGTATCGGGCCGATCGAGAAAAGAGGAGGGGTGGTCCTTTGGACTTCGGAGCTTTGAGCAAGAGTGGGAATATCTCAAGAGGGCTCAACTTCGGGAATACCCAGGATCTATCGGTGAACTCGAACCTGAATCTGGAGTTGAGCGGCCCTCTTTCCGAGCAAGTGAGCGTGGAGGCTTCCGTTACCGATGATAATATTCCCGTCCAACCTGAAGGCAATACTCAGAAGCTCCAGGATTTCGATAAGGTCTTTGTCCGTTTTTTCACGGAACGGCATCGCTTGGTCGCGGGTGATGCTCGTATCGAAAAGGATTCGGGGGATTATCTCCGCTATTCCAAACGCATTAAAGGAGGGGATCTGAAAAGCCGATTCCCATTGAAAAAGGGAGGGGATGGTGAAGAGTCGGGCGAGATGATCGTAAAAGCGAGCGGGGCGATCTCCAAAGGAAAGTTCGCCCGAAATGTCATTCGAGGGGTTGAAGGGAACCAAGGTCCCTACCGCCTGGAAGGGGCTAACAATGAACAATTCATTATCGTCCTTGCCGGGACCGAGCGTGTTTACTTGGATGGAAAGCTCCTTGAAAGAGGTGCGGATAACGATTACACCATCGATTACAATGCTGCCGAGATCACGTTCACTCCCGAGCATTTGATCAAGAAAGAATCAAGGATACGGGTGGAATTCCAGTATTCTCAGCGGAGTTATGCGCGCTCTCTTTTCAGGACCTCCACAAGGTACAAGAACGATAACGTCGATATGGCCCTCGATATATATTCCGAACAGGATGCCAAGAACCAGCCTCTTCAACAGGACTTGAGCGACAAGGACAAGGGGCGCCTCAAGGCTGCGGGGGACGACCCTGCCAAGGCAGTGGTCCCTAGCGTGGAGAAAAAGTCCTCTTACAACAATACAGAGGTCCGTTATCGCCTGACCGACTCTTTGGGATACGATTCGGTCTTTGTCCACTCCAATGACCCCTCAAAAGCGCTTTATAGGGTCCGCTTCTCCAAAGTCGGTCAAGGGAACGGGAATTATGTGAAATCGAAGATCACTCCGAACGGGAGGGCTTTTCGTTGGGTTCCACCCGATACCGTCGGGGGAGAGCTTAAGCCCCAAGGCAATTATGCTCCTGTGATCCCTTTGGAACCGCCGCGCCTGCAACGGATGGTCACTTATACAGCAGATGTCGACCTCAGCGATAACACCCGTTTCCATTTGGGATCGGCGGTTTCGGATCAGGATGCGAACCGCTTCTCTCCCAAAGATGATGGGGATAACACGGGGGCGGCCCTTCAACTTGGACTGGAGCAAAAAGTTCCCCTTCAAAGCGATAAGGACTCTGGGTGGATCTGGAAAGGAGACCTTGAATGGGAACACGTCAATAAAAACTTCAGGCCGATCGAACGGTTTCGGGAAGTGGAGTTCGCTCGGAATTGGAACCTGCGAGGACAGGAATTGACGAAAGCACGTCAGCTAGGGGATCTCGGGTTCGACTTTCGAAAAAAGGGGGTCGGTCGAACCGGATACTCCTACCAGCACCTTTTCAGTGGAAAGAAGTTCATGGAAGGAAAAGAATTCCGAGGGGAAAAACACCAGGTCGAAAGCCGGATGAACTATAAGGGCTTTCGGCTCGATGGGAAAGGGAGTGTCCTACGCACCAAGGGAAGGGGAAAGACCAGCTTTTCCAGACACCAAGGAAAGATCGAGAAAGCTTTCCCTTTTATGATCATCGGGTATAAAGATGAACACGAGCACAATCGCCGTTTCGATACGACGGGAGCCCTACGCGACAACAGTTATCGTTTCTATGAATGGGAAGGGTACGTAGGGAATCCCGATACAGCAGGAAATGAATACCGCCTCTATTATGGACAAAGGCGCGATCGCTATGGACATCAAGGCAAGCTCGATCCAGGCACCTCTATCGAGGAATACGGGCTTTCTTTCAACTTGAAGGAAAATCCGGACCATAAGCTCAAGGGGAAATTCGGGCACAGACGTTTAAGGGTGGTCGATGAGAGTCTCGTTTCCCAAAAACCTGAGAATTCTCTCGTCAATCGGATCGAACATCGGTCCAAGCTCCTGAACGATGCCCTCGATCTTTCTACTTATTACCAATTGGGGTCCGGTACCGAACGGAAGAAAGAATTCGTGTATTTGGAGGTTCCAGCAGGACAAGGAGCTTATACCTGGAACGATTACAATAATGATGGGGTCAAGGAGCTCGAAGAATTCGAGATCGCCCAATACTCCGATCAAGGGCGTTATATCCGTTCTTTTATAAGGGGGGATGAATATGTGCAGACCTTTTCCAACGAGTTCCAACATTCGCTGAATCTGCGCCCTTCCCGTGCATGGGGGCAAAAAGAAGGGATACGGGGTTTCCTTTCCCGATTTTCAGAGCAAATGGTCTACAGGGTGGAGCGAAAGACGAGTGGGAATACGCCCCCAAGGGTCGCTTACGACCCCTTTAAACAAAAGCTTCCCGATACCACTTTGCTTTCCTTGAATTCCAACTTTCGGAACAGTATCTTCTTCAACCGAGCAGATCCTGTTTGGAGCCTCGAACACACTTATAGGGATGTTCGGGACCGTTCTTTGCTCGCTTCGGGTTTTCAGGAACGGGTGGAATGGTCCCATGAAGGGAATGCCCGGTACAATTTTTTACGGGAATGGGGGATCGAATGCAAGGGTGAATACGGTGTTGAGCGAAATCGATCCGATGTCCTGGATGGGCGGAATTATCGGATCGAGTCCTTTTCTATTCGACCTCAGCTACGTTATCAGCCCAGCACCACCTTCCGATTGGTGTTGGAAGGAGGATATGACGAAAAGAAAAACAAGGAAAGTTTGGGGGGAGAGCGGGCGATCCTTCGGGACCTCGAGGGAAGGCTTAAATACAATGCGGCCGGCACTGGTACTTTCCGGGTGGAAATGCGTTATATAGAAGTTCGTTATCGGGGGGAGCCGAACAACTCCTTGTCCTTTCGAATGCTGGAATCCCTCGAGAAGGGGGACAACCTGACCTGGACGGTCCGGATCCAGCGTAACTTGTCGGAAAACCTGCAGATGGACCTCACCTACAATGGAAGGAGTTCACAGGGAGAGAACCCTGTGCACAATGGAGGCGTTCAGGTCCGCGCTTTTTTCTGAAAGCCTTACTCGAGTGTGAATGTGTGGGAACCGATCTCCTTCTGGGACTCGTAGACTTTCACCACGTATTCCCCTTCTTTGATCTCTTTATCCTTGAGGTTGAAATAGAGGGTGATTTCCATTTCCTTTTTCTCGTATTCGATCTTGTGCTTCAGGGAATATTGGCCACGGACCCCTTCGAACTCGAATTTCCGTGTTTCTCCCTCTTTAGTGTGAGCGAAAACCTGCCCTTCGGGGTTGATGATCCGCAAATAGATCTCACGGGTCCCAGGTTCTGCGAATTCATTCTCGGTGATGGTGAAATTGACCCGGAACTTTTCCGTCCTTCCGGCGCGATCGGTCTCTTTCGGATTTCCGAGCAAGTTGACCCGGATGCCGGTCGCTGAGACGTTGGAGGTTTTTAGGACGGAAGCTTTCTCGAGGTTCTGTTCCATTTTTTGGGTCTTCTTCTCGAGCGAATCCTTCTCGCTTTTGGTTTGCCCCAACTCTTTCTGGATCTCTTCATTCTCTTCCGTAAGCCTTTTATTGGCCTGTTGAAGGGAATCGATATCCTCCACGTAACCTTGCATGATCTTCCGAAGCGTCTCCGCTTCGTCCTTTGCTTTCGAGAGGCTGTATTGGTAACGACCGATGCTGTCCCTCAGCTCTTTGATCTTGGCCATCTCTTGCTCGATCTTCGCCCGCATCGAATCGTTCTCGACCTCCATTTCTTTATATTCGTTGAGCATACTGTCGAGCTCGGATTTCACCTCTCGCTTTTCTTCATTGATCTCTTTTCGCTCCGTCTTCACTTTTTTGACGGTGATGCTCTGGTTGTAGAGACGCCATCCCAGTGTTCCGATCACGATGAGAAGGAGAATGATGATCACAAGGTAGATCGGGTCTCTTGACCGTCCTTTTTTCGGGTTTTCTTCCGCGTTCGCCATCGTTCCTTTATCTGTTTTGTTCTTTCTTGATCCGCAAAGCTAAGGAACGAAGGGAGCCTCCGATCCTCTGAATTTTTATGGACCACTTTCCTTTTCCGAGGGAACTCCTCCACCTATTTTTCCCGGTGACATGCCCGGGATGCGACACCCCTCTTCAAAAAGAGGAACGCCTCTTTTGCACTCCCTGTTCGATGGACCTTCCTCGTGCGCATATGCATGATGACCCCGATAATGAGGTCGAAAAGCGATTTTGGGGAAGATGTCCCCTTCTGGCCGCTACGTCCCAATTTCATTTCGTGCCGGGCGGAAAGGTCCAAAAGGCCCTTCATCGGGTGAAATATCAGGGTGATAAGCGAACGGGAAAAGCTTTGGGAAAATTGCTTGGCTCTGAACTCTTGCAGTCGGAACGTTTTTCCGGTCTTCGCTCTGTTCTTCATGTTCCCCTCCATCCGGACAAGTTTAAGGAGAGGGGGTATGATCAGGCTCACCTTATCGGGGAAGGTGTTTCCGAGGCTATGGGGATCCCTCATTTTCCGGATCTTCTCCGCCGGAAGAGGCATACCGATACCCAAACCCGTAAAGGGCGTTACGATAGATGGCGTAACGTTTCGGGGGCCTTTACCCTTCGAAAAAGGCCGCATTCGTTCCATTCGCCTACACTGCTCGTGGACGATGTGCTCACTACGGGATCGACCCTGGAGGCTTGTGCTCATGTTCTACTCGAAGCGAAAATGGGGCCAGTAGCTATCGCTACGGTCGCAACTGCCTGAAATGGTGGTTCGTGGCTGTTAAAAAATGTTGATCCTTCGAGGGTAGGGCCTTTTCTCCGGTGTATTTTTGAACGTGATGCGCAAACCTTTTATATGGCCTCTTATAGGGATCAGCACCCTTGCCTTGGTGGGGCTGGTCTTTGTGCAGCTTTATTGGATCGATAGCGCCATCAAACTCCGAAGGGCTCGCTTCAAGCAGAACGTGAACGCTGCTTTGATCGAAGTGACAGAAGATCTGGAGCAGTTACGCTATTCCAGAGGTGGAGGGCCGAACAATAGAATACAGGAGTGGATGGAAAAGATGGAGGAACAGTTCCGGAGTCGAACCCAGCGAGCTCCTTCTATTTCGAAACTCTTCGACCCTGACCCTTTTTCCGCTTTTGAAAAGGATGGCCATCCCAAAGTCCTCGATTCTCTGATCCGGGAAAAGTTGAGAGAGCGCGGTATCCGAGCTGAATACCGCTTTGGGATCTTCGATCGTTTCGGGGAAACGATCCATTTGGATGATGGAACTTCGGCTGAGAAACTAAAGGAGGATGAAGGAAAAGATCTTTTCATGGCCCGCCTTTTTCCTGGAGATCCTTTTACTCCTACTCAATACCTGAGGATCTATTTTCCCGATCAAAGGGTTTACCTGATCCGGACCATGTGGATCATGCTTTTGGGTTCTGCACTGCTGATCCTGGTGATCATTCTCGCCTTTAGTTATACCATCTATACCATCTTCCGACAAAAGAAGCTTTCGGAGATCAAGAACGATCTGATCGGCAATATGACCCACGAGTTCAAAACCCCCATATCAACAATATCCCTTGCTTGTGAGGCCCTTCAAGATCCCGATATAGGGGGTGGGCCTAAGCGAGACGACTATGTACGGATGATCCGGGATGAGAACAAACGCCTCGGAGTACTGGTGGAGAACGTGTTGAGGAGTGCGGTACTCGACAGAGGGGAGTTGAAAATGAAGTGGGAGGAGCTCGACCTTCACAGGGTGATCGAAGATGCCCTTCACAACATTCGTATGCAGATCGACAAGCAAGGGGGAAGCCTGGAACAGCGGCTGGATGCTGAGAAGGCTCTGGTGCAAGGGGATCGGGTCCATTTGGTCAACGTGATCTACAACCTTTTGGATAATGCCCTCAAATATTCAGGGCCGGAACCCTCTATTGCGATAAGGACCCGGAACAGTGGCGAAGGGATCGTTCTTGAAGTGGCCGATTCGGGTATCGGGATCCGTAAAGAGGAACAAAAGAAGATCTTCGAGCGCCTTTATCGGGTTCCTACCGGTAACGTTCACAATGTGAAGGGCACTGGTCTGGGGCTCAGTTATGTGAAGGTGATCGTCGATAAACACGGCGGGAAAGTGGATGTGAAGAGTGAACCGGGGAAAGGGACCGTGTTCCGGGTCACACTCCCCTTGGCCCGTTCTGAAGAAGAGGCGAGGCTCCCTCGCTCTGAACGCGAAAAAGAAGCACCATGAAAAAAGAGAACGGTAGCAAGTTCCGGATCCTTCTTGTAGAGGATGATCCGAACCTCGGCCAATTGCTTTGCGATTATTTGGAGGCCAAAGGCTATGAAGTTGTTCATAGGGAGAACGGAGAAGAGGGGCATAAAGCCTTTAAAGAAGAGCATTTCGACCTTCTCGTCCTCGACGTCATGATGCCCGTTAAAGATGGGTTCACCCTGGCCAGGGAAGTGCGAGCGCTCGATCGCCACATCCCTATGATCTTCTTGACCGCCAAAACCATGCAGGAGGACACCCTCGAAGGTTTTCGCAGCGGAGCGGATGATTATATCACCAAACCTTTTAGCATGGAGGAACTCTTAGCTCGGGTGGAAGCGATCCTTAAAAGGGTGGAGAAGCAGGAGGAGGTGCAAGGGGAACCCTACCGCTTCAGGATCGGGAGCTATCATTTCGATCACCGGGATCGGATCTTGAGCCGGGATGGGAAAGAGATCGAGCTCACCTCCAAGGAGAACGACCTCATGCTCTTGCTTTGTCAGCATAAAAATCAGCTTTTGGAACGGGAGGAGGCTTTGAAAGCTGTATGGGGGGATGATGGTTATTTTTCGGGCCGCAGCATGGATGTTTATATCACCCGCCTCCGAAAATATTTAAAGGAGGATCCGGATGTCCGGATCGATAATGTCCATGGGCGTGGGTTCCAACTCATCGTGAAGGAAGATGAAGTAAAAGAGGAACAATGATCATTTTGAAGAGGGCGTTCGGTTAGCGGATCCCTAAAAGATCCCAACCATGTCCTCTCAAAAGTCCAAGCCGATCTCTCGAGCCCCTTTTCTTTACTTAGGCTATATCCTGGCTTTCGCTATCGTTTTGATGGCCTTTGAATACCGGGATATCTCCTATATCGAAAAGTCCCTTCCGGAATGGGAACCGGAGAAGACTTTCATCCCTCAAGTCCAGCAAGCTCCTGAAAAGCCTTCACCTCAGAAAAAACGCCCCCATCAAGAACAGAAGGGTCCGGATCATGTGACCCCCGAGGTCGTGAAAGAACGAGCCTCGGAAAAGAGCAAGCCTTCAGACCTTCAAAACGAGGACTTGGGTATCAGCTATTTGGATGAAGGAGGGAAGCAGCCCTCTTTGAATGTTCCGGATCGTCCGCCACAGGGGGTGGTTTCGGACCATAAATTGAGCCGCTATGCCATTCTATCGAAATGCCGCGAGCGCTCTGGAAAGGGATATCAAGAGAAATGCACTCACAAAAAGATCCGGGAGCACATAAGTTCGGAAGCCGAGTATCCCGAAATGTTGGAAGAACAGGGGATCGATGGAAGCGTGCTAGTGGCTTTCGAGATCGATCGAAATGGGGAGATCCAGAACATTCAGACCCCGGACAGTCCTCATAAGCTGTTCAGCCGTTCTGTCAAAAAGGCTGTGCGTGAATTGCCCGGTTTTATCCCGGCAAAAATGAACGGTCATAAGGTCCGGATCCGCCATGTCCTCCGGATCCGATTTAAGACTCACTAGAGAAGGGGGATCATAGGCAAGCGGTCCGCCCTCCGTCGACCGGAAGATTGATCCCATTGATATAGGCGGCCGCCGGGGAGGCTAAAAAAGTTATCGCATCTGCGGTCTCGCCTGGCTTGGCGGGGCGCCCAAGAGGAACGCTGTTCATCATCGCCTCCCGCACCTCTTCTTCGCTTTTGCCTTGCTTTTCCGAGCGGTTTTTTACGATCGAATCGAGGCGGGCTGTATCGGTGAAGCCGGGCAGCACGTTGTTGACCGTTATTCCATCGGCTCCGAGTTCGCTGGCAAGGGTTTTGGCCCAGTTGGCCATTGCACCGCGCACCGTATTCGATACCCCGAGCCCGGGGATCGGTTGTTTGACAGAAGTGGATATGATGTTCACGATCCGTCCGTATCCTTCCGCGCGCATTTTGGGCACGAGGTGCTGGACGAGCATTTGGGGAACGATCAGATGAGCCCCGAACGCTTTTTCATAGGCCTCCGTATCCGCGTCGAAAGCGGGCCCTCCCGGTGGACCTCCATTGTTCGTGATCAGGATGCTCGGGGATGGGGATTCCTCAGGGTGCTCCGATAATGCTTGTTCCAACCCCTTTGGGTCCCAAAGGTCCGCGATCAATGACCGATGATCGCGCCTCTCTCCCGGGAGTTCTTGCAAAACGGACTCCGTTCGTTCGGAGTCCCTTCCGATCAATGTGATCGAAGCTCCTTCTCTTGCGAGGGCGTGAGCGGTAGCGTTCCCGATCCCGGCGCTAGCAGCACACACCCATGCGCGTTTTCCGGTAAGGTCGAGTTCCATACCCGCAATATTAAGGAACCTGTTCCCCCTAGCCCTAAAATTCATTAACTTAGATCCAAAGCAGTCTTTATGGCCGTAAAGCGACCTTTCAACCTTCAACAATGGGTAGAAGAAAATCGGGACCTTCTTAAGCCTCCGGTGGGGAACAAGAACCTATACCCTGAAGGAGAGGACCACATTGTCATGATCGTAGGGGGGCCGAATGCCCGAAAGGACTACCATTACAACCAGACCGAAGAGCTCTTCTATCAATTGGAGGGAACCATCACGGTCCGGATCCAGGAAGACGGCCAAGCCAAGGATATTCAGATCGGCCCCGGCGAGATGTTCCTTCTCCCGGCTGAGGTCCCGCACAGTCCTGCAAGGCCTGAAAATACCGTGGGGCTCGTGCTCGAAAGGGTGCGGGAAGACCATCACAAGGACGGGTTGCAATGGTATTGCGACGAATGCAATCACCTTTTGTTCGAGCGTTATTTCAAGCTTGAGGATATCGAGAAAGATTTCCTCCCCGTCTTCAAGGAATTCTACGGATCCGAAGAAAACCGCACGTGTGACAATTGCGGGGCTGTAATGGAAGTGGACGAACGGTTCGTCTGATCCTCGGGACCTAGCGAAAAAGGGGGCTCGCTCAGCGGACGAGGGTGATGTGGCCCACCACTTCCTTTTTGACCCCCGGCTTATAAGCTTCGGTATAAGTGATCTGGTAGACGTAAACGTCTTGCTTGGCAGGCCGTCCTT
>CAZOSO010000002.1:43223-68510 GCA_964582635.1 uncultured Weeksellaceae bacterium | reverse complement strand
CGAGCACTATAGCTGAGGAGCAGCGGAATCGGTCTCGCTCTTAAAAGAGATCCCCTGGAGCTTTTTCATCAAACTGTCCTTCCGCCTTTTAAAGGCCTCCATATGAGTAGAGTCCACGGGTTCCCCGGGAGGAATATCGAGGGTCAAAGGATTTACGGGCGAACCGTTCTTGTAGATCCGATAATCCAAATGGGGGCCTGTGGAAAGCCCAGTGCTGCCGACCCTTCCGATCCGATCTCCCTGAGCGACTTCTTCTCCTTTTCTTACAGCCCTACTGGAAAGATGGAGGTACATGCTGGTATAAACGCTGTTGTGCCGGATCTTGACATAGTTCCCGTTGCCCCTTGAATAACCCGAAGCCACAACATGACCGTTCCCCACGCTTCTGACCGGGGTGCCGGTGGGAGCAGCGTAATCGACCCCATGATGAGGGCGACGGGTCTTCAGCACCGGATGAAGCCGACTATGGGAAAAGCGAGACGATATACGGGAAAAGCGCAACGGGGCTTTTAAAAAAGCTTTCTTGAGGCTGTTCCCGTTCTCATCGAAAAAATCGGACGCACTGTCCTGGTCGAAACGAAAAGCATAGTAGGACGAGTCCCGATGGATGAACTGGGCGGCCTTGATATCACCGATCCCGACCGACTCACCCTCCACAAAATGCTCTTGGAAAAGCACTCGGAAGCGGTCGCCTTGATCCACGCGATAAAAATCGATCGACCAAGCATAGATCTCGGAGAGCTCTAAGGCAATAAGAGGACTTACCTTTTTCTTGCTAAGGGCTTTAAAAAGAGAGCTTTCGATAACCCCGGATGCGGCCCGCTCCCTGGTCTTCATTTCTTTTTCACCCCTCCATACTCGCAGGCTATCCCGCATGTCAAAGACCACATAATTGACCGGGTCGGGTTGGTAAACAAAACACTGCGCTTTTCCGGTACTGTCTTTCTTACAGAAGACCGTGTACTCCTTTCCGGCTCGTATCTTCTCCACATTGAAGACCGTATCCGCCTTTTTCACCAAGCGATCGATCGTGGGATAAGAAACCCCGTGATCGAGGAGAATTTCGGCGAGGAATTGACCCGGCCTTACTGTTCCTCTGATCACTTGAAAGGAATCGGTGACCATCCCGTATTCCTTGTTCACCTCCTCCATCTCTTGTTCTACAGCACTCGTGTCCTTTTCCGGCCCTGAAGAGGAAGGGGTTTTCCTCCGTAGAAGCTGATCACCCCCTACCAGGAAAAAGAAAACCATGAGAGCGGCGATCCCCCCTATGGTCCCTAAAAGTTTTCTATTCATCACCCTTATCACCTCTGATCGCTCGGCGGACCCATTCGCGCCCCCAATTCTCTAACTCTTCATCCCCCCATAGTTCCGGGAAGAAAACGACCTTCTGGAAACGAGGCGGAAGGTATTCTTGCCAGTTGGTCCCCCCTGTGGCTGCGATATCCGCAGGGTCTTTTTGCAAATAGCGTACGGCGGACTTGTAATGAGCCAAACCCCATTCGATGTTGAACAGGAGATCGAGATCCCTGAGCGCTTTTACGATCCGTTCGTCGTTTTGCTCCTCGCGGCTAAGCGCATGATAGACCCGCCGCAAATTCTTCGAGCGGAACTCGTGGGTGAAGCTTTGAAAACGCTCATCGTATTTCTCCTCGAACTCTCTTAGGGTGAGGGTCTTTTCACCAGTGGCCAATTCCGTCGCTCCCTCCTTCCAATAAAGTTTATCGAAGACTTCTTGTGGAGCCTGATCGAGCTTTTCCGCAACCTCTTTTTCTTCTAACCCTTTAATGAGGCGCTCGATGTCCGTACAAGCCAGCTCGATGAAGCGATATTGGGCGCTTTGAAAACCGCTCGCGGGAAGGAGCGTCATCCGGAATTTCATGAACTGATCCGGATCCATCCCGTCCACCATGATATCGAAGGAATGAACGAGAGCTTCGATATAGCGATTGAGCCTACGAACGTGTTTAAGAAGAAGCCCCCCGCTCCAGGCATTTGCATCCGATATCTGGCGTAGCTCATGTAAGCAAAGCTTGAAATAAAGCTCTGTGATCTGATGGTAAATGATGAAGACCTGTTCGTCGGGGAACCCGGTTTTGGGTTGCTGGAGGGTCAGTAAAGTATCGAGATTGATGTAATCCCAATACTTGATGTAATCAGCGTGAAGGAGCCCGTCCAAGTAGGAACTCAGATCCTGACCTGCGGCTTCGTATTTCTTTTCCAGGGCCTCGATCCGCTTTTGGATCTCGGGGTCCGATTCCTTCATAATGGGGGAAGCTCTGAGCGCGAAATTAAGGAATGCGGACCTAAGGATCCTGCCTAGAGGCGATAAAGATGCTACTCAATCATCGAGACGAGAGATCGGATTCGCTAACCCTTCCCAATGCTTGAGCTCCATTCGGATCGACCCCACCAGGATCTTGGCCTTGGCCATTACCGGAACATTATTGCCATCATCTGTGACCCAGACCTGAAGGTCATCCTCCTCTTTGAAGATCCGTCCTTCCTGGACTACCGGGCAAAATCGGTAAGTACTGAATTTGCCGTATTTGGTCTCGACCGTGTCTCTGCCCAAGTATCTGATCTCGAAGGGGTAGAGCTTCTCATCCAGGAAACAATTGATCTCATAGGTCTTGCCCGGTTCGGCTTGACTGAAATCAAAGGTCCGGGCGTAATAGAAAGAAGAGAATATATCCTGGACGCCGCTCGGAACCTCTTTGGTCTTTTTCTTCACCCCATCGATACTGGTCCCTCGATGCTTCGCCTCTACTTTTTGTTTTCCTTGGAAGAACGTGTAATCCTGCTCGATGATATAACCATCCTCGTTCACACGTCGGATGAAGATCCAAGGAAAGACCCCTTTTTTGTCCACATAGGTCTCGTAGCGGTCGCGTACTTTATAGAACCAATCAAAAGAACCCTTGGAACGACCTTTTCCGACCATATGGAGAAGTTTCCGCCCATTAACCTTTTTATCCGTCTCTTTCACTTTGACCGTAGCTTCCCCAGCATGGACCCAACCATAACGAACCCGGTATTTCAGAACCTCTCCGGCCTGAAACGCATTATGCTGGACCTTTCGAAGGCCGCTGCCATTCGAAGCCTCTGATGATTCCTGGCCTTGAACGGGAAAAAGGAGGAAAAAAAGAAAGCAAGGAAGCGTCGCTATGTGTTTGAATGATCGCATGCTGATCCGCTTCGTTCAAAAAACGTACCGAAAAAGCTATTATTACTGTTTCCCTAGAAATACAAGAGGAAAAACGCTCCTGTTCATCGATCCTCCATGCACCTGTAAATTCGCGAACGATGCGACGCAGCATCTCCATAATCCTGCTCCCGGTCCTTCTGTTTCAGACGGTCCTCCTATTGCCTTTGATGCAGATTTCCCTCCAGGAGCATCGAGAGGAGGTCCGCGAAAAAATGCAAGCTGAAAAGGACGAAGAAGAACTTTTGAAGCTTTCTTTCAGCCGCCAAGAACTGAAGGAAGAGCTCGAATGGAAAGAAGAGCGGGAATTCCTCTACCGGGGAAGTATGTACGATGTGCTCGACATGGAAAAGGATGGAAAGCGTTTCCTTTTAACCGTTATGAAAGATGAGGAAGAAACGAAGATGAAGGAACGCTTCAGAACCCTTCGAAGGGGAAGCGCTGGTAACGAGGATCAAGGGAACAGCTCCGGCTCCCGGAACGTTCAACCGTTCAAATACCTCCGTACTGGAGGAGAGCTTTTCTTGTCCCTCAGGACTCCCCAAAAGCTATACCCCAAGCTTTTGTTATCAGCGCCGGAACGAGTGACGCTCGATGTTCCGATCCCTCCTCCTTGTTAAAGGGCCTCTTTTTGATCAAGTTCAAGACGACCCCGATCTCTTAAGGGTTCCTTCTAAAGGGATAGACCCCTATCGATAAACCCGATGCGAAAGGGCATCCCCTTTTCATTTCTGGCCGGGATCGTCCTCTCGATTTCGGACTGGCTAGCAGCGAAAGCCCTGCTTTTCCAAAAAGATGGGTGGTGTAGAGGGCATGTCCTGCTATAGCTAAGCAGTCCCCATAACAAGCTTTCGATCGTAACGAACCCTTCAAACGAGAAAACCGATGAGAGGCCTTCAAGCTCTACTTATTTCCCTTTTTGTCCCTCTATTTCTGAATGCTCAGGAAATAAAGGTTTTGGACTCGCTTACCCGGGAGCCGCTTTCTCAGGTCAGCATCTACGGAAAAGGATCCGAACATTCGAGCATTGCCGACCCAAAGGGGCGCTTCGATCTGGAAAAGTTCGCTCCGGATGACACCCTTTACTTCAAACTGATCGGGTATGAAAAAAAGGCTATTAGTTACGAAAAGCTCCAAGCCCACGCTTTGGTCGAGCTAAAGCCAAAACCCTTCGCCTCAAGAGAAGTAGTGATATCGGCCGATCAATGGAAACACTCCGCAAAAGAGGTCCCGGAACGTGTAGCTCGCATCGGAAGGGAGGATATTCGGTTCCAGGAGCCTCAGACCTCTGCGGATGTATTAGGGACCTCGGGAGAAGTCTATATCCAAAAAAGCCAACTAGGCGGCGGAAGCCCTATGGTCCGAGGATTTGCGACCAACCGGGTGCTCTTGGTCGTTGACGGGGTCCGGATGAACAACGCGATCTTCCGCGGAGGGAACCTTCAGAATGTGATCAGCCTCGACGCTAACGCTATCGAAAGCAGCGAAGTGGTATTTGGACCTGGTTCGATGGTCTACGGGAGCGATGCGATAGGGGGAGTGATGGCTTTTCGGACGCTCAAACCCGAACTTTCCCAAGGGGATAGCCTGACCTTCTCGGGGAGCGTGATGAGCCGATATTCCTCCGCCAATAGCGAATATAGCGGGCATGTGGACGCCAAGATCGGGGGCGAGAAATGGGGTTCCGTGACCGGTTTCAGCTATAGCAAGTTCGGCGATCAGAAGATGGGTTCCGTAGGCCCTACCGAATATCTGCGAAAGGAGCGGGTGAAAAGAGTGAACGGCCAAGACCGCGTAGTGAAGAACGATGATCCAAGGGTCCAGAAGCCGACCGGCTACGGTCAGTACAACCTGATGCAGAAATTCCATTATGAACCGACCGACTCATTGTCCCTTACCTATGGGCTTCATTATTCGGAAAGTTCCAACATCCCCCGCTACGACCGCCTCACCGAAAAGAAAGCGAACGGCCGTTTCAGGAACGCCGAATGGTATTACGGCCCGCAGGTATGGAGCATGAACTCCCTCAAGCTGCACTATCAGCATTCCAACCCCCTTTTCGACCGGCTCAAGATGACCGGGTATTTCCAGACTTGGGAAGAAAGCCGTCACGACCGCGCATTCCGAAGCAAAAAAATGCGGCATCGTGTAGAGAACGTGGGATGGGGCGGCCTCAACCTGGATCTCAAGAAAAAGCTCGGGAATAAGAGCCGCCTTCTTTACGGGGTGGACCTGATCCGGAACAAGGTCCACTCAAAAGCTTGGACCGAGAACATCGAAAGCGGGAATAAAGAGGCGATAGGGACCCGCTATCCGGATGGCTCCACGTGGAATTCTTATGGGGCCTTTGCTCAATTCGAGCACGACCTCAGTGAAAGCCTCATGCTTCATGTAGGGGGACGCTATGATCGCGTTATACTGAACGCCACGCTTGATACGGGGTTCTATCCGTTCCCCTTTCAGGACATCAACATCAACACGGGAGCTCCTACAGGGGAATTGGGGTTCGTTTTTCGCCCTACCGAGCGATGGACCTTCCGCCTGAACGGGTCCAGTGGTTTCCGAGCACCGAATATCGACGATGCGGCCAAGGTCTTTGATTCAGAACCCGGCAGCGTGGTGGTCCCGAATTCGAACCTCGGACCGGAGCGGGCCTATAACCTGGACCTGGGGATCGCCAAGCGTTTCGGAAGCTTTCTCAAAGTGGATGTCACCGCATTCTACACCCGCTTGGAAAATGTTATGGTCCGCAGGGAATTTCAATACCAGGGCCGGGATTCGATCGTTTATGATGGGGTGCTCAGCAATGTTCAGGCGACCAAGAACGTGGGAAGTGCAAGGGTATACGGGTTCCAGGCATCTGTTCGATCGGTCTTTGGGAAAGGTTTCAAATTCGAGGGGCATTACAATCACACCTTTGGGGAGACATCGGATGGAAAATCGATCCGCCATGTAGCCCCTCCCTTTGGAAAAGCCCAATTGAGCTGGGAGCAGGATCGACTAAAAGCCCAATTCTATGCCGATTGGAACCTGAAGATCCCTTACAAGGACCTAGCTCCATCAGAAAAGGGGAAACCTCATCTTTACGCTTCCGATAGGCAAGGAAGACCTTATTCCCCGGGTTGGTACACCTTGAATTTCAAAGCCTCCTATAAGCCTTTTGAATTCCTACGGGTGAGCGCAGGTGTGGAGAACATGCTCGACAAACGATACAGGACCTATTCTTCCGGGATCGCGGCTCCAGGCAGGAATTTCATCGTTTCGCTCCGCGGGAATTTTTAAAGCTGTGGTCGACCTGTCAGGTTTCGAAACCTGACAGGTCGACTTAGCTTAGACCACAACGTTCACGATCTTGTTGGGGACCACGATGACCTTTTTGGGCTCTTGCCCGCCTAAATAATGGGCGGTCCTTTCGGAGGCGAGGACCTCCTTCTCGATCTCCTCCTTGCTGAGATCGGTCGAAAGCTCGATCTCAAAACGCTTCTTCCCGTTGAAGGATACGGGATAAGTGATGGCTTCTTCTTTCAAGTAGCTCTCATCCGCCTTTGGATAAGGGGCATCCAGGACAGAAGCCTCATTACCCGATCTTTCCCAAAGCTCCTCAGCCACATGAGGAGCAAAAGGAGCGATAAGCTTCACGAACGGCTCTAAGATCTCCCGTTTATGGCATCCAAGGGAGCGCAATTCATTGCAAGTTTTCATGAAATGGCTTACGACGGTGTTGAAGGAATAGCGCTCGAGGTCATCGCGTGTATCCTGGATGCATCGATTGATCAACTTCCGTTCCTCCTCGGTGGCTTCCTCATCTTCAACGAGCCATCGATCTTGGTCCTCGAACAACCCCCAAAACCGGTTCAAGAACCTGTGAGCACCTTCAATACCCTTTGTATCCCAAGGCTTGGACTGTTCTAAGGGCCCCAGGAACATCTCGTAGAGCCGAAGCGTATCAGCTCCAAAACGTTCGATCAAGTCGTCCGGGTTGACAACATTGAAGCGGGACTTGCTCATTTTATCCGTCTCCGTTCGGCAACGGAATTTTCCGCCCTCTTCCCGGACAAAGGTGTACCCCTCGTAATCCGGACACCAATCCAGGAAAGCATCCACATCGAGAAGGTTTTCATCGGAAACCAGATCGATGTGAGCAAAGGTTTGCCTCAAGTCCCCTATATCCAGACCGTATTCCTGGAGAGGATCCTTCCCTTCCACCTTTTTTCCCTCATCCACAATGCCAGCAGAGAAAGCCACCTTCTTTTCGTCATTGACATAGACCCGATAAGAGGTGCCGGTGATCATTCCCTGATTGAGGAGTTTCTTAAAGGGCTCATCGAAGGGAACCCAGCCTCTATCGTAAAAGAATTTGGTCCAAAACCTTGCGTATAAAAGGTGGCCGGTGGCATGCTCCGAGCCGCCGATATAAAGATCAACCTGGCCCCAATGATCGACCTTTTCCCGTGATACAAAGGTCTCATCATTATCGGGATCCATGTAGCGAAGGAAGTACCACGAAGACCCAGCCCATCCCGGCATGGTGTTGTATTCCAACCGATATCCTTCAGGGGTTTGCCAATCTTTTGCCCGAGCGAGCGGAGGCTTACCATCAGGGGTGGGTTTGAACTCGTCCACCTCGGGCAGTTCGAGCGGCAGCTCTTCATCAGGGAGGACATAAGGGGTCTCCTTCCCTTCTTCATCCGCCACATAATAGATGGGAAATGGCTCCCCCCAATAACGTTGGCGGCTGAAAATGGCATCGCGCAAACGGTAATTGACCTCGGCCTTCCCTTTCCCTTCTTTCTCTAACCGTTCACATACAGCTTTTATCGCGTCCGGAACCCGCATCCCGTTCAGGAAATCGGAGTTCATAAGGACCCCGTTGGGATCGTCGTTGGCGCCTTTTTCGGGGTCACTGCCTTCAATGACGGGTCGAATGGAAAGGTCATAATGCTCTGCAAAGCGATGATCCCTTTCGTCACTACCCGGAACGGCCATGACCGCACCACTTCCGTAGGAGGCGAGAACGTAATCGCCGATATAGATGGGCAATGCTTCATCGGTGAAGGGATGGACCGCGTAAGCCCCGGTAAAAGCCCCTCTAGGGGCTCCACCCCCTCTTTGCCGCTCGAGCTCGCTCCGCCCACAAGCCTCCTCCACACATTCCCGGACCTCTTCGCGTTGTTCTTCACTGGCCAACTCGATCGCCCACTCGTGTTCGGGGGCCAAGACCATAAAAGTCACCCCGAATATGGTATCGGGGCGGGTCGTGAAGACTTCCAATTCATAAGCGCTATCCTGGATCGAAAAGCGGATCCTCGCTCCCTCAGAGCGGCCGATCCAATTGCGTTGTTGTTCTTTAAGCGCATCCGGCCAATCGACTTGCTCAAGGCCCTCGAGCAAACGTTCTGCATAGGCAGTGATCCGAAGGGACCATTGCTTCATGAGCTTCCTTTCCACGGGATGCCCTCCCCTTTCGGAAACGCCTTCATGGACTTCTTCATTGGCTAGGACCGTCCCCAAGGCCGGGCACCAGTTCACCCATTGGTCGGAGAGATATGCCAAGCGATAATGCAGCAGAATGTCTTGCTGCTCCGCTTCACTCATGGCCTTCCACTCCTGAGCACTGAAAGGGGTGTGGGGATCGTGCACCGCATCGACCCCTTCACTTCCTTGCTCTTCGAAAGCTCGGACCAAGGTCTCGATAGGCTCGGCACGATCCTCCTCCCGATTGTACCAAGATCCGAAGAACTGTTTGAAGATCCATTGGGTCCATCTGTAATAGGAGGGATCTGAAGTGCGCACCTCGCGGGACCAATCGAAGGAAAAGCCGATCTTATCCAGCTGATCGCGGTACTTCTGGATGTTCTGATCGGTGGTCTTCGCCGGATGCTGTCCCGTTTGGATCGCGTACTGCTCGGCAGGAAGCCCGAAGGCATCATAGCCCATCGGATGAAGCACATTATATCCTTCCGCCCTTTTGTACCGAGCGTAAATATCGGAAGCGATGTAGCCGAGAGGGTGACCCACATGGAGGCCGGCTCCGGAAGGATAGGGGAACATGTCCAGCACATAGAATTTCTGCCGGTCAGGATCCTCCTCGACCCTGTGGACGCTCATCTCTTTCCATCGTTCCCTCCATTTTTGTTCGATGGACCGGAACTCGTAGGCCATGGCGAAATCTTTCTGAACGGGCCGAATTTAAGGAATTCCCGACAGGGAAGGCTCCTTAAGCTCCCTAGCGTTTTTTCATACCTTCGACCTATCCCGGAAAGGAGTATTTTTCAGCATGGCATCGAGCACTGACAAGACAGCCCGTAGACGAGTGGCTTCCTCTTCTATCTCCACGGTGGTAAGTATGGCCTTAGTGCTCTTTATGTTGGGATGTTTGGCCCTTATCCTGATCAACTCCCAAAAACTTTCTACCTACGTTAAGGAGAACATCCGATTTCAGATCTATCTCAAGGAGAACACGAGGGAAGTGGACATCATCAAACTGAAAAAGATCCTCGATGCCGAAGCATTCACCAAGTCCACCCGCTATATTTCGAAAAAAGAAGCTGCACGCACCCTCAAAAAAGATCTGGGTGAGGATTTCGTTAAATTCTTGGGGTACAATCCGCTCCCCCCTTCCATCGACCTTGATCTAAAGGCTCAATACGCACAACCGGACAGCATCGCTTGGATCGAGGACGAACTATTACAGAACCCGAACGTAAAGGAAGTCGCCTATCCTCCGGATCTGATACGAGAGGTCAATCGGAATGTTGAAAAGATCACCATCGTCATGCTGGGGTTCAGTGCCCTTTTGATGGTGGTGGCCATCGCCCTGATCAACAACACCATCCGTTTATCGATCTATTCCAAACGCTTCTTGATCCGTAGCATGCAGTTGGTCGGGGCGACCCGGAGCTTCATTCAAAGACCATTCCTGGTCAAAGGGCTTTTGCAGGGACTTTATGCTTCTTTGATCGCGATCCTTATGATCACGGGGGTGATCTATCTTGTGAAGCAGCAATTCCCCGCTTTCTTTGAGATCCAGGATGTGCAAAGTTTTGCCATGCTATTCGGGATCGTCGTGGCTTTGGGATTATCGATATCAGGGATTTCCACTTGGTTGGCCGTCAAGAAATACCTTCGGCTCAAACCTGAGAAATTGTTCTAAGCTTTTAACTTCGTAGCCACCATGCCCGATCGAGAAGAACAACGCCAAGCTTTTGCTTTTCGCAAGGAGAATTACAGGATGCTCATCATAGCCGTAGCGGTGGTGATCCTAGGTTTTCTCCTTATGATCGGTGGAGGTGATGACGATCCGAGCAAATTCAACGGGGAAGAGCTCTTCAGTTTCCGACGCCTCACGCTTGCCCCGCTCACCATCCTCTTAGGCTATGCTTTGGCCATGGTAGCGATCATGAAGAAGCCCAAGGAGGATCCGGGGGAAAAAGCTAAGGGTCAAGAAGAGCAGGAAAGCGCTCAAGGCAGGGCAAATTAAGCTTTCCTTTTAGCGAGCCAGCATCATGGACCTTCTCGAAGCCCTTATTCTCGGGATCCTCCAAGGGCTGACCGAGTTCTTGCCGGTCAGCAGCAGTGGCCATATCGAATTGGGGAAACTCCTTTTGGGGATGGACGCCCAAGACCGGCTTTTATTCACGACCACGGTCCACGGTGCCACCGCTTTGAGCACGATCTTCGTCTTCCGCTCGCGCATAGCAGCTCTGTTCCAAAACACCTGGCACGGAGGGCCTCATGGTGAACGCAAATACGTACTGAAGATCCTGCTTTCCATGATCCCGGTCGGCCTCTTAGGGATCTTCTTCAAGGATGAGGTGGAAGCCTTTTTCACGGGACGCCCCATCCTGGTAGGATGCATGCTCTTGGTGACTTCTTTGTTGCTCTTCCTGAGCAATCGCTCCAGCTATGGTCAAAAGGGAGTAGCCTACGGGAGTGCTCTGCTCATCGGGACCGCCCAAGCTTTCGCGGTCATGCCGGGTATTTCAAGATCGGGCGCTACGATCTCCACCGCTTTGCTCCTCAACGTTGGTCGCGAGCGAGCTGCGGAATTTTCCTTTTTGATGGTCCTCCCTCCTATATTAGGGATCATGCTCCTCGACCTCTTGGAATTGATGGAGCAAGGAGGATCGAACATAAAGCTCGGACCGCTCGTTATAGGATTTGCAGCAGCCTTTATCTCCGGGGTCTTGGCCTGTAAATGGATGTTGCGGATCGTTTCAAGGGCCCGGTTGAGCGCTTTTGCGGTTTATTGTGCGATCATCGGGACCTTATCGATCGTTTTGGGATGGACATTAAGTTGATGGCAAAAGATAGCGACCCCATAAAAGAGGGAGCCTATTTTCTGATCGACAAACCATCAGGTTGGACCTCCTTCGATGTGGTCGATCGATTGCGAAAGATGCTCAAAAAAGCAAACGGCGTTAAAAAACTTAAGGTCGGCCATGCTGGAACCCTTGATCCATTAGCGACCGGCCTCTTGATCTGTTGCAGTGGTCCGATGACCAAGCGCATCAACGAATTTCAAGAAGCTGAAAAAAGCTACCGGGCCACCTTCCGGTTAGGACAGACCACCCACTCCCACGATGCGGAAACCGAGGTGGTGGAAGAACAAGATCCATCCCATATCGATGAAAAGGATCTGGAAGAAGTGCTGAAAAATTACCGCGGAGCTATCGAACAGGTACCCCCCGCCTACTCCGCAGTAAGGGTCGAGGGAAAAAGAGCTTATGAAGAAGCCCGAAAAGGAAAAGATGTCGGTTTGAAAGCGAGGAACGTTGAAGTGCATGAGCTCCAACTGGAACGATATGAAGTCCCAAGGGTCACCCTTTTCATCCGTTGTGGCAAAGGAACCTATGTTCGCTCTCTGGCAAGGGATATAGGAAACGATCTAGGATGCGGAGCTCATTTGGAACAGCTAAGGCGGACCGCAATAGGTCCCTATCGAGTAGATGATGCGTACACGATCGACGAGCTTTGTACGCTCCTTCAGAACTCCCCGGATACTGCTCAAGATCCTGAAAGGGGCGAGCAAGGTTGAACAGATCACTTAAATTCGTGCTTTCTTATGACGAAGACCGCGAGCGACCCCATCCGAAACGTACAAGGCCCGATGAAGCTTTCCCAGTTCGATTTTAACCTCCCGCAGGAACTCATTGCTCAATATCCCCCTGATAACAGGGATGAATCGCGCCTGATGGTGGTCGATCGACAGAATGAGACCATCGAGCACAAAATGTTCAAAGACGTGCTCGACTACTTCGATGAAGGGGACAGCATGATCCTGAACAACACCAAGGTATTCCCGGCCAGGCTCTACGGCAACAAGGAAAAGACCGGTGCAAGGATCGAAGTCTTCCTCCTTCGGGAGTTGAACAAGGAAAGCTTGCTTTGGGACGTCCTCGTGGACCCTGCCCGTAAGATCCGGATCGGAAACAAACTCTATTTTGGGGAGAACGATGAACTCGTGGCCGAGGTCATCGATAACACAACCTCCCGTGGAAGAACCCTTCGCTTTCTTCACGAAGGGCCTTACGAAGATTTCAAGGAAAAGATCCTTAAACTCGGCCAAACACCTCTCCCCAAGTATATCAAACGAGAGGTCGAAAAGAAGGACGCGGAGCGTTACCAGACCATCTATGCCAAAAAAGAAGGTGCTGTGGCCGCTCCGACCGCAGGCCTCCATTTCAGCCGGGAGCTGATGAAACGACTCGAGATCGCTGGCGTCGATTTTCCTGAGATAACCCTTCACATCGGCCTCGGAACTTTCCGTCCGGTCGAGGTTGAAGACCTCACCAAACACAAGATGGATTCGGAAAAGATCGAGATCCCCGAGGAAGCTGCCGAAAGGGTCAATCGTTCCAAACGCGAACGAAAGCGCGTTTGTGCGATAGGAACCACCGTTATGCGGGCCGTCGAGACTTCGGTTTCCACGGAGGGAGAACTCAAACCCTATACCGGGTGGACCAACAAATTCATCTTTCCTCCTTACGAGTTCAGCATTGCCGACTCCATGATAACCAACTTTCACCTTCCGAAATCCACCCTCCTGATGATGGTGGCCGCTTTCGGAGGTTATGACCTGATCATGGAAGCTTATCGAGAAGCGATCAAAAACGAGTACCGCTTCTTCTCCTACGGCGATGCCATGCTGATCATCTAGGGAGCCCCGAAGAATGTGGAACGCTACGCTCTCATAGTCGCCGGAGGAAAGGGCAAAAGGTTCGGCGGAGAGCTCCCCAAGCAATTCCAGGATCTTCTCGGGACCCCCCTCTTGATCCATACCCTGCGAGCTTTTGAGGAAGCATCGGAGTGGGATCGCTGTGTGTTGGTGCTCCATACCTCCAGTTTCCGGGAATGGGAAGAGATCCTGGCCACCCATTCCACTTCTTTGGTCCCTGACCTGGTCCCGGGTGGAGAGGAACGCTTCCAGTCGGTACAGAAAGGAGTAGACGAACTCGATCCCGGTGAAAACAGCATCGTGGCCGTACACGATGCGGTCCGTCCCCTCATACGTCCTGAACGGATCCGAAACTTAATGGAGGAGGCCGAAACATACGGGAACGCGGTTCCTTGCGTTCCCCTTCAAGAAAGCCTTCGCAAGGTGGAAAGGGATGGGAGCAATGAGGCAGTGGACCGTTCGAATTTCCGTGCCGTACAAACGCCTCAGTGTTTCCGCGGGGACCTTTTGAAAAAGGCGATGGAAAAACCATACCATGAGGCATATACCGATGAAGCAACGGTCGTTGAGGCCTTAGGGGAACAGATCCATCTGAGCGAAGGCGACCCGGAGAACATCAAGATCACCAGCCCCCAAGACCTTAGAAGTGCCGAATTGCTTCTCAAAGACCGCCGAACGTGATCGATCAGCTACCTTTGATATAATGGCTCCCTTAAAGGACATCCGAGAACTTCGGAGCGATGAGCTTCGCTCTTTCCTCGAAAAAGTGGGGGAACCTCCTTTTCGGGCTAAGCAACTGGAAGAGTGGCTTTGGCAAAAGCAGGCCGCTTCCTTCTCGGAAATGAGCAACCTTTCCCTTTCCTTACGAGAAAAGCTCGGGGCCGAGTTCACGATCAGCAAGCTCGAAGCTTCGGATGTTCAGATCAGTGAGGATGGGACCATTAAGAACGCCTTTGAACTGAGCGATGGAAAGGTGGTGGAAGGAGTTCTCATTCCTCACGATGACCGCATGACCGCCTGTGTGAGCTCACAAGTTGGGTGTGCACTTGCTTGTGAATTCTGTGCAACGGCCGCTCTAAAAAAAGAACGGAACCTCAAAGCCCACGAGATCTTCGATCAAGTGGTGGAATTGGACCGACAAGCAAGGGAGCATTACGGTCAAGGCCTGACCAACATCGTCTACATGGGCATGGGGGAACCCCTTCTGAACCACCGAGAGGTCCTTGCATCCATCGATCGCATTTGTAATGAAAAAGGATTGGGGATGTCCCCCAAGCGTATCACGGTTTCAACGGTGGGGATCGCGAAGATGATCGAAAAGCTGGCCGAAGAGGAGGTCCGTTTCGAGCTGGCTCTGAGCCTCCATGCGGCTAGCGACGAGAAGCGGTCCCAGATCATGGACATCAACCGCAGCAATGATCTGAGCAGTCTCAAAAGAGCTCTGAAACAGTTCCATGAACGGACAGGCAAGCGGATCACGCTTGAGTTCATCGTTTTCAAAGACTTTAACGACGAACCCGAGGATGCTGAGGATCTGATCGCTTTTTGCGAGGAAGTTCCGAGCAAGGTCAACATCATCGAATACAATCCGATCGATGGAGGCTACCTGGAACAGGCCTCTCGCAGAAAGTTCGAACGCTTCGTACAGATCCTCGAGAACAGCGGAACTATCGTGAACGTTCGTAGAAGCCGGGGGAAAGATATCGATGCTGCTTGCGGTCAACTCGCTAACAAGAACGCCGTCAAAAAGGCCCCCTCACCCGAAGATGGATAAGGCGTGGATGTCATTTCGCTAATTTTGTGACCTTCCCCATGCGATCGGTTCAGGAAATAAAAGCCCCTATTAAGGAGGAACTCGACAAGTTCGAGGGCTACTTCCGGGAATCGATGAAGAGCGATGTCCCGCTCCTCAATAAGATCACCCATTACATCGTAAAGCGAAAGGGGAAGCAAATGCGCCCCATGTTCGTCTTCCTTTCGGGAAAGGTCTTCGGGGAGGTCCGTGACGCCAGCTATACCGCCGCTTCTTTGATCGAACTGCTCCACACTGCCACATTGGTCCACGATGATGTGGTCGACGATGCCAACGAAAGGAGGGGTTATTTTTCTTTGAACGCCCTGTGGAAGAACAAGATAGCCGTCCTCGTCGGTGATTATCTGCTTTCCCGAGGGCTTTTGACCTCCGTACAGAACGATCAACAAGAGCTTTTGCGGATCGTATCCCGTGCCGTTGAGCGCATGAGTGAAGGGGAATTGCTCCAAATGGAAAAAGCGAGGCTCCTCGATCTTACCGAGGACACCTACTATCGGGTCATCGGGCATAAGACCGCTTCCCTTATATCGGCTTGCTGTGAAGCGGGCGCATATTCGACCGGGGCCTCCGAGGAGGAAAGGGAGAAGATGCGGAGCTTCGGGGAGTCGGTGGGAATGGCTTTTCAGATCAAAGACGACCTCTTCGACTACGGGGATGGTATGGATACCGGTAAGGCCACCGGAGTGGACATCCAAGAGCGAAAACTCACGCTTCCCCTTATCCACACCCTTGCCAACTCCGACCGACGGACCAAAAAACGGCTCAGTAAGATCATCAAAAAGCGCAACAAATCCCGTAAGATGGTCGAAGAGGTGATCGAAACGGTCCGTTCGAACGGAGGAATGGCCTATGCTCGAGAACAAATGGAGGCTTTTAAAAGGGAAGCGCTGAACACCCTTTATTCGCTCCCCGATAATGAAGCCCGCCGAGCTTTGGAAGGCCTCGTGACTTATACGACAGAACGTAGCAAGTAAGCGAACATGGGACGTTCAAAGCTTCTACTGATCCTGATGCTTGCCCCCCTTCTGATCGAGTGCGGAAATGAGAAGAAGCAAGGGGATGGTAAAGAAAAGGTACACACAGCTACGGACAGCCTTTTAAAGAAGGATGGAAAAAAACAGGAGCTCGTCCGCTATCCCAACGGGAACAAAAAATTGACCGGCACCTATAGAAATGGAAAACGCCACGGGGTTTGGTCATCTTGGTACAAAGATGGGAGCTTAAAGAGCGAACTCCGCTACGAGAAGGGCCAACGCCATGGCTTTTATAAGACCTGGTACAAGAACGGCCAACTCCGATACGAAGGACAATACCGACACGGGAAGCGGAGCGGAACGTGGAAATATTACAACAAAGAAGGGGAACTGATCAAAACCCAGGACTTCGAAAAGGAAAAAGCGGGATCAAAGGACCCAGAGGCCGATCGATAAGGATAAGCCCTCCTTCTCAAACCGATCGACCGCTCGAGGGAAAACCCTGTCCTGTGCTCCAAGTGGAGAAGCGAACCCTTTAGGCTAGTATTCCTTTTTCCCCTTTACCTTCGTAGGGAAGCCCTATGATCCCGAAGGAGACCATCGAGGAAATATTCCGAACCGCCCGCATCGAGGATGTGATCGAGGATTTTGTGCCGTTGAAGAAAGCAGGGTCGGACCTGAAAGCCCTTAGTCCTTTCTCCAACGAGAAAACTCCCTCTTTTACGGTCTCCCCCTCTAAGCAGATCTTCAAGGACTTCAGCTCGGGTAAAGGAGGGAACGTGGTCACCTTCCTGATGGAACACGAGCAGCTTTCCTATCCGGAAGCCCTCCATTACCTCGCCAAGCGTTACAACATTCCGATCCCCGAGGAAGAGGACGATGAAGAGGCGCAAAAGGAGCAGAAGGAAAAGGAGGCCCTTTTCATCGTCACCGAGTTCGCTGAAAAATACTTCATGGATCAGCTCAACAACACGGACGAAGGAAGGTCCGTAGGGCTTCAGTATTTCAGAGAGCGAGGTTTCGACGATGCGACCATAGAAAACTTCAGGCTCGGGTATGCGCCAAAAGGCTGGGACCATTTCACCCGAACGGCCCAGGAAAAAGGATACAAGCTCGACATCCTCCAAAAGACCGGCCTAACCAAGGCCAAGGATGAAAAGCGTTACGATTTCTTCCGGGAACGGGTGATGTTCCCCATCCACGATATTTCGGGCCGCACAGTAGGCTTTGGGGGACGCCTTCTCCGGGAAGACCAAAAAGCCCCCAAATACCTCAACTCACCGGAAAGCCCGATCTACGACAAAAGCCGCGTACTCTACGGGCTTTACCAAGGGAAACGGGAGATCGCTCATGAAGACCGAGCTTACCTCGTTGAAGGTTATACCGATGTGATCGCCCTCCATCAGGCCGGTGTCAAGAATGTAGCAGCGACCTCGGGTACTTCCTTGACCAAGCAACAGGTCCATCTTCTAAGGCGCTTTTCGAAGAACGTGACCCTCTTGTTCGACGGCGATGAAGCAGGGCAGAAAGCCACGGAGAGAGGATTCGAACTTTTCCTCGAAGAAGGGATGAACGTCAAAGTTCTTCTCCTTCCGGAGGGAGAAGACCCGGACTCTTTCAGCAAAGAGCGGGAGCCGGAAGAGCTCAAAGCCTATTTCGATGAGAACGCACAGGACCTGGTCCGATACAAGGCAGCTCTCTCAGCCGAAGAGGCCCAGGATGACCCGGTCAAAAAAGCAGAATTGGTAAAGGGGGTCACCGATACGATCTCCTTGATCCCGGACCATATCCTACGTCAATTCTACATCCGGGAGTGCAGCGAAACCCTGGATGTGGATGAGCAAGCCCTCGTGATGGAGGTGAACAAGGCCCGGAGGCAGCGGATAAAGAGCAGACGCGAGCGTCAAGAGGAGGATGAGGCCATCCAGGAAAAGGAAGCTCCCTTCAAAGAACAACCCCAGGAAAGCACACCCCTTTCCCCGGTCCCTCAGGAAAAGGAGCTTATCCGCCTCATGATCGAGCACAGCGAAAGGACCCTGGAAGTACCGGTCCGTTACGAGGAAAGTGAGGAAGAAAAGGAGGAAGAAGTCCCCCTCCCCACCTATATCCTCAATGAATTGGATGCGGACGGCATCGAAATGAAAGACCCCCGCCACCAAAAGATATTGGAGACCCTCCGGGAGATCGAGGGAGAAACCGTTCCCAGCGCCCGGGTGCTCGAACTCCTTTTGAAAGAGGACCCTGCCCTTCAGGAATACGCCGTGCACCTGACCACGAGCAAAGAATCCCTCAGTCCGAAATGGCGGGAAAAACGGGTTTATCCTCCGGCAAAGGATGAGCGGCTTCTGAAGATCGTGAACAACGGGATCATTGCGCTCAAAGAAAAACGGATCGAGGCGATGCTGGAGGAGCTCCAGGAACGCTTCAAAAACGTCGAGAACGAAGAGGAGGAAGAAAAACTCCTTTGGGAACAAAGCCGTCTGGTTGAGGCCAAAAAAGGCTTCAACCAAGAACTCGATCGTGTGATCATCAAATAAGATGAGCTCGGGGAAGAAGCAAAAGAAAAGCTATACCAGGGATGGCCGCGCCCCACTCCCGGTCAACGAGCGGACGGCCTATACGATGAGCCGGATCAAGGGCAAGAACACCAAACCCGAGATCCGCTTTCGGAAAGCGCTCTGGCATGCGGGGATGAAAGGTTATCGACTTCACTACAAAAAAGCCCCCGGCAAACCGGACATCGCTTTTCCCGGAAGGAAGCTGGCCATCTTCATTCACGGTTGCTACTGGCATCGCTGTCCCCATTGCAAGCCCTCTTTTCCCAAAAGCCATACGGCATTTTGGGAAGAAAAATTCCGGAAGAACGTCGAGCGGGATGAGCGCAAGCGAAAAGCTCTGGAAGAAGCGGGGTGGACCGTGCTCACTATTTGGGAATGTCAGATCAAAAAGCAGATGGAGGAAATGGTGGAAGAGGTGAGGAAAGCTTATGATGCCAGGCCTTCAGCGTGAAACGGGAAGATCGACGAAATGCCCGTTCCAATATAGTTCTTGAGGCTTCCCTGAAGCTGTCGTGTCCAAAACCTCAAAAACAGGTTGTCCGGCCCTTCTGATCAGCAACTCATCCACGGTTATGGAATCCCCCTTGTAGCGGTTCGCTCCCTTCACAAAAAGCCTTAACCGGGTGTCCGGACGGCGCGGGCTGAAGCGAAGCTCGACCATCGACCATTCGCCATCGATCACATGGGAGAAACGGGGATCCGTGCAGGGTTCCCACCATCCTTCCCCACTAGCGGTATCCTTTTCGTCGATGCAAGCCATCGCATGGCCCAATCGACTCTTCTTATGGTAATACCAGAATGAGGCTATATACTCCTGAGCCGTATCCAAACGGTGGGGATGCTTTTCCCAAAGCAGGTTATATCGGCTTTTTCCACCCCGGAAAGCCCCCTTTCCCCGATAACTGATCGGTGTGCTCCGATCCTCCATTTTGTCCCGAAAGACCAAACCATCCTTTCCTTCTTCTCGAGCTTTACGATAACGGGCCAACAACTCCGAACGGCGATCTTTGAAGAAACGCTCCAAAGGCATCTCGGAAAAAAGAACAGAAGCTTCCTTGAAAAGGGTGTCAGCTTTCCCAGTCCAGTACTCCTCATAGCGGTCAGTCCCTTCCGTTTTCATGAGCAACAAAGGCCTTCTACCCGGAAAATCGCCTTGGATCTTTTTGTCATAGAAAGAAGGTCCCGATAACATGATCATCTTGCCAGCGTGATCGACCGGTGCTTTGTACCCACCTCCTATAAGGGGAAGTCCCTTGTGGTAAGAAAGGACCTGGGAGGGGATCTGGACCTGCCCCTCAGCCTGACTCACAAGATACTCGGCCCCTATCATGTAAAATGGAAAAGGAAGGATCGCTTGATAGCGGGTTTCATCGACCTTTTGTAGCATGGACCCATATTCGTCCGGAAGCAGCTCTTTCCGAAAGAGGTTCGGGTGGGTGGTCATCCGCTCCGAAAGGGCGCTATGGTAGGGTATAGCTTCCATGATCAAAAGGAGGGGAAGGGCATAAAAAACCAACGAAAGTTGCTTCCATCGACCCCCACGTGCTCTCAGATCCTTCATCCATTTCCAGAAAAAGAAAAAAGCCACTCCGTTCGCCATGAAATAAAAAACCCAAGCAAATCGCCCCAATGAGCGGAAATTCCACAGGGGAGGGAAGAGGTCCAGGATCACCGGAAACTGATGAATGGGGATCCCCAAGGACAAGAGGAAAAAAAGGAAACCGACCAAAAGGAGGATCCATCTCTCCTTATGTTCCTTGAGGGTCTTGAAGGGTGATGCCGAACCTTTGAAAAAGAAGCGGCCCCAATTTCGAAAAGATCGGACCAGGAAGACAGCGAGGAAGATCATGGCGGGAACTCCCAAGTAAGCAAGCTTTTCCCGGGTACCGGGATAAAAGCCGATCAAGTCCCGCCACCCGTCGACAAAGCTGTGGTAAGGGAGGAAGACCCCTTTCAGGGAAGCCGTATATTCATAGATACCGTGCGGTTTATCGGGCCTCCCACCGAAGGGATCGAGCCAGGCCAGGAGAGCCACGTAGATGAGTAGGGGGAGCATCCCCTGAAAAAGGAAAGCCACGAAGGCCCGGATGAACTTCCTCCAACCCAAAAAAGGGGGGATAAGGGCATCCCCCAGAAGAAAAGCGCCAGTGAACAAGGCGATGATCGCCCCCAGATAGGGATGGATCAAGAACCAAAAAAGGGTGTTGGTCCCTAAAAGGAGATCCCATTTGGAAGGAGGCTTCCGCTCGCGGGCCTTCAAAAGCATATACCAGCTCATGGGAACGACACAGCAATAAGCCAGGCCATAGTGGAAGAGGAAGCGCATGATCTGAGGAGAGAGGAGAGCCACCGCAACAGCACTTATCATCGCATAGCCCTTGTCCATCCGATAATGCCGAAAGATGAGGTAAAGAAAAAAAGCAGCGACCGGGACGGAAAATAAGAGCAAAAGATTCAAGATCCCCACCGAATGCCCCTCTACCCAAGGGAAAAGCTCGTTAAGCGCTTTGAGCCCGTTGCTGAGGATCGGTTGGGCATCGTAAAAGAAAAGGCGATCACCGTATGGATAACCCATCGCCTCAGAAGACCAGTAACTGCTATCGTGGGCGATGTGATAAGCGAAATTGTGATAGTTCTTGACCCCATCCCCTTCCACAGTGAACATGTGGGCGTTGGGATGAGAAAAGATCCCCGAATAGAAGGGCAAGATGATCAAAAGACAGATCAAAAAAGCTCCGCAAGCAAGCGAACGGTCCTTTATGAGATAGCCGCCATGCATCCTCTACTTATTCACTCGATCGTTACGTCTTGAACCACTCCTTCGAACGCCTTAGCCGAAAAAGGGACGTTCTTTTGCTCAAAAATGGCCCCGGGCCACCATTCTGTTTTGTGGTATTCCTGCGTTATGAGCAAGTTCATCTGATTGCCGGGGATCGAGGTCATGCTTTCGTCCATGTAGGCCACCGTCCGCATACGATCAGGTTCGGGACCGATGCGCCATTCGATGCTTTTGGGCTTCCACCGGATCTCGAAGAAATAGTGATCCCGACCGAAAAGGCTATCGTGAGGAGCTTTTTCCATCTGGGTAACAGCCCGATAGGCCTTCGACCATCGATGTGAGCTGAAAGATCGGTCCCGGTACCGGAGCTGATGGCATCCGACATCAAAATCTTCAGGACCGTCACAGGCCATATCCCAATTGGTACAGGCCACGGTGATCATCCGTTCATCTCCGGGATCCTCGGAGGTTACGTCCCATGCATTCCGATCCTTCTGATCCGGCAAGGGAGTTGGGGTTACGGGGGGATAGCGATTAGCGGGACAACGCTTTTGGGTCTTGATGATCTCGAAGTCGATCTCGGAATAAGAAACTTGCTCCACCCGCTCATCATCCTTTCCCCCATAATAAGAAGCTTGGTAGCCTTTCTCGCCCCCGCACGGCCTTCGCTCATTCCAGGGCTTGGAAGACTGAGCCGCAAGCCATACAGCATTGGTAAGCCCGTTCCAAACCCCGTGCTCGTTCAAAAGCTCCGTCAGATCAGCTTTTACCCGAAAGGTCCCGTAGCTTATACCGAGCCTCGAAATAATACCCACTTGCTCTTTTCGCCGTTCTCCGGGCTTAGAAGGGGGGTTCTTCAACAGGATCCCACCCCGGTCTTCATCAACCTTGACCGTCTGGCAAGAAGCAGAGGCCACCGTCGGGCTCACCTTCACCCTTTCCGCTTGGCTCGTAAAACTCCGGTAATGATCGTAGTGCCGCGGCGTGAGCTTCTTTTCCGCAGGGTCATGGATCAAAGGGATATTTTGGAAGACTTCCTCTCCACTGACGTGATGCTCGAACTGAGCGAAATCAGCTTCTTTCTCGAGATGTTCCTTCCTGCCACAGGTCTCACAGAAATGGCTGCTGTCGTTCGGGTTGGGGGATTTACGATCGGAAACATATATCCCGTCCATAGGATCGAGCTCCGCCTTAGCTTTCAAAAGGGTATTGGCCTTTAAACTTTTCACACCGGAGGCATCTTTTCCCTTCCCCTTGAAGCAGTAATAAGCAGGATCCCGAAAGTTGGTATCAGGGCCTTTTAAGCCGATATTCCGTATATAGTTCGGGACCACCCCTTTTTTTCTTGCGACCAGGATCCAGAACTCATAGGTGCCGACCCGAGGGTTCCGCTTCCAGCGATGGTTCTGGCCATCCCCTTTATACTTTTCCTCATTCCGCGGATTCCCTACGATCCGAAAAGTCCCATTGATCTGATGATAGCTCCCGTCATCCGGCACCTCCATCTTTTTCATCGAAAGCTCGTTGTCCTGCCAGCTTCCGTAAAAATTCTCCCCCGCCAGAGGGTTGTAGCGCCCCCCTTTGCTCAGGGGGAAACTGTAACTCTTATTCCGATAAAAGATCTTGTAATAAAGCGGAGCTTCCGGATCCGGATCCTTGACCTCGAACTGAAAATGGAATCTCCCTCCCTTGCGTTGGGCGCTAGAAGGAATAACAAAACCACGCTCGGGGCCACTGGAGAGGTCGACCGAGAGCTTTTGGAGCTTCTTCCCTCCATCAGTCCCTTGGGTCAACGCCTCAAAATTCCGGACCTCAAAGCTTGAGTCCCTTTCTTCTACGGAACATGAAAGCATCAAAAGGAAGCAGAAAGCCCATAAAGAACACCCACCGCGATATGGAACACCCTTAAACCTCATCGAGCGGAGTCTTTCATCCTATAGACCTGAACAGAAGGAGGGAGATCGCTATTCTTCGACCTCGATCCCTCCGCCTTTTTATCCCACATTGCGAGGACCATTTCGGTCCTTCCGTCCCCTGTTAGATCTCCGATCGCTGTTCGATGGGCCTCATAGAAATAAGGGTCTTTTTGGCCCAGAAAGCCGGAGAATCGGACCTTTCCCATAACCCGAGGCCCTTCGGGACCGACCTTTAACCTGCGAAGGTCGAAGCGCCAATTTTTATCGAGCATCAACAACCTTTTTTTCCCGGAACTTGGCTTGAAGGGGATGAGAGCAGGTCCTTGGAAAGGCGGCGTGCTCTCTGGGGCACATGAAGTCCGCAACCTTTGGCCTTTTGGAAGCGGAGATCCTGCCGGGCTGTAGCGATGGAGCCATTCCATTCCTTCCCTTCGGAGAGAATATGCGCCCCTTTCTCCATTCGGACCAAAACTTCCATGAACAAAAGCGCCCGCGTTGGTAAGAAAAGGGGCTTTTTGCTCCAAAGGCTCGAATCTCCATTCCCTTTCCTCACGTCTTACGGTATAGGCATTTCCTTTTCCAGGGGTATATAGATGCGCGTGTCCTTTTGGCCCCCGGTAAAGAACAGCTTCTCGCATCTTTTCGGGGATAGGGCCTTTCCAGGATTCTTCGATCCCTTTAGAAGCAGAAAGCTCCCAAAGGATCCCGTTGCTATCCTTCCGAGCAAGGATGGCTTTCTTTCCATCTTTTCGAGGGATAAGGTAAAAGGAAGGGGACACCCCTTTTTTCGTCGACTTTATGGGATGCTCCTGAAGGATATGGAAGCTCTTTTCGGACGTATCATAGCCCAATAAGCGCAATCGGTCATCACCCACCCATAGCAGCTCCTCCTGATCTCCCATCCCCATATCGCTTACAAAGATCTCATAGGGTTCCTCATTAGCTTCAGGGAACAAGCTATCCTCTAGGCCCGTACGCATACATGGCCATACAGTTCTCGGATAGGGAGCGCTATCCTTGGGGACTTCTTCGATCGAGGATGAATAAGAAGGCGAGGTGTTCCGGGTCCTGAGGAAAAGTTGAAGGTCATCCCATCTTAAGGGCTCTTTTCTCTTGTTCCAAACATAAACCTCTATGCTCCCATCTTTGGGCAAGGGGTCCTCGGGCTCGATCGAAAAGCGGAGCGGAACCCATCGCTTTTTTCGTTGTTCCCGCTCTTTCAATTTTGCTCGGTGCCATCCGATCTCCTTCCCGTTCCCATCTTTAAGCTCCATGACCAAGAGGACCTTGGGGTCCGGATGGGAGGAACGGACCCGTACGCTCGTCAGGATCTTCCTGACGGAAGAAATATCGGTCCGATCCGCATTGACCACTAGCTTTCTCCCATATTCAGCGTTCTCCGGCAAATAAAAACACTGCTCTTGCGGATTATCCGGTCGAGGGGTCACCCCATCTGCAGATTTTGGCAATTCAGCGGCATCCAAGGAATAATTCAACTTTCCGGGTCCTTTTCCCAAAAGGTAGACCGACGAAGAGCCGACCCGATAGGACATAGGATCTTCGGGGCGGATGGTTAAAGAAAAAGATCCAGGATCCATGGTGTCGGGCAAAGCGAGCTTCAACCATGACCTTTTCCCGGATCGGGTCCATGCTTTGAAGCTTTTTCTTTCTACTACTCCTTTTTCGGGGGCCTTCAAGGAGGCCTTAAAAACAGGAGGGGTATCCAAAGGAGCTTTGATATCGAAGCGGGCCCAAAGGCTATAAGGCCCGACCCCTTGCTGAAGCATTTTGGAAAGCTCGAGCTCCATTTCAACCGAATCCCCCTCAGCTCTTTTCCAGCCTGGAGCTTTTCCGGTCTTGTTCCG
>CAZOSO010000002.1:27418-43123 GCA_964582635.1 uncultured Weeksellaceae bacterium | reverse complement strand
ACCTTGCTTTCCTCCTTATCGAGCCAGGTGACCGGCAATTCTTTCATCTCATATCCGCTCTTCTTGGCCAAGAAAAGCACTTCCACATCGAATATGAAGCCTTTCATCCGTTGGTAGCTGAACAAACGTTGTGCGGCTTCTTTTTTGAACATCTTAAAACCGCATTGGGTATCGCTAAAATTTCCCAAGCCTAGCAATCTCACAAAAAGCGGGAACAGTTTTCCCATGCTCTGTCTGTAAACAGGTTGCTTCACTTCCTTATTAGCTCCCTTGGCATTCCTTGAAGCGATGGCGATATCGGCCCCCGTTTCGATCGCTTTCACAAAGGCATCGATCTCTTCGATGGGTGTGGAAAGGTCACTGTCCGAAAAGAGGATCATTTCGCCCTTAGCTTGGAGCACACCTTTTTTCACAGACGCCCCTTTTCCAAGGTTTTTCTCATTGCGAAGGATCCGAACGGAAGGAATGCCTTCCTCCTGGATGAGTTCCACGGTCCGATCCTTCGATCCGTCATCCACCACGATGATCTCATGTTCCCCGAACGTTTCTTTCATGTAGCCTTCGATCCTTCTCAAGGTCGGGAGGATCCGGTTGGCCTCATCAAATGCGGGGATCACGACGGACACCTTCATAGGGTGCTTTTCCAGGGTTCAAGCTCACTTTGGAGCAAAGAAAAGGGATCTTTTTACGAGGCGAACGCTTTGTGCTCAGGATGAGAGGCCAGCACGGAATCCGGGTCTCCGAACTTGATATCCTTGACCCGTAACTGGAGGCCCTTTTTCCCTTTATACTCGTTCATTTCGATATGGTAGAGGATATGAAAGCACTCCCCTTCCAATATCCGCGTATAATAGGACCCTAGCCCGAATGCGATGGCGGGAAAACGGCTTGCAGGATCTCCTTCTTGGTAGAGCTTCAGTTTTAGATGGGCTTTGTCCTTACCAACTCCCCGTACGGTCTCGGCTCTCACGTTCCGACTCATAAAAAGGGGTTGATGGTTCTCGGGGCCGAAGGGACCGAAGCGTTGGAGCGTCCGGAAAAAGCGTTCATCGATCCGCTTAAGGGGAAGTTCCAGGTCAGCTCGAAGTTCGGGGACAAAGGATCGGGGGTCGATCGTTCGGCCCACCTCTTTTTCAAAGGCCTCCCGGAAAGCCGGCAGATCCTCTTCACGGAGTGTCATTCCAGCTGCATAACGATGCCCACCAAAGCGGATCAGATAGCTCGAACAATTGATCAGAGCTTGATGGATATCGAAGCCTTGGACCGAACGTGCAGAACCTGTCACCTCATCGCCGGATCCGGTCAGGACCACGGTAGGCCGATGATAATGCTCGAGGAGCCTTGAAGCCACGATCCCGATGACCCCTTTATGCCAATCCGGGGCATGGACCACCGTGGTAGATGCTTCTTGACCGAGGGGGTCTTTCTCGAGCTCACGCAGGGCTTCCCGGGTGATCCGCTGATCCAGGTCGCGCCGCTCGTTGTTCTGATCATCGAGGAGGACACTTCCATCCACGGCATCTTCATGTTCCGCTGTTAGAAGCTCCACCGCTTTTGAACCATGTCCCATCCGTCCCGCTGCATTGAGCCTCGGCCCGATCGTGAAGACGAGTTGGGTCACATCCAATTCAGTCCCATCGATGCCGGAACGTTTCTTCAATTCCCGGACCCCGGGTCTTGGCTCTTCCTCGATGGAGCGAAGGCCATGGTGGGTAAGGATCCTGTTCTCGTCCCGCATTGGAACGATATCCGCTGCGATACTGATAGCGAGGAGATCGAGGCAGGAGTGGAGTTTGCCATGATCCAGGTCGTGCTGATAAAAAAAGGCCTGCATAAGCTTAAAGGCAACCCCACATCCACTGAGACCGGCAAATGGGTAGGGGTCATCCTCCCGCTGCGGATCGAGGATGGCTTTTGCGGGCGGGAGGGTTTCATCGGGGCGATGGTGATCGCACACGATCACATCGATCCCTTTATCCACTGCTTTTTGGATGGCTTGATGCCCTTTGATCCCGCAATCCAAAGCGATCAAGAGCCCGACCTCTTCGGTCTCAGCCCGATCGACCGCTTCAAAAGAGATCCCATATCCTTCCTCATAGCGATCGGGGATATGGAGGGAGGGGGCTTTCCCGAGCCAACGAAGGAGATCGATCAGCATAGCAGCAGCCGTGGTCCCGTCCACATCATAATCCCCTAGGACCATCACCCCTTCATCCCCGGAAACCGCTTCCGTAAGGCGCTCTACGGCCTTCTCCATATCTTTCATAGAGAAAGGGTCGTGAAGATGCTCCAATGAGGGGATGAAATAAGCCCTGGCACTATCCTCATCCTCGATCCCTCGTTGGAGGAGCAAAGTGGCCAAAGGAATGCTCAAGGGCCGGCCGTCCTTCTTCAAGTGCTGACGAAGGCGCTCAATTTCCGCTTCCGAAGGTTGAGAAGCGAGAACCCATCTTTTTTCGACCGATCCGGTCCCCATTGTTCCGCTATAGGAGATCAAAACTACACCCCCTCTATCGAAAGTGGAAGGACGCGGTGGAGAACTCGGTCGGATCGTTAAAGATCAGCCCTTGGGTTTCAAGGGGCGCACTTCCATTTCGTTCAGAAGATAATTGGGGTGCGTGCCGATCACATCGATAATGGAACCGGCGATATCCTGTGGGCGCATCATTCCATCGTGGGCTTCCCCTCCTTCGATGTTATCGAAGAAGTTGGTCTTAGTGGAGCCCGGCAAGATGCAGGTAACCTTGATGCCATCGTAACGCAATTCTTTGAAGAGCGAAGCGGAAATTCCGACCACTGCGTGTTTCGTCCCGCAGTAACCCGCCATTCTTTCGATCCCATTTTTCCCTGCAAGAGAAGCCACATTTACGATATGACCCCCACCTTTCCCCTTCATGTCCGGTACCAGGCTACGGATGCAATAGAAAAGTCCGTGCACATTAGTGTCGAACATTTCGTGCCACTCCTGCGAGCTCATTTCCTCGATCGGAGCATCATGGCCGAGCCCGGCATTATTGATCAGAATATCCGGAGCTCCGACTTTTTCAAGGGTTTCTTCCCGGGCTGCTTTCACTTCTTCCTCATCCCGGACATCGGTGCGCACGAAAAAGAGCCCCTCTCGCTCGATATCAGGGGCGGTACGCCCCCATCCGACCACTTTAACACCTTGATCGAGAAGCGCTTCCACCGTAGCTTTTCCGATCCCTTTACTAACACCTGTAACGACAGCTATCGAATTTTCGAATTGCATAGTTCTGAGTTTTGGACGAAGGTAGGAGCTTCCGAAACAACTTGATGACCTTTGGAAAAGAATGCACGGGCTACGCCTCAAAGAAAGCTGCCTCTACGCTGAGGACCTGGACCAAATGCGTTCCTTTTACGAAGGGACCCTCGGCCTTGAAGTGATATCCCATATAGATGGGGACCATGTTTTTTTCGAGGCGGGCGGTGCGGTTCTCCTCTGTTTCGACCCTAGCCGTTCCGCCAAAAAGAAGGAACCTCCTCCCCATTATGGGCAAGGAGAGCTCCATATCGCATTCGAATGCGATATGGAGGATTACGAAAATCTCAAAGAAGAACTCCGGAGATCGGGGATCGCGATCGAACAAGTGCAATACTGGCATAAAGGAGCTAAAGAATCTTTTTATTTCAGAGATCCTGAAGCGAACCTCGTAGAAATCCTGCAGCCAGGCATCTGGGATAAAACCTAAGCGATCACACCCATCCGTCTTTGATTTTCGGAAATCCGTCTTTTTTTGAAGCTGATTCAGCGATTCATCCCTCCAAACCCACAACCTTTGAAAAGCATCTTCGTTTAACGAGTAGTGATGTTCGGATGAGCTTTATCTATGAAGAATGAAACAAGAATCCTTACTTTTAAGCGATCATTTCATTCACATTCCGAAACTTTTTTAGTTTTACAGGGAGTAAAGCCCTTTGAGAAAGCTTAGAAAAAGGGGAGAGTTCGACCACCACTCTACCGATATATGGACGATCTGACCTTTCAAAAAGATGAGCAAGCTCAGGTCTTAAAGGTTTGGTATCGACCTCAAACATCGCATTCGATCTATGACATTTGCGATGCGAACGGCTCGGTCATCAAGACCGGTCAGCTCGGGACCGAGGGGGCACGCATCGATATCTCGGATCTTGAGGACCGCGAATACCTCCTGATGATCCTCGATGGGGAGGATCTTGTTAAAAAAAGGGTTCCGTTGGACAGCGGGATGAATACGGAGCTCTAACCCCCGTTCATCGCTTCCTCGATAGCCTCCACCTCGATGGGGATATCCCCCATCAGATCTTTCACCCCATCCGATGTGACCACGACATCGTTCTCCAATCGAACACCGATACCTTCCTCACGGATATAGATCCCCGGCTCGACCGTAAAGACCATCCCTTCTTTCACGGGTAGAGTAGGACCACCCACGTCGTGCACGTCCAATCCGATGTGGTGCGAGGTGCCGTGCGGAAAGAACTTCTTATAAAGCGGAGCCTCGGGATCCTGCTTCTGGACCTCCTTTTCATCCAATAGGCCTAGGCCGATCAACTCCTGCTCCATCAACTTCCCGACCTCTCGGTGATAATCATCCAAATAAGTGCCGGGGCGAAGCAATTTCATGGCCTCGCGCTGCACTCTTAAGACCGCATTGTAAACCTCCTTTTGCCGATCGGTAAAACGGCCATTAGCCGGGATCACCCGGGTCATATCGGAAGCGTAATTCCCATATTCCGCCCCGAAATCCATCAGGATCAACTCTCCGTCCTGTACGGTGTCATGGTTTTCGGTATAATGGAGCACACAAGCGTTTTCTCCAGAAGCAACGATCGGCTCGTAGGGAAATCCTCTTGAGCCTCTGCGGGTGAACTCGCGGATCATCTCCGCTTCCAGTTCGTATTCCTTGATACCCGGCCGGGTCGCTTCGAGGACCCTCTTAAAACCCTCGTGCGTAATATTGCAAGCCTCTCGTATCCGCTCCTGTTCTTCGGATCCTTTAACGCTTCGCAGCTCATGCATGATCGGAGCGCTCCGCTGGTAATTGTGGAGCGGATATTGCTCCATCATCCATTTGCGATAGCGATCATCTCTTGTCTCTACAAGCTTTTCGGCCCTCAGGTGCTCATTGGAGTTCAAAAAGACGGTCTCCACCTGTGGCATCAGGACATCCAGAATTTTCTCGAAAGCATCGTTCCAATGAACAGAGCGGATCCCGGATAGCTCGGTAGCCTGTTCCTTGGTCAACTTATCCCCCTCCCAGATCCTGATCTCTTCGTTGGTCTCCTTGATGAAGAGGATCTCCCGGTGTTTTTCATGGAAAGCATCAGGAAATAGGATCAACACGGTCTCTTCCTGATCCACTCCGCAAAGGTGGAGCAGGTCATTGTTCTGCCGGAACGGCATGGTGCCGTCGGCATTGGTGGGCATGAAGTCGTTGGAATGGAAGATCGCCATCGCCCCTTTGGGGAGGCGCTCGCAGAACTTTTTCCGGTTGCGGACATAAAGCTCCGCTGGCAAGGGCTCGTAGCGCATAGAGTAGAAAGAGAGAGCTTAGGCGGTATTGGGTTTCTCCCCCTTTACCTTTCGGATCAGCATGGAGATGGGATCGTAGTATCGGTCCACTACTCGTTCTTTGAGGGGGATGATCCCATTATCTGTTATATTGATATCCTCCGGACACACATCCGTACAGCACTTGGTGATGTTGCAGAATCCCGAACCGAACTCATCCTTGATCTCAGGGATCCGGTCCTCTTGATCGAGGGGGTGCATTTCCAAGCTGGCCAAACGGATCATGAAGCGCGGACCGACGAACTTATCCTTTTGATCGTGGTCCCGTAGTACGTGGCAAACGTCCTGGCAGAGGAAGCATTCGATGCACTTTCGAAATTCCTGGATCCGTTCCACGTCCTCCTGCATCATAATGTAATCCCCGTTCTCATCCTTTTGGGACGTATCCGGCGTGAACGGAGCGATCCGCTTGTTCTGCTCGTAGTTCCAGGAAACATCACATACAAGATCCTTGATGATCGGGAAGGTCTTGACCGGTGTAACGGTGATCTCCTCCTCCGGTCCGTATTCGTTCATCCGCGTCATGCAAGCGAGCTTCGGCTTCCCGTTCACTTCCATGCTACAAGATCCGCATTTGCCGGCCTTGCAATTCCAGCGAACGGCCAAGTCGTTCGCCTGTTCCGCCTGGATCTTGTGGATGACATCGAGGACGACCATCCCTTCTTCGACCTCGGTCTTGAAGGTCTGGAATTCCCCCTGCTCGTTATCCCCGCGGTAGATCTTAAATGTCCGTTCGGCCATGGCCTTCGGGATTTTGGGTTCAGGTCTTCGCTTTCCGTTCTTCGGCGACCTCTTTTTCGAGGTCCTCGAGCTCGGAATAAGCGATCCGTTTCAATTCTTCTTCGGGTTCCTGGCGTTCGAGTTTCTCGGTCTCCATTTCCCCGTCCTTGTTCTTTCGGACCACGATGTTGTACTTCATCCACTCTTCGCTCTCCCCTTCGTGATCGATCCTCGTATGTGCGCCACGGCTTTCCTTCCGGATATAAGCAGCATTGGCGACCGCCTCAGCAGTGATGAAAAGGTTTCTTAAACTCAAAGCCTGGTGCAGACCCGGGTTGTATTGGGGTGCCCCTTCAGCTTTCACCTCCTTATAGGATTCCTTGAGCGGACCTAAGTTCTCGATCCCTTTCTTAAGCCCTTCCTCTTCGCGAACGATCCCGACATTCTCCTGCATGTTCTGCCTTAACTCATCATGCAGCAGGTAAGGGTTCTTTCCGCTCTCCCGGTTCAGCATATCGGTCGCCCGGCGGATGATGCTTTCGATCTGGTCTCCGGGAGCTTCGGGCATTTTCTCGAGCGAGTCGGCATATTCCGAAGCTCCTTGGCCTGCAAGTTGGCCGAACACGACGAGGTCCGAAAGGGAATTCCCTCCGAGACGATTGGCCCCGTGCATCCCCGCGGAAGCCTCACCGCATGCAAAAAGCCCGGGGACGGTCGACATCTGGTTATTCGGGTCGACCCGGATACCGCCCATCATATAGTGGAGGGTCGGCCCGACCTCCATGGGATCACGCGTGATGTCCAGCTCAGCGAGAACTTTAAACTGATGGTACATGGAGGGGAGTTTCTTTTTGATATCCTCCTCGCTCCGCTGGGTTGCGATATCGAGGAAAGCTCCTCCGTGGGGTGAACCTCGTCCTTCCCGGACTTGCTTGAGGATCGCTCTGGCGACCACATCCCTCGTCAAGAGTTCAGGAGGTCGACGGGAATTCCGGTCCCCTTCCATCCACTTCTGAGCCTCAGCGATGCTATCAGCGGTCTCTGGAGCAAATCGATCGGGGATGTTGTCGAACATAAAGCGCTCATCATCGCTGTTCTTAAGCACTCCTCCTTCTCCCCGGACCCCTTCGGTCACGAGGGTCCCTTTCACAGAAGGAGGCCAGACCATACCGGTCGGATGGAACTGCGTGAACTCCATGTCCATCAGATCGGCACCGGCTTCGTAAGCCATCGCATAACCATCACCCGTGTATTCCCAACTGTTGGAGGTGACCTCCCAAGCGCGGCCTGCTCCACCGGTAGCGATGATCACCGCATTGCTCTTCATGACGAGAAAGCGCCCGCTTTCGCTCCACATTCCGACCATGCCGGCCACCTTATCCCCGTCCTTAAGAACATCGAGGGCGTGGCACTCCATAAAAACGTCGATGCCTTGATGGATCCCGTAATCCTGGAGGGATCGGAGCATTTCGAGCCCCGTGCGGTCTCCTACGTGAGCAAGGCGGGGATAGCGATGCCCCCCGAAATTTCGCTGGTTGATCTTCCCTTGGGGGGTTCGATCGAAGACGGCTCCCCATTCCTCCAATTCGCGGATCCGTTCAGGAGCGTTCTTGGCATGAAGCTCAGCCATTCGCCAAGAGTTGAGGAACTTGCCTCCCCTCATCGTATCGCGGAAGTGGACCTTCCAGTGGTCCCGTTCATCGACGTTCCCGAGCGAACCGGCCATTCCTCCCTCCGCCATGACCGTATGAGCTTTACCGAGAAGGGATTTGCAGACCAAGGCGGTCCGTTTCTCATTCCTTGAAGCCTCGATCGCTGCCCGAAGGCCGGCTCCTCCGGCTCCGATAACGACTACGTCGTATTCGTGCGTCTCCAGTTCGGATGTATCCATCGTTCGTTCTTCGTTTTAAGGTCCCAAGGAGCTCCAGGTGTTCGGGTCAGTGATCACACCAGAGGACACCAAGCGAATGTAAATATCGGTCCAGGCCACCCAGATCAAACTGGCCCATGCCCAGGCCTGATGGTTCCCGTTCAGGATAGAGACCAAGCTCCAGCTCTTATACGAAGCCTTCGTCCCCTTGTTCTCACCACCAACACAAGCACAGGTGAACTGATCCTTTCGTCCACCGACGAGGTGCCGGAAAGAATGGCAACCCAGTGTATACCCCCCCAAGAGGATCGGATTGATCAAGAGGATGATGCTCCCCAATCCTACCCCGAACTTGCCGTTCATAAAGAAACCCTGTACGGCATCATAGCTGAGGATGACCAAGTAGACGAGGGCAATGTAAAGGGCATAGCGGTGGAGGTTCTGGAATAGGAGAAATTTCGTTTCCCCTTTATAGGACTTTTGCGGAACCGCACCGACCGCACAAGCAGGAGGGGTCCAGGCAAAGGCCCTGTAATAGGCCTTGCGGTAATAATAACAGGTGAAACGGAAGAGGCCGGGGAAGATAAGGATCAAAAACGATGGGGACGGTGGAAGCCAAGAAGGCCACCATTCCGGCCAGCTACCCAACCAGGCGTGTCCGAGCGGGGCAGAGCCCGACATGCTCGGTTCGATGAAGAGCGGCGGGGAATAGAGGGGGGAAAGATAACCACCGAAACCCTGCGCATTCGAAAAAGTGGAATAAAAGTAATGGCTCGCTTCGAAAGCGGCCCATGTGGAATAGATGATGAAAGCGAGAAGACCAGCTACCACAGAGACCGGTCCCACCCACCAGTTATCCTCTCTCAGGGTCTTAATAAAGCCTTTGCCCTGAACTTCCTCGACGGCAGAACTATCCATCTTCCTTATCCTTTTTAAAATCCCGATATGGGGCATCGAATTTATGAAAGTCCCTTTAAAGAAACAAAGAGGTCCGATCGGCCCAAACCCGGGATGAATGGATCTTCTGATTCGTTTACCTTTGCTTTCTTTCAAATCGTGGAGCGAACCTACTTATGCCCGAATTCCCTAATTCTGTCCCCTCTAAGCTCCCCAAAGTCGGTGCTTCCATTTTCACGGTCATGTCCCAAAAGGCTCGTGAGAAAGAAGCGATCAACCTTTCCCAAGGGTTCCCGGACTTTCATTGTTCTCCCAAGCTCCTCGATCGGGTCCACGAACAAATGAAGAAAGGGAGGAACCAGTATGCTCCTTCCGCAGGTGTGCCGGAGCTTCGTGAGGCCATTGCCGAAAAGACCCAGGATCTGTACGGGGCCGAATACGATCCGGAAACAGAGGTCACGATAACAGCCGGGGCCACAGAAGCGATCTACGCCACGATCACTTCGATGGTCCGAGAGGATGATGAAGTGGTGATCTTCACTCCGGCCTACGATTGTTATGAACCGGCCATCGAACTGAGCAACGGAAAACCGATCTTCGTCCAACTCAAGCCTCCCGAATACAGGATCGATTGGAACGAGGTGAAGCGGGTCGTGAACCGAAAGACCCGCATGATCATCATCAACACCCCTCATAACCCCACGGGAAGCGTTATCGAGCAAGAGGACATGAAGGAGCTTGAAAGGCTCACGAAGAATTCGGACATCCTGATCCTTAGCGATGAGGTCTATGAACACATCCTTTTCGACCAGCGCGAACACCAGAGCGTATGTCGCTTCCCAGGTTTGGCCGAACGTTCATTCGTGATATCTTCTTTTGGAAAGACCTTCCACAACACGGGTTGGAAGACGGGCTATTGCATTGCTCCAAAGAACCTCATGAAGGAATTCAGGAAATCCCACCAGTTCATCGTTTTCTGTGCCAACACCCCTATTCAACATGCTTTTGCTGAGCATCTCAGGGAAAGTCCGGAAGAATATCGCGAACTGAACAAGTTCTATGAGGAAAAGCGGGATTACTTCCTGAACGCCATTAAGGAAAGCCGATTCAAAGTCGAGCCCGCTAAGGGAACCTATTTCCAACTCCTCTCGTACCAGGATGAAGAGGATCTGAGCAAGGAAAAGGATACAGACCTTGCCCTCCGGTTAATAGACGAATTCGGCATCGCTTCCGTCCCTGTTTCTGTGTTCTACCACCGGAACGTGGATGAGAACGTCCTTCGCTTCTGCTTTGCCAAGAGCGAGGACACCCTTGATCGAGCAGCTGAGATCATCAACAGCATTTAAGCCCATGGCCGAGGAGGACCTCAAAGTGACCTTGATCCAGACCCACCTCTATTGGGAGGATGTGGAGAGAAATCTGGAGCACTTCAACGATCTTCTTCATCGCCGCTTGCCTCCCAGCGATATCGTCATCCTCCCCGAGATGTTCACGACCGGCTTTTCCATGAATTCCTCCGAGCTGGCAGAACCTATGGACGGTCCTACCGTTCGATGGATGGAAGGAAAGGCCAAGGATCTGGGCAAAGTACTCGTCGGTTCTATCATCGCTGAAGAGGGTGGGAGCTATTTCAATCGGATGATCTGGATGCCTCCCGATGGAGACTTAAAGACTTATGACAAACGCCATCTCTTTCGTTTCGCGGGAGAAGATCATTATTACACACCTGGTCAAGAGCGATGTGTCGTTGAATGGAGAGGCTGGCGCATCCAACTCTCTATTTGTTTCGACCTTCGCTTTCCGGTCTGGCTCCGGAATCAAGACGACCATGACGTCTTGATCTGTAATGCCAATTGGCCCGAACCACGCCGTTATGCATGGCAGCATCTCTTGCGGGCCCGAGCGATCGAGAACCAGGTCTATGTCGTCGGAGTGAACCGCGTCGGTGAAGACGGAAAGGGCATGACCTATGCTGGCGATTCTGCGGTCATCCACCCAAAAGGCCATGCGATCGACGCTCCTGAGCCTTTTGAAGAGAGCTGTATAACCCTCACCCTTTCAGCCAGCGAGCTGAACGATTTCCGGGAAAAATTCCCGGTGTTGATGGACCGGGACCGTTTTAGGTTGGAGTGATCCATCCATTCCACGACCATCGAAATATTAACTCCAATTTCTAATTGCTTTGGGATTTGGGCTTTGGGATTTGGGATTTAGAATTTATCCCCCTTCCCCGAGCCCTTTCCATTCGATCTCCTTTTGCCAATTGGAGCGAACCTTTACCGTATCGGGATAATAGCGGACCGGCTCCGGTTGACGGTCGGGATATTTACCGGGATCCCATTTCCCGTTCGGCATTTCATCGAGGATCAGCTCCAACCGATAAGATCCCGGCTTTAAATAAGGGAAGTCCAACCTTTTATCCGTGGTCTGCCATCGCTTCCTGATCGTATTGCCCCTCTTATCGAGGACCCTGAAGATCACCCGTCGGCTTACCGTATCCTCCGTTTTGAGCATAACACGGAGTTGACCGTAATGATCCTTTTCCCGGACCTCAAACTCGAAGCGAAGCGTGTCCCCATTCTTTCGCCCGAAGGTATCTGTGACAGCTCCCGGGAGAAGGGTGAGTTGCAAGCCGCTGTCCAGAAAAGCCTTCCGCTCCTTGAGGACGAGCTTTCGATGGGCAGGACCTTGGATACGGGGAGCGAGCTCCACCGTATCGCTGTCGCTCACTCCTATTATGGAAGCAAAATCGATGGAATGGAGGGGATGGGGGGAACGAAAAGCCGCCGCTTCATTCCATTCCAAAGGATCTTTGAAGTCCTTGGTCAGACTCGCTCCCTCTTCCTTTTCTAAGAGGGGGGCTCCATTGCGGATAAGAAAGGTGTCGAGGACTTTATTCCCTCCCCTTAAACTCATCATTACCGAATCCGGCATATCGGGATCGGGAAACCAAAAGATCGCCGTGTCCGATCCCGGGGGATGGTATTTCACTTGCTGCCAGGGCGAGCTGCTATCACCCGGAGGAAATAGCTCCACTCTTTTTTCGTCCTGCTTGAGAATAAATAAAGCTTTGCCGGGTTCGATGCTCCTTTGATCCACGAACTGTTCTTTTTGCGCTTCCGTGAACAGACGGATAAGAGCGTCCCCGGATGAATCCGCCTCATAAGGGTTTATGGGATGTTTTCGAAAACCGATCGCCTCATTGGGAAGGTCGTAGCGCTGGTTCCGGTTTTGGTCTTTGAGCGCAAAGAACTTATAGTCGCCCTCCGCTAAATAGGGGATATCGAAATGTCCCTTTTCATCGGTCCGCGCGAAGTAAAAAGGTTTTTCCACCCTGGGAACAGAATCCCCGAGTTCTCGATATAGCATCGCAAGGACACCCTCTACCCCTTCCATTGTGCGTGCATCTACTACCCTCCCCTGATAATGGAGGCTATCCAAGGTGCCCCCTGTAGAAAAGGCGTATACCAGATTATCGGTCCGGTTCCCTTCGGTAATATCCTGGATGGAATTCCCAAAGCGGAACGAATAAGTACGGTTCTCTTGGAGCACATCGCTCCAGCGAACGGTCAATTCTTTACCCTCTACGCTCACTTCAGGGGGCGGTTCGATCCTCGGTGATACGATCAGCTCCTTTTGAAGCCGTGAGGTTTTGATGTATTCATCGAAATAGAGTGTGAATCGGTTCCCCTCAAAATCCACCGAACCGTTCGGGGGAACAGCCCGGACCACCTTGGGCGCTTCTTCATCTTTAGAACCGCCGCTCGGGGGCTGGACCTGAGCACAACGTTGCAAAAAGAACGAAAAGAGCAGTATGAGAAAAAGAAAGGCTCTCACCGAAAGCTCAGGGGTTCGATCCGCTGAACAAGGGCTTCCAAAAACTCTTGCTCTTCCTCGCCGAAGGCATTCTTCCGGTCGCTGTCGATATCGAGGACCGCGACCACTTGGCCATCCGCATCTCGGACCGGAAGCACGATCTCGGACCGGGAACGGGGGTCGCAAGCGATATGGCCCGGAAATTCCTCCACATCCGGGACTACAACGGTGCTCCCTCTTTCCCATGAGGTCCCACAGACCCCTTGTCCTTTTTGGATCCGGGTACATGCGGTAGGCCCTTGGAAAGGCCCCAATACGAGCTCAGCTCCATTTACCCGGTACCATCCGGTCCAAAAATAGCCTCGCCCGTGATGAAGTTCGGCAGCGATATTGGCCATTTTCGCTACGGGATCGTTTTCGTCCTCCACCAAGCCCTCCATCCGCTTCAAGAGCTCATCGGTATCCATCAGGGTGCTTTCGGCCATAATTAGCTTCAATACTGAAAACAGTCAAAGATAGAAATCCGCGAAAAGGGGGTTCTCTTATTTTAATAAAAGCTTAACATCAGTTCAAAAAGCGCTTTTACCGCTTGACTTAATTTTACAACCTTAGTGTTCGATCCTCAAAAAGGAAAAGTGCCCATGACACGCTACCCGAGCTTCGCTCTTCTTTTTATGATCCTCCTTTTGGCCGCATGTGGAGGAAACCGAAAACGGATCAAGATCGATGGCTCCAGCACGGTTTATCCCATCTCGGAGGCCGTCGTAGAAGCTTATCGGAAAGAAGCACCGAAAACTTCGATCACCATCGGAGCATCCGGGACCGGCGGAGGATTCAAGAAGTTCTGTCGTGGAAAGACCGATATCAATGACGCTTCTCGACCGGTCCAGAACCAAGAAAAAGAACTCTGCCAGAAAAACGGGGTCGAGTACAAGAGCTTCGAAGTGGCCTACGACGGCATGGCCATTTGCGTAAACCCCAAGAACGATTGGTTGGATACCATCACGGTCCAGGAACTCAAAAAGATCTGGGAACCGGGTGCCGAGGACAGTGTCACCCAATGGAGCGATGTTCGCGATGAATGGCCGGACCAAAAGATCAACCTTTATGGAGCTGGGGTTCAATCAGGAACCTACGATTACTTCACCAAAAAGATCGTTGGAGAAGTGGGCGCCAGCCGAGGCGATTATACCTCGAGCGAGGACGATAACACCTTGGTCCAGGGAGTGGCCGGTGAAAAGTACAGCCTCGGCTTTTTCGGCTTCGCTTATTATCAGGAAAACAAGGACCAATTGAAATTGGTGGCCGTGGACGATGATAACGGAGGCGTTCTTCCTTCCAAAAAGACCATATCCCAAAACGAATACACACCTTTAACCCGTCCTCTTTTCATCTATGTTCGAAAGAGTTCGGCCCAAAAATCCTATGTGCAAGACTTCGTGAAGTTTTATCTTAATAACGCATCGGACCTCGCGGAGTCCGCTGGTTATTTCCCCATGGCTGAAAAAGCCTATCAAAAGGAGCTTCAGTCTTTCAAGGACTGGATCTCGAGCATGGAAGGGAAGGAAAATGGTTAAAAGGGAGCTAGGTCCGGAATAGTTAGGTGAAAATGAAGAAGTGGAAGGAGAAGATCATCGAGCGCCTCCTCGCTTTCTGCGCCTCGATCACTATCCTTACGACCCTTGGCATTCTTCTCATCCTTCTCATTCAGGCCATCGGTTTTTTCCAGGAGGTCTCCATCGTCGAGTTCTTCACGAGCACCGAATGGACACCCCTTTTTCAGGATAAGCATTTCGGTATCCTTCCTCTCTTGGCGGGGACCTTTCTGACCTCTTTCATCGCCATTATCGTTGCCCTCCCGCTCGGGCTCGTTATAGCCGTTTATCTGAACGAATACGCGCAAAGTGCCTTTCGAACGAGGATCAAGCCCCTCCTTGAGATACTGGCTGCCATCCCCACCGTCGTTTACGGTTTTTTCGCCCTGAACTTCGTCACCCCTTTCCTTAAAGGGTTTATGGACATTTCAAGTTTTAATGCCCTTTCTGCGGGCTTGGTGATGGGTATTATGATCATCCCCTTCGTATCCTCCCTTAGCGAGGACGCCCTTCATTCGGTCCCCGGTTCTCTTCGGGAGGCTTCTTACGGAATGGGGTCCACGCGTTTCCAGACGGCTTTTAAAGTCACCGTCCCGGCTGCTTCTTCCGGTATCGTGGTTTCGGGCATCCTGGCCATATCCAGGGCCATTGGTGAAACGATGATCGTGGCCATTGCGGCTGGCCATCAGCCGAATCTCACCATGGATCCACGCGTTCCGATCGAGACCATCACCGCTTATATCGTCAAGGTCAGCAAGGGGGATGTTCCCCATGGAACCTTGGAATACAGAACGATATTCGCTGCTGGTATCACACTCTTCGTGTTCACATTCATTTTGAACAGCATCAGTTACTGGATCAAGAAACGCTACCAGGAGCAGTATGAATAACGAGCAGAAGAATCGGTTCAAAGATCAGGCCTTCAAGGTATTAGGGGTTTTCTGCACCTTTATCGGCCTCATCCTCCTGGCTATCTTCCTTTTTCAGGTCCTTTGGATGGGATTGACCCGGATCGACTGGAGCTTTCTTACTTCCCTTCCTTCCAGGCATCCTGAGAAATCCGGGATTTATACAGCCGCCATAGGGACCCTTTGGATCATGGGATTCACTACTCTTTTTGCCTTTCCCCTCGGGGTCGGGGCCGGGGTCTATTTGGAAGAATATCAAAAGAACAGTTGGTTCGCACGCTTTCTGGAGATCAATATCGCCAACCTTGCCGGGGTTCCATCGGTCAT
>CAZOSO010000002.1:0-27318 GCA_964582635.1 uncultured Weeksellaceae bacterium | reverse complement strand
TCGCACGCTTTCTGGAGATCAATATCGCCAACCTTGCCGGGGTTCCATCGGTCATTTACGGGCTTCTCGGTCTCGAGATCTTCGTACGGCTCTTGAACTTCGGCAACAGCATCCTAGCCGGAAGCTTGACCCTCTCCCTTTTGATCCTCCCTATCATCATCGTGGCCACCCGCGAGGCGATAGCTGCTGTTCCCCGGTCTATACGGGATGCTTCGCTAGCCTTGGGAGCATCCAAATGGCAGACCATTTGGAAACAGGTCCTTCCTTCCTCCATAGGGGGTATCCTGACCGGTGTTATCCTTGCTATTTCGAGGGCCGTAGGCGAGACAGCTCCCCTCATCGTCGTGGGTGCCCTCGCTTATGTACCTTTTACACCTCAAGGGCCCATGGATCAATACACGGTGCTTCCGATCCAGATCTTTAATTGGGTGAGCCGCCCTCAACACGCGTTCGTGATCAATGCAGCCGCTGCCATTATCGTCCTTCTGGTCATCACATTCCTGATGAACGGGATCGCTGTTTTCCTCAGGAACAAATGGCAAAAAAGCCTCAACGGATAATGATGGGACCTGAAGCCAGTAGAACAGCAAACCTTGCCTCTCCAGGACAAGATGCGGATGCTCAGCAAACCCCTTATGCTATGCCCGACAACAAGGAGATCAAGATGGAGGCCTCCAATCTTGATGTGTATTATGGGGACTTCCATGCCCTCAAGGACATCGACATGAAGATCGAAGCCAACGCCGTGACCGCCCTGATCGGTCCTTCCGGTTGTGGTAAATCCACCTTTCTACGGATGTTCAACCGCATGAACGATTATATCGAGAACTTTTCCATGAAAGGGGAGGTTTTCGTCGATGGCCATAAGATCTATTGGAAAGGCACCAGTGTGGAAGAGCTCCGCAAAAAAGTGGGCATGGTCTTCCAAAAACCCAACCCTTTTCCTAAATCGGTCTTTGACAATGTGGCTTACGGCCTTCGCATACAAGGGATCAAAGACAAAAAGTTCCTGACCGAAAGGGTCGAACATGCCCTCCAGCAGGTCGGACTCTGGGATGAAGTGAAGGATGATCTGAAGCGGAATGCCTTAGCCCTCTCCGGTGGCCAACAACAGCGGGTCTGTATCGCAAGGACCCTTGCCGTGGAACCCTCCGTGATCCTAATGGACGAACCCACTTCAGCCCTGGACCCGATATCTTCCGCCAAGATCGAGGAGTTGGCCTACGAGCTCAAGGAGAATTACACCATCGTGATCGTCACCCACAATATGCAGCAAGCCGGGAGGGTTAGCAACAGAACTGCTTTTTTCTACATGGGAGAACTGATCGAATACGATGACACCAGCACTATTTTCACCAATCCCCAAAAGGAGCGCACTCAGAACTATATCACTGGCCGATTCGGTTGATCGGACCAGCGTTTTTTCATAGCTTGGAACTAAACAGAAACAGGCGTTGACGGACCCTAAAGAAAACAATCAACATTCCATGTCCCATTTGGGGACCGAACTGAAACTCCTTAAGGATGACCTTTTGGAGATGATGAACATGATCCAGGGCCAATTCCAAAAGGGGAAAGAGGCCATGTTGAACCGGGACCAGGAACTCGCTCAAGAGATCCGCTCGAACGAAAGGCGGGTCAACGCTATGGAGCTCAAGATCGACCGGGACTGCGAGAACATCCTCGCCCTTTTCAACCCGGTTGCCGTGGATCTTCGCTTTGTAATGGCCTGTTTCAAGATCAACTCGGACCTTGAGCGGCTCGGTGATAACGCAGATGGGATCGGGCGCTATATACTGAGTTCTGAGGAAAGCCTGGAGGACGAGGTCCTGGAAGAGCTTCGCTTCACGGAAATGTACGATACCGCCATCGACATGATCGAGGTGGTCAAAGAAGCTTTTGAAGAAGAGGACACCAAACTTGCTCGAAAAGTCTTTCCCAAAGACGGGATCCTCAATGAGATCAACGAGCAAGCAGCCGAAAAGATCGGAGCCCTTATCCAAAGAGACCCCTCTCGGGTGAACCAGTACATTTACATTCTCTCGATCATTCGCAAACTGGAGCGAGTGGGCGACCTAAGCAAGAACCTGTCCGAGGAGATCATCTTTTACGTGGAGGCTAAGGTCCTGAAGCACAAAAAGCAAGAGAAAAAGCAATAAAAAGAGCGTTCGAAACTAGCCTCGGACGCTCTTTCCAGCAAACGGATCATGGAAGAGACCCTTCTAAGAGTGCTCACTTTTCTCGGTGCCCTCACCCTTTTCATCTATGGAATGAAAGTAATGAGTGAGGGAAGCCAGAAATTGCTCGGGCGTCCCCTTAGGGATTTTCTCAAGAGCAGCACTTCAAGCCCCTTCACCGGGGTGCTTACAGGCTTATCCACCTCCTTTCTGATCCACTCTTCTTCAGCTACGAGCGTTATGCTCGTAAGCTTTGTGAACGCCGGTCTCATACGACTCCGTCAAGCCATGGGAGTTATCATGGGAGCGAATATCGGGACCACCTTGACCGCTGCCATCATCATGGTCCTCGGGTTCACCCAATACAGCATCAGTTCTTTTGGACTCCCGCTTTTGGCCGTAGGCCTTCCCATAACCCTCTCCCGAAGTGATGGATGGCGGTCCTTCGGAGAGTTCATCATGGGGATCGGGCTCCTTCTTTTAGGAACAGCCCTTCTCAAAGAACTTTTCCATTGGAGCGAGAACCCTTTCTTTCAAACCCTCAACGCCTTGATGGAGATGGGAGGCTGGTCCCAACTCCTTTTCCTTCTCATCGGCGTCGGTATCACCTTCTTGCTTCGCTCCTCAGCCGCTACGATCGCCCTTCTCCTTACCTTCATCGGTTCAGGCGAATTCCCCTTCGGATTGGCCATGATCGTGGTGATCGGTGCGAACATCGGGACCACGATCACCGCGAACCTGGCGGCCGGCAATGCCAACATCCATGGGAAACGGACCGCCCTGGTGCACTTTCTCTTCAACCTCTTCGGGATCCTTTGGTTCTTTCCTTTTCAAGGCCCCATCCTTCAGGGCATGGAAGGCCTGATAATGGGAATGGGGATGGGCTCCCCCTTCGAAGGGCCCGAACCGCTTATCTGGAGCGTGATCTTATTCCATTTCGGCTTCAACACGTTCAATAGCATCGTTCTGGTCCCCTTTTCCTCTTTCTTTTCAAAAGGGATCGAGAAGATGATCCCTCCGAGCGGTATGAAGGAAAAACGAGAACGCTTGGAATACATCGATTCAGGGCTCCTCGGAACCCCTGAGCTGTCCCTGATCGAAGCGCGCAAGGAGATCGGAAAATTCGGGGAGATCGTCCAGCAAATGGGCGGTTATGTACGGGAGCTCATCCATAAACCCGAACCCGAAGACCAAGCGGAGCTCCTCAAAAAGGTCCGGAAATACGAAGAGATCACCGATCGGATCGAAATGGAGGTCGCGGATTACCTTTCCCGCATCTCAAGGGATGAACTGAGCATGGACTCCTCCCTTCGGGTAAGGGGCATGATGAGCATCGTGAACGACCTGGAGAGGATCGGGGATATCCTTTATCAAATGTCCCAACATTTGGAAAGAAAGGCACAGGAGCGCCTCTGGTTCACCCAAGAACAGCGGGAAGGATTGACCGTGATGTTCGACCTCCTCGAGGAAGCCTTCCGGATAATGCTAGACAACCTGGACCGCGAACCCTCCGAAGTCGAGCTTGAACTAGCTCTGAGCAAGGAAAAACAGATCGATGCGAAAAAAGAAGAGCTTCGGAAAGGGCACCTTCGGAACATCGAGCAAGAAGAATACAACATCAAGAGCGGCCTGATCTACCACGATCTCTTAACCTCTTGTGAAAAGGTGGGGGACCACATCATCAACGTTTCGGAAGGATTGACCGGAAAGGTCTGAAGCTCCGTTCCGGGATCCATTACCTTTGGCCCCATGTCCGAACGACGTAAAGCCCGATTTGAGAGCCTTTTTTTGGAAGAGCTCGCTTCGATCTTTATGAAGCGAGGGAAAGAATGGTTCGGAACCTCCATGATCACGGTTTCCGAAGTGCGATTCGCTCCAGACCTCAGAAACGCGAAAGCCTTCATAAGCCTTCACGGGATCCAGGAACCGCAAAAGCTTTTTCAGGCCATCCTGGACCGAAAACCGGCCATCAAGAAAGAACTCGGCCAACGGGTCGGGAAGCAGATCCGAAAAATGCCCGAGATCGAACTTATACTGGATGATTCGATCGACCGAGCAGCTCGCATCGATGAGCTTTTAAAGGATTGATCGGCAAGGACTTTCCCTAGCGCTTTGAACTTCCCCTTTTACATAGCCAAGCGCTACCTCTTTTCGCGGAAATCGCACAACGTTATCAATGTCATTTCAGGTATCTCGGTGGTGGCCATCGCATTTGCCACCATGGCCATGGTCGTGGTCCTTTCAGCCTTCAATGGCATCGAAGGCCTGGTGGACGAGCTTTACAGTTCTTTCGATGCAGATCTGGAGGTTGTGCCTGCTGAAGGAAAGGTTTTTCACGAAGATTCCCTGGCAATCGAAAAGATCGAGGCCCTGGAGGAGGTGGATACGGTCTCCCGGACCATCGAAGAGAACGCCCTCCTCAAACACGAAGGCGAGCACGTGATCGCAACGGTCAAAGGGATCGAACCCGCTTTTTACGAGCTGAGCGGTCTGGACACCATGATCGTATCGGGAGCGGCCTCGCTTACCGGTAAAAAAGGAGAACCACGGGCGATCCTGGGCCTCGGGATCAAAAAAGAATTGAACGCTCCCATATCCCCTCGATTTCCAACATCAATACGCATTTCCGCTCCAAAGCGGAAAAAGGCCATACATCGATACAAACAGCGAGCTTTTCGCCACAAGCATATCCTTGCAGGAGGGGCCTTTTCCGTCAATGTCGATTTCGATTCCCGATACATTCTCACCTCCCTTCCCTTCGCTTCTAAGCTTTTCGGCTACAAAGACCGATGGAGTGCATTGGCGTTGGGCATTGCTCCTGGAACCGACCTTCAAAAGGTCAAATCCAAGGTCCAACGGATCGCAGGTGAAGGTCTTCTGGTACAGACCCGTTATGAAAAGAACCGATTGCTCTACCAGACGAATCGGACCGAAAAGTGGATCACCTTTCTCATTCTTAGCTTTATCCTCGTCATCGCCACCTTCAACATCATCGCCTCCCTCACCATGCTGATCATCGAAAAGAAAGAGGACATCAAGATCCTTCAGGGAATGGGGGCCTCTAAACGCAGCATAAGGAGGATCTTTTTCCTCGAGGGATTGATGATCAACCTTTTCGGAGGTTTGTTAGGGATCGGTCTGGGGGTTCTTTTATGCGCTGCTCAAAGTGCTTGGGGATTGGTTTCCCTGGAGAATGCGGTCGTCGAACATTATCCCGTGGCCATGCACCTGAACGACATTCTGGCCGTATTGGGGATCGTTCTGATGATCGGTCTGATATCGGCATCCTTTCCTGTTCGGCTTCTCACCCGTAAATACTTCAGGGCTCGATGAACGTGCTGGACCTGATCCTTCTCGTCCCCTTGATATGGGGAGCTTATAAAGGTTTTCAAAAGGGGCTCGTTTTTGAGCTCACGACTTTTTTCGCTCTCTTCGCGGGGGTTTATGGCGCGATGCATTTCTCGGGGATCGCTGAGCCTTATCTACGCACAGCTCTCGGGGACGAGCAAAGTCATATCCCTTTGATAGCCTTCGGGATCACCTTTCTCGCTATCCTGATCGGGGTCCACCTTCTCGGAAAACTCCTCGATGGCTTGATCCGCATGGTCGCCCTCGGCCTTCTTAACCGCTTTCTAGGAGGACTTTTCGGCCTTTTGAAAGTAGGGCTCCTGATCGTGGCCCTCTTGATCATGATCCGGACTGTAAGTCCGGAAAAAGGAGCTATTATCCCCGAAAGGATGCAAAGGGATTCCCTGCTGTTATCTCATATGAACCGGGCTACAGAGCGAGTGATGCGTTATGATCTGGGGGTGGGTCGGCTCTCGGAACCCTCCGAACCAGAGGCGAAGGAAGGCTGAGCAGCTATCGCTTGAATACCCGGCAATTCCTTTCCTTCGATGTATTCGAGCATGGCTCCGCCTCCGGTCGATACAAAACCGATGCGGTCGCGGAGTCCGAAGCGATTGATCGCGCTCAGGGAGTCTCCTCCACCCACCAGTGAAAAGGCTCCGGCATCGGTAGCCTCTGCGGTCGCATCAGCGATCGCAAGGGTGCCCTTTTGGAAATTCTCCATTTCAAAGACCCCCATTGGCCCGTTCCAAATGATCGTAGAAGAATCCAAGAGGAGTTGGCGGTGAGCCTCAATGGTATCAGGGCCGATGTCCATTCCCATCCATCCTTTGGGGATATCGTCGATCGGACACTTATCGATATTCGCTTCATTGGAGAACTCATCCGCTATGATGGTATCGCTGGGCAAATGGAGACGGTTCCCGTTCTCTTCGGCCTTATGAAAGATCTGTTCGGCCAATTCGAATTTATCTTCCTCCACTTTCGAATCTCCGGTGCGTCCACCCTCTGCACGAATAAAGGTATAGGCCATCGCTCCCCCGATCAGGAGATGGTCCACACGCTCCAAAAGACTTAGGATCGTCCCGATCTTATCGGAAACTTTGGCCCCTCCGATCACGGCAGCAAAAGGCCGCTCGGGCTCGAACAAAGCCTTATCGATATGAGCCAGTTCGGCTCGCATCAGATACCCGAAAGAACGCTGCCCCGGATCGAAGAAATCAGGAACGACCGCTACAGATGCATGCGGCCGATGGACCACCCCGAAAGCATCGTTGATATAGACATCCCCGAGAGCTGCCAGTTTTCGCGCAAATTCCCGATCACCCTTCTTCTCCTCTTCGTAATAACGAAGATTCTCCAAAAGGAGCACAGACCCGGGTTCCAGATCTCTCACAGCCTGCTCCACTTTCTCCCCGATGCAATCGTCCACAAAATGCACGTTCACTCCGAGCAGCTCAGAAAGCTCCCCTACGATGCGCTGGAGCGAACATTCCGGGTCACCGCTTCCTTTCGGACGTCCGAAATGGGACATCAGGATCAGGGAACCGTTCCGTTCGAGCACTTTGCGAACGGTGGGCATCATACCGCGAATGCGGGTCTCATCACTGATAGCCCCTTCTTTGTCGAGGGAAACGTTCAGGTCCACCCGCATGAGGACCTTTTTTCGTTCGAGATCTAGTGAATCCGGGAGAGGGAGTTCCGTCATGATCTACTGGAATAAGGAGGGGCAAAATTAAGCTTTTCGGGCAACCCTTACCCCTCTTCTTGGCTTTGAAAGCGCTAAATTTGAAAAGATGCGTTTCGCAGATATCAGCGGCCAAAAGGAGCTCAGCTCGCAACTCGTTCAGGAGCTCAAAAGCGATCGAGCAGCCCACGCTTACCTGATCCATGGGCCGACAGGGAGTGGACAGCTCCCAATAGCCTGGGCTTTTGCGTCCTATCTTTTTTGCCAAGCCCCGGAAGAGGACGCCTGTGGGACCTGTAACAACTGTCAACGTGTTGCCAAGCTCGCTCACCCGGACCTGCATTTCTCCTTTCCGTTCATGAAACGGTCAGGACAACAAGAGAACAGCGAGCCCCTCCAATCCCTCTTCAGGGAGACGCTCCTCAAAAAACCCTTCCTTTCCCTCGAGCAGTGGTTGAGGGAAACAGGAGAAGAGAACAAACAAGGAGTGATACCAGTAGCGGAGAGTGAACGGATCATCGAGAGCTTAAGCCTCAAAGCCTACGAAGGAGGGCAAAAGCTTATGATCCTATGGATGGCGGAAAAACTGAATCCGGAGGCTGCGAACAAACTCCTCAAGATCCTCGAGGAACCTCCCCCGGAAACCACCTTCATCCTTCTTTCAGAGGACCCATCGGCTCTCTTACCCACTATTCGTTCCCGCACCCGGATCCTTAGGCTCAACCCTTTGAGCGATGAAGCGATCACCGAGCAGCTACAAAAGTGGACCGGTACCGATCGGGAGAGCGCCGAAAAGATCGCAGGACCCTCGGACGGGAACCTTTCCCTCGCCATGGAAATGGTAGAGCATGGAAGGGGCGGGGAATTCTTTCAGGAATTCACCGCATGGATGCGCACCTGTTTCAAAGGGAACATTCCCGAAGGAATGGAATGGGTGGAATCGGTGGCCGGAAAAGGCCGGGAATGGCACAAGGGTTTTTTGGTCTATGCCCTTCACATCCTCCGCCAATGCATGCTTCATAATCTAGTGGACGGATCAAAGGTCCGCTTATCGGAAGAGGAAAGGGCCTTCGAAGAAAAATTCAGGCAGTTCATACCCTCAGAGGAACTGCCGAACCTGGCATCGATCTTTGAAGAAGCTTCCCAGGATATCGAGCGGAACGGGAACCCCCGCATCGTGCTTTTCGATACGACCCTCCAAGTGATCCAAAGTTTCAGTCAAAGGCAAGAAAAAGCAGGGAATAACAAGGGCGGATAAAGCCTCCTTCAGGGTCATAGCTTCTATCAAAATTGTGACCTTTGAAGGGCGAAGGCGATCTGTCCCAGCGCGATCGAAAAGCGATTCCAAGCATGGGTTGTGCAGGATGTTCCAATAACAATGGAGGACTCCCTCCTGGCTGTCGGAACAACGGAGCCTGTGGGATCGATGGGTGTGATGTGAAACTCCATGTGTTCGACTGGCTAGCGAACATGGAGTTGCCACGAGAGATGAAAAGCAACGAGCATGTCGAAGTCCGATTCAAAAACGGCCGCAAACAGTTCTATCGGAACATCCACAACCTCGAGTGCCAAGCAGGGGACCCGGTGGTGGTAGAAGGCGCTCCGGGGACGGACGTGGGCGTGGTCTCTCTTGCGGGAGAACTGGTCCGGCCCCAGATGAACAAAAAAGGCATAAAGCCGGGTTCCGAGAGCATCAAGCGCCTTTACCGAAAAGCCACGCAAGAAGATATGGAGCGTTGGCAAAGGGCTCGGGAACAAGAAGAGAAGGCTCAAAAGAAAGCGAAGGAGCGAGCTGAAGAATTCGGGCTCGAAATGAGAGTGACAGACGTGGAATACCAAGGGGACGGGGAAAAGGCCACGGTTTATTATACCGCCGAACAAAGGGTCGATTTCCGTGAATTGGTCAAACAGCTGGCTGCCGATCTGAAAGTGCGGATCGAAATGAAACAGGTCGGAGCGCGACAGGCGGCCGGACGTATCGGAGGGATCGGAGATTGTGGGAGGGAACTTTGCTGCGCCACATGGCTTACCGATCTACGATCGGTCACCACGAACGCCGCTCGTTATCAACAGCTATCCTTGAACCCCCAGAAACTCGCTGGACAATGCGGGAAGCTGAAGTGCTGCCTGAACTACGAATTGGATATGTACCTGGAAGCCATCAAGGACCTGCCGGACAGTAGCCAAAAACTATATACCCAAAAGGGAACCGCTTTCAATATGAAGACCGACATCTTCAAGCGGAAGATGTGGTACCTTTACGAAGGGGAGATCGCAGGATCTCCTGTGGCCCTCGATGCGGAAAGGGTTAAGACGATCATCGCCATGAACGAAAGAGGGGAAAAACCTGAGGACCTGGAAGAAGTGCCGGAAGAACTCGAAGCAGCCCCTTCTAAAGGGGAAAAAGACCTTCTTAGTCAGGAACGTTCGGACCGTTTCGATAATGATGCTAAAGGGAAGGGAAAGAAAAGGAACAGCAAGAAAAAGAAAGGGGGAAGGAAGCAATGAAAAAGGAATACGCTTTTAAATGGATCTCCTTTATGGGGATCCTTATCGGCTGCTTACTGCTTTTTTCTTGCGAACAAGATCATGTCTACCAAGAGGTGGAAAAGATCGAGGGAAAGACTTGGAGCGCTAAAGACACGGTGACCCTTAACTTTCAAATAGAAGACACGCTAACTCCCTATAATTTCTATCTTAAGGTCCGCAACAACACCGACTATCCGTATCGGAACATTTATTTTTTCCTCGAGATGGAATTCCCGAACGGAAGACATTGGGTTGACACCGTGGAATGCCGTTTAGCGGATGGAAAGGGCAACTGGACCGGTAGCGGGATCGGGGACATCAAAGACCATCGTTTCCTTTTCATTCCTCAAAGGCGTCTTCCTGTAAAAGGGGAACATCGCTTCCACATCGTTCACGCCATGCGAAAGAAAGAGCTAAAAGGGATCAAAGATGTGGGGTTGGCGATCGAAAAGGTTCCCAAAAGCAAGCGTTGATACCGGAAAAATACTAGAGATCGGATCTAAATGACCCAGAAAGAAACCAGGGAAAAACAAAAAAGCAAGCGATTCCGGATTTTCCTTCTCATCATGTGGGGGATCTTCCTCCTCCCCTTCTTGCTCATCGCCATCATGCTCATAAGGGCGGCTAATTCGGACCTTCCAGGCTTCAAAGAATTGGAGGACCCCCAGAGCAACCTTGCCACGCAAGTTTTTTCCAATAAGGGAAAAGTACTCGGCAAATACTTCAGAGAGAACAGGACCCGTGCTGAGTTCGAAGATCTCTCCCCCCACCTTGTCGATGCCCTCATTTCCACCGAAGACGCACGCTATCATCAACACTCCGGTATCGACCTGAAAGCCCTTGGACGTGTAGCTTATGGAATTCTGCTAGGAAAGAGCGGATCAGGAGGAGGGAGTACGATATCCCAACAGCTCGCTAAACTTTTGTTCCACAAACCTCCTCCCACCTTCTGGGGAAGGGTCGATCAGAAATTCAAAGAATGGATCATCGCTACCCGGCTTGAAAGGCAATACACAAAGGAGGAGATCATCGCCATGTACCTCAATAAGTTCGATTTCCTCAATAACGCGGTGGGGATCGAATCGGCCTCAGAGGTCTATTTCAGTAAGGAACCGGACTCCTTGCGGATCCATGAAGCTGCAATGCTCGTAGGGATGCTCAAGAACCCCTCTTTGTTCGATCCCCTTTCCCGACCCGACACCACCAAATACCGAAGGGAGATCGTTCTTCATCAAATGCTCAAACACGATAAGATCAGTCAAGCAGCATACGATTCCCTCCGAAAACTACCGCTAGGCTTGGATTATCAAAGGGTGGACCATAAGGAAGGGATAGCCCCTTATTTCCGCGAGCATGTGCGACAGAAATTGGGGGAGCTTTTCAGCAAAAAGAACGACAAAGGGGAGTACGTCTACAGCAAACCGAATGGGAGACCCTATGATATCTACAGTGATGGGCTCAAAGTATACACCACCCTAAATGCCCGAATGCAAAAACATGCGGAAAAAGCGGTCCAACGACACTTGGGGGAGGAACTGCAGGACGATTTCTGGGAGATCATAGAAGAAAACCGACACCCGCCCTTTTCCAATGAAGTGGAGGAAAAAATGATCCAGAAAGTGTTGGAGCGCAGCATGAAACGTTCGAAGCGATATCGCTCCCTCAAGAGTAGGGGGCTTTCCATGGATTCGATCAAAAAGGTCTTCAAAACCCCTCGAGAGATGACGGTTTTTTCCTGGGACGGGCCGATCGATACCACCATGAGCCCCATGGATTCCCTCCATTATTACAAGAGTTTCCTCCGCGCAGGCTTGATCTCCATCGAACCGAATACAGGTTTCGTGAAAACCTGGGTGGGTGGGATCGATTACGAGCATTTTCAATATGACCACGTCAGCCAAGGTCATCGCCAGGTCGGGTCCACCTTCAAGCCTTTCGTGTACGCCACAGCCATCCGGAACGGCATGCACCCCTGCAAACCGATCCAGAACACAGTGCATTGTGTGGAGATCCCGGATCAACCGGATTGGTGTCCCAAGAACGCCGACAGGGAGACCGGCGGTAACTACACCCTCAAATACGGATTGGCCAACTCCAAAAACACGATCACTGCTTATTTGATGAAGCAATTCGGGCCGGAACCCGTGATCAAACTAGCCCGAGATCTCGGCATCAAAAGCCATATGGACACTGTACCCTCGATCGGACTCGGAGTGGCGGATATCTCAGTGAAAGAAATGACCAGCGCCCATGCTACCTTGGTGAACCAAGGAGTTCACATCGAACCGATCATCATTAAACGGATCGAGGATCGCAAAGGGAACCGGATCTACGAGGCGAAGCCTGAAACCCGTGAAGCTTTGGATGAACGGACTTCTTACATTATGCTCGAAATGATGAAGGCCGTTGTTGACGGAGCCTACAATCCAAAGACCGAGGAAAAAGAGCATAGCGGTACTGGAGGCCGTATCCGTTACGATCGCCCTTATGGAGATATCAGAAATCCCGTAGCAGCCAAAACAGGAACTTCTCAGAACAATGCCGACGGATGGTTCATCGGCTCAACACCTGACCTTGTCACCGGAATATGGGTCGGGGCGGAAGACCGCTCCGTTCGATTCGGAAGCCTGCAGACCAGACTTGGCCAAGGTGCCAACACCTCCCTTCCCATTTGGGGTTACTTTATGAACCGCATCTACGATGACCCCCAGATCCAGATCTCAACCGGAGATTTCAAAAAACCGGATGAGGAGCTGGACTTGGAAATGGATTGCAAGAAATACCTTGAAGAAAACGGAGGGGACAACGGAAGTCCGGACTGGGGAACTTGATCCCTTGCTAAAGCGTATCTCTTTTCCGACCTTTTAGAAAAAGTTCAAAGCCATGGAGCAAGAAGCACTCACAAAAGCGGGAATGGAACCGGAACGGGCGGAGAAGGTCCTTAAGACGATCGAGGACAGAAAGGAAGCGGACCCTCATCGCTGTTGGAAGGACATCACACAGTTGCTCTCTCCGGACACCCCTCAGGATGCTCTTAGCAAGATCTTCATGGAGGTCTTCTCCCAGGATGATCGTTTTTCTGATGCCCCCAAAGCTTGGGAGCCGAGCGGAGACGAACGGGCGAATTCCAACATCAGCGAATTGTGCCGAAAAACAGGGCATCAAGGCTTGGAAGAATTGTTCGAATGGTCTTTGAATGACCGAGCTGGCTTTTGGGATACGATGACGAAAACCTTGGGCATTCCTTTCCAAAAGGAAGCGGAAAAAGTCATGGACCTAAGCGATGGCTTGGAATCCCCGAATTGGTTCCCGGGTGCTCGCTTCAATATTGCAGACGCCTGCTTCCAGGCCGACCCGAACGAAACCGCGATCGTATTCAAGAAAGAGGAAGGGCAACTCCAGAAATGGAGCTATGGGGAGCTCCAGGAAATGAGCGATCGTGTTGCAAATGGCCTCATTTCCCTGGGATTCAGCAAAGGGGACCGGGCGGTGATCGATATGCCCATGACCGCGGAGGCGGTGGCCATCTATTTGGGGGTCGTCAAGTTGGGAGGAGCGGTAGTTTCGATAGCGGACAGCCTCGCTCCGGCAGAGGTCAAAAAAAGGAGCGATATTGCTGAAACTTCCCTCTTTTTCACCCAATATCGGGTGTTGCGAGGCGGTAAAGAGATCCCCCTTTTCGAGAACCTTTTAAAAGAAGAAATTCCCAGAGCAATCGTCATACCTGGAATGGAAGGTGACGAAATGCCTAAACTCCGCTCTGACGACCTTTCCTGGAATGATTTTCTTGGTTCTTCAGCAGAAGTCAAGTCCGAAGCATGCCAAGCCGAAGACGTGGCGAACGTGTTGTTCTCATCCGGTACGACGAGCGATCCAAAAGCCATTCCATGGACCCACAGCACCCCTATCAAAGCCGCTAGCGACGGTTACTTGCACCACGATATCAAGCCCGGCGAAGTGGTGGCCTGGCCGACCAATATCGGCTGGATGATGGGTCCTTGGTTGATCTTCGCTTCGCTGATCAACCGAGCGACGATCGCGCTTTATTATGGCGCACCTGCCGGTAAGGATTTCGGCCTCTTCGTACAGGACGCTGGGGTGAACATGCTCGGCGTGATCCCCAGCATGGTGAAGAACTGGATCCGGTCAGGGGAAATGGAGGGGTGTGATTGGAGCTCGATCAAACTCTTCTCCTCCACCGGGGAAGCCTCCAACCCTCAGGATTACCTCTGGCTGATGGCCCGAGGTGGCTTCAAACCGGTGATCGAATATTGCGGTGGAACCGAGATCGGAGGAGGGTACGTTTCAGGGACGCTTGTGGAACCTGCCTCCCCTTCGAGTTTTACGCGCCCCTGTTTCGGATTGGATATGGTACTGGTGAATGAGGAGGACGAGATCGACGAAGAAGGGGAGGTCTTCCTTGTTCCACCCTCCATCGGATTTTCCAACACCCTTTTGAACAAAGACCATCACAAGACCTATTTTGAAGGCACCCCATCCATTCCCGAGGAAAGCCTTGGTATATCCGGTGTGCCTCTTCAGGACCAGTTGCCTGCCGAAGGGAGCAGCCCAATTCTCCGTCGCCACGGGGACCGGATGAAGGTCCTCAAGAACGGGATGCTACGCCCACAAGGAAGAGCTGACGATACGATGAACCTGGGTGGCATCAAGACCAGTTCTGTGGAGATCGAACAGGTCCTCGACGTCCTGGAGGGAGTGAAAGAAACAGCGGCCATCGCTGTGGAACCTCCCGAAGGTGGTCCCAGCCAATTGGTGATCTATGCCGTCACGGATGACCAAGAAAAAGGAGAAGAGGAACTCAAGGTCTCTTTTCAAAAAGCCATCAAACAAGAGCTGAATCCCCTTTTTAAGGTCAAAGACGTCGTCGTACGGGAGAAATTGCCCCGCACCGCGTCGAACAAGATCATGCGGCGGATCCTTCGAAAGGAATACCAAGAGACGGCCTGATCCCTTATCCCTTGAGTTCCATTACTCGCTCAAGGATCTGGACCGCATTGGTCGCAGCCCCCTTATGAAGATTGTCCGCGACGATCCAAAGGTCCAGGGCAAAGTCTTTGGTCGTATCGCGCCTTAATCGCCCCACAAAAACCTCTTCGTTCCCTTCAGCATGGAGGGGCATGGGATATAGGTTGACATCGGGATTGTCCTGGAGCTTTACTCCTGGTGTAGAAGAAAGAAGGTTTTGGATATCCCCGATCTCAAAATCCCTTTTCAGCTCGAGGTTCACCGATTCAGAATGCCCCCCTTTCACCGGCACACGGATAGCGGTGGCCGTCAACCTTAGAGAAGCATCGCCAAGGATCTTCATGGGTTCGCGGATCAACTTCTGCTCCTCCTCTGTATAGCCGGCCTCATCGAAATCCCCGCAGTGGGGAAGGCAGTTCATATCGATCGGATAAGGATAGGCCATTTCCGGGCTTTCCCCCTTTCGTTCACCCAAGAGTTGGTCCAGGGCCTTCTGCCCGGAGCCGGTGACAGATTGATAAGTGCTGACGACGGCCCGCTCAACTCCATATTCAGCATGGATGGGAGCAAGGGCCATTACAAGTTGAATGGTCGAACAATTGGGATTGGCGATGATCCCCTGATCGGAACTGATAAGGTGGCCGTTCACTTCCGGGACCACCAAGGGGACGCCTTCATCCATTCGGAAAGCCGAAGAGTTATCGATAACCGTAGTCCCCCGATCCACGAAGCCCGAAGCCCACTCCTTAGCGATCCCACTACCAGCGGAAAAGATGGCAACATCGGGCCCTAGCTCCAATGCCTCGTCCAAGCGCCTCACCGGATAGGAGTGCCCCCGGAACTGAACTTCTTTTCCCTGGGAACGCTCTGAAGCGACAGGGATGAGATCATCGACCTGTACATCCCTCCGCTCCAATTCTCGAAGAAGTACTTGTCCGACCATACCGGTCACACCCACGATAGCTATATGCATAAGCCGAGAACTGTTGGAGTTCCTGCGAAGCTACAAGATCGGTCCTCCCCGTGCAATGCGAGAAACTCAGGCTATTCTTCTTTTGAACCCATGCTTCGGCTATGGATGGCCATATCGATCCTATTCTCCATGTCCCTTAAAGCTCAAGTGGTAGACTCCTTTGCGGACGGGAATTTCGATAAAAATCCGACCTGGAAAGGGGACAGCAGCCATTTTACAGTGACCGGGAGCAAGGAACTTCGCCTAAAAGCGCCCTCTCTGAACGCCAGTTCATCCTTGGCCGTAACATCCCAAGCGATCGGTGGTGCCGAGTGGAAGGCAAGCATCAAGCTCGATTTCAACCCCTCTGGGGCGAATTACCTTGACTTCCATATCATTTCTTCCTCGAATGTCCTGGACAGCGCTCATCAAGGATACTTCGTAAGGGTGGGCGATAGCGAGGACGAATTGGCTTTGTATCGCCAGGACGGAAGTAGCGCCACGGAGCTTATCGATGGACCGAACGGCTTAACGGACAAGGATCCTGTCGTCTTGAGGGTAAAGGTAGAGCGTTCAGGAACGGGGCATTTCACTTTGTCAGTGGACAGCAACGGGACCGGATTCAAGCCATTGGACAGCATTTACGACGACAGCGTGCAGATCAGCGCCTATTCCGGCTTCGAATGCCAATATACGGCCACTCGATCGGACAAATTCTACTTTGAGAAACTCGAAGTGAACGGCTCCCCCTACCAGGACAGTATTCCGCCGAAGTTGGACTCTATAACGGTTCCGAAAAAGGGCCAGCTCTTGCTCCGTTTCGATGAAACCCTCGATACGGGGGGCTTAAACGCAAACGCTTTCAAGCTCAAGCCTGTAGGAGGACCCCCAGACTCGATCAGCTTCAGTTCATCCAGGGATTCCTTATGGCTCCATTATACGGAGCAATTGCCGAACGACACAATATTAGAACTCCAAACACCCCAATTAACAGACACTTTGGGGAATTCGGTGCCCCCGATGCAGCGAATGTTCCACTATCTGGTCATCCCCGACCCACTACCTGGAGGGATCCTCATCAATGAGATCATGGCGGACCCTACCCCCAGTGTAGGATTACCCGATCTGGAGTACCTGGAATTGCACGCCCCCTCCGATAAGATCCAAGCGACCGATGGATGGCAACTCATCATCGACGGGGATAGCGTATCCCTCCCTCAACGGGTCATGAGGCCCGGGGATCGCTTCCTTTTGATCCCTGCCTCGGACAGCTCTTTCTTCGACCCCCCTGATCCGCCCCTTTTAATAGATCAGCTTCCATCCTTGGTCAACAGTGGAGAACAGCTTGTACTGATGGCACCCGACGGTACGACGATCGATAGCGTAAGCTATAAAGAGGATTGGTATGGATCGAACGAAAAGGATGACGGAGGATGGAGCTTGGAGCGGATCGCCCCCTCAGCTTCTTGTGCACTTGGAGCGAACTGGAAAGCGTCCCAAGACCCTAAAGGAGGAACACCTGGACGGCCGAACAGCGTTTTGGATCCAGGTTTCGATCAAAAAGCTCCCTCTCTCAAGAGCTCCTACACCTTGAACGATAGCAGCGTCCTCCTGCGCTTCGATGAAAAAGCCTTCCCCGACAGCAATTGGAGCAAAGCCCTGACGCTTCCGAATGCCCTTACCCTCGACACGGTCCGACATGGAACCGAAAAAGCGGCTATAAAGCTCATCTTGAGCAACCCTTTGGATAGCGGGATATGGTACGAGCTCGAGGTGGGGCCTATTAAAGATTGTTTCGGGAATCGCAGAAGCGAACCCACGAAGGAACGCTTCATCCTTCCTTACACCCCTCGGCCCAAAGATGTTGTGATCAATGAAGTCCTATTCGACCCCCCTCCGGAGGGAGTCGATTTCGTCGAACTATACAACCGCTCGGATCGCTTCATCGATCTTGCCGACCTCATCCTTAAAGACCCAGATGCCCCCCATGGCAGTAACTCAACCCTTCAAGGAAAGGAACGGATCCTTTCTCCCGGAGAATACCGCTACATAACTGAGGCCCCAGGAACGATAGCGGATCTATATCCCCACACACCAGAAGAAAAAGGCTATAGAACGAACTCCCTTCCCGCCTACCCCAACGACAGCGGGATCGTTCTCCTCAAAGAAAAAGGAGGAGCAACCATCGATTCCTTTGCCTATAAAGCCTCCATACACCATCCCCTCCTCGATGATCCGGAAGGAGTCTCTTTGGAACGCATCGATCCGAACGGGTGGAGCCAAAAGAAAGATAATTGGCATTCCGCGTCATCGAGCGTTTCTTATGCGACGCCGGGGGAGGAGAATTCCCAGTATCTGGAAGAAAAAAGGGGCAGCAAAGCCGAGCATTTATGGAGCACCCCGGATGTGTTCACCCCGAACATGGACGGGGATCGGGACTTGCTTCGGATCCATTATCGTTTCTCGAAACCGGGCATGAGCTGCTCCTTGATGATCCTAACGCCAAGGGGAAGGACCGTCAAACGTTTACTCGACGGAGAGATACTGGAACGAAGAGGATGGTTGACCTGGAATGGAACCCGCACGGACGGCAAGAAGGTCCCCATCGGTATCTACGTGATCTTTTTAGAGTGCATCCATCCCGATGGAGACCGAATCAGGGAAAAGAAAAGCTGTGTAGTTGGAAAGCCCTTGGGGGGTCGATAAATGCCTAGGTGAAACCTCGAAGGATCGCTCTGACCTCGGAAGCGAAACCACCACCGAAAAGATTCACATGGACCATCAGCGGATAAAGGTTGGCCACATCCAACCGCTCTTCCCACCCATTTTCCAGCGGGTATTCTTGATCGTAAGCTCGATAAAAAGCGTCTCCGAACGTTCCAAAAAGCGTGCTCATACCCAAGTCCATTTCCCGATGTCCATAATAGACAGCCGGATCCACGATATATGGATCCCCTTGAGGCCCGACCATGTAATTTCCACTCCAAAGATCCCCATGGATCAAAGCAGGAGATTCTTCTGGAAATATATGTTCCAAACGTTCGAAAAGACGAGTAAAAGCTTTTTGGTCGGATCCGTCCATCTTCCCCGAGTCGCGAGCCATCTTTAGTTGAGGCTCGAGCCTCATTTCTGCGAAAAAGGTCGGCCAATCTTTCCGTGTTTGATTGTACTGGGGAAGCGAGCCGATATAATTATCGTGGTCCAAGCCAAATCCCTCTGAGGAATGTTGGTGCATCCGAGCGAGCTGTTTTCCGAAATCTTCCCAAAAAGCAGTTTCCGCCCTCCCTCCTTCCAGGAATTCCATAAGAATGAAAGCTTCATCCCCCTCTTGCCCTGTAGCAAAAGGTTCGGGGACTCCGATCTCCCCGCTCTCTTTCATAAGGCGTAAACCGCGAGCCTCCGCTTCGAACATTCCGGGAAACCGGGCAGCGCTGTTCACCTTAAGGAAATAGGAAGATCGGGAACTAGTGACCTTGAATGCAGCGTTGATGCTCCCCCCTCCCACAGAACGAACTTCTTCAAGCTTCCCATTATCCTCGGGGTCCAGACCAACGATCTCTTGGGTGATCCGTGTGCGTAAAGCTTCTGAAAGCATGGTGCCCACAAATAACGGAACTTTCGTAAATTCGCAGCTCGATTTGGGGAATTAGCTCAGTTGGCTAGAGCGCAACGCTGGCAGCGTTGAGGTCACCGGTTCGAGTCCGGTATTCTCCACTCTTCATCCGCTTTCTCGGTAAAAAACCTTTTTCCTGAGCTTCATCACCTTGGGCTTGGAAACACTACTGCCGCCCTCTTTCTTTGACTTGAGGCTCTTTTGAAGCAGATCCCACACTTCCGAGGATGTCTTCTTCCCCCGGAAAAGGATCCTCCTAAGTTCCCGGAGGTTCTTCATGTAAAGGGATTGTTGCTCGATGACCTTTTTCCAAGTGATCTTAGGAATGCGGTCGCCCACGAATACGGATAGATAAAGCCCCTCGATAAAAGCACCACGGATCATATAAAAACCGAGCTCTTTTTTTCTTTCTTCCCGAAATTCCCGGTGAATATCCCGATAGAAGGAAAGGAGCTCTTCGGAGAATGCTTTCTTATCATCAGCAAGCTCCCGGAGCTTTTGGATCCGTCCGTTCTCGATCAAGGAACTCATATAAAGGGCATTCCCGTGTTTTCGGATCCTTTTAGCGTATTGCTTCACCCTGCTTGGATCATTATTGATCCCGCAATAAGCGGCATCGATCAGCAAGCCCCCAACCCTTTCAGCCCGTTCCTTTTTGGAACCCGGAGGCCCTAAAGAATCAAGAGAAAGGAGCACTTGGGGATGATAGGTGGCGTTGGTATGGTTCAATAAGGTCGGGATCTGGGTAGGGGTGGGAAGCACAAATGCTTTAGGGTCTTCGAGCGTATCCATTTCTGGGTGTTCCTTCCCAATATCCGCCCCTATCCGCTTGGACCGTCCTTCTTCTTTTTCACCCGAGCAAGCGAGCATCAAAGGAAACACCAAAAGCCACAGGATCGCGCGGAAAAAGCTCCCTTTCTTCATTCCTTTTTCATTTTTTCAGAAGCGACCTGTCCTTTATCGGAAACCGCCCGGACAACATAAACACCAGGAGTGAGTGGTTCTTTGGTGTCGAGCATGAATTCCGAGCCGAAACCACTCCCCTTCTGCATATCCGCACTCACCTTATTGCCAGCAACATCGAAGACCTGAACCCGTAGATCCTCTTTCTCAAGAGCCCCTTCGCAAGCATCAGAGAACCGAACCTTACAGTTCCCACGACAGGGGTTCGGGACGATCTTCATCTCGCACTCAGGGGAACCTTCAGAAGCTTCATAAGAAGCAGTTCTTGGACCGTACTCTTCCGTCTTCCCATCGAGGTCCACTTGGATCAGCCGATAGTACTGGTCACCGGCCGGAGGGGACTCGTCGAGATAACGATAATCATGCCTTTGGTTCGTGGTACCGTTTCCGGCCACCTGACCGATCTTTTTAAAAAGCGACCCGTTCGAACTTCTTTGAATGATAAAATGGTCGTTGCGTTGCTCGCTGGCGGTACTCCAATTCAAACGGATCCCTTCGTCACTCGCTTGGGCCTGGAATTCGAGCAATTCGACCGGTAGAGGGGTTGACTCATTACATTCTCCCGAACCTGTAAAGTTGGAGCAACCGGTCCCTCCTAAGGTCAGTTCCCCTCCTCCATCCGCTGTAGCGTTCGCCCCATTGAGCTCAAGATCACCGGTGGCCTCCACCTCTCCATTGAGGGTGAGGTCGCCTTCTCCACTCACAGTCATATCCCCTTCAACCCGCATTCCAGCATTGGAGCCAACCTCAAGTTCGGCTTGCCCGGATACCTCCAGGTCACCCTTTACTTTCAAATAACCTTCATTGCGGATAAGGATATAACCGGAACCGGATAGATCGAGATCACAATCCGCTGTAACCGTATCCCCGTCGATCAAGATCTCCTGACTCGTACCACAAGAAGGCGCTCCGCCTTCGTTCCAGGTAGAGGACACCGTCCAGTCTCCCTCCTGGGAGGAAGTGAAATCGTAAGGAGGAGGAAAAGCCGCAAGAGCTATGAAAAAGAAAGGCACTAGAAGGATAAAAGCCTGATAGACCCTTCGCATAAAGGTGGTTTTTAGGGCAAAATAAAAAAACCCCAAAAACCTGAGCTAAAGGAACAGTTCAACGAAGAAGGATGCGAATATCCTCTTCGAGCTTCTCCATGCTCTTTTCCGAAGTACCGGTATAGAAACCCCTAAGCTGCAACTCAGGCCCCACAAGGATCACATTCTCGGTATGAATGAAATCGCTCTTCTCTCCTTGGGCCTTGGACCTGCTTTTTACCGCGAAATAAGAACGCCGGGCCAAGCGATAGATCTCTTCCTTACTTCCGGTCAGGAAATGCCATTGCTCCTCCGTTTGAGGAAAACGCTGGGCATAATTTCTCAATACTTCCACCGTATCGTAGGAAGGATCGACGGTATGGGAAAAGAACTGAACCTTATCGGATCCTTCAAAGCTTCGCACCACCTGTGATATGTTGCCGTTCATCTTAGGGCATATCCCTTGACAGGAAGTAAAGAAGAAATTGACCACGGTGATCTTTCCCTCGAGGTCCTGTCGAGTGATGGTATCCCCGTGCTGATCCAACAAGCTGAATTCCGAAACCGTATGGCCGCTTTGGATATCTCGCATGGTAGAATCCACAAGCGATTTATTGCTGATATCAGCTGGAGAGATGACACCCACCTCCTTTCCCTGGAGGATCACCCGATATCCCACATATATCGCGACTAAGGCGATGGCGGCAAAAACGGAAACACGGATCAGCAAAGCTTTCTTACGTCCCATAGAACTCTTCATTTCCCACCGCAAAGCTACGAGTTCCTTATCGTAAAGCTTGCCGGAAGCATGCCTTCCTTAGTTTTGTGCATACACTTAGCGGTGGACCTATGAACAGATTCCTCAGCCGATCGACCTTTCTTTTTCTATCCCTCTTCTTCGTCCTTTCTTCTCAAGGACAACACGCCTTCCGAACCCCTCATTCCTCCAACGACATCCTCCACGCTCTGGAGTTGTCCCAAAAAGCCGGAAGAGTCCTTTATTTAGCAGCTCATCCGGATGATGAGAACACAACGCTCATCGCTCACCTTTCCCGTAAAGAACATATACATACGGCTTACCTTTCATTGACCCGAGGGGGAGGCGGACAAAACCTGATCGGCCCCGAACGGGGGGAATTGCTCAGTGTTCTGCGAACCCAGGAATTGCTGGAAGCGCGAAAGATCGACGGGGGCAAGCAGTTCTTTTCCCGGGCCAAAGATTTCGGATACTCCAAGTCCGCAGAAGAAAGCTTCCGATTCTGGGGAAAAAAGGGTACCCTCCGGGATGTGGTTCGGGTGATCCGAAGCTTCAAACCGGATGTGATCATCACTCGTTTTCCCTCAGGGGGCTATGAGGGAGCCCATGGCCATCATACCGCATCAGCTATCTTAGCTGAAAAAGCGTTCGAAAAGGCCGGAGACAAGGACTTCTTGCCTGAACAGGCCGAAGAACTAGGAACTTGGCAGCCTCAACGCCTATTGTACAACACCAGCACCTGGTGGGATCAAGAATTGCCGGATAAGGTGAAGAAGGAAGAAGATCTCTTCCGGGTCAATGTAGGCCAATACGATCCTTATAGCGGGCTATCCTATACCGAAATAGGTGCCCAGGCCCGCAGCATGCACAAGTGCCAAGGTTTCGGTGTAGAAGAGAAGCGTGGCACCGAGTGGGAATATTTTCGGGTAACGAAGGATCGGACGGATCTGAAGGGTGCTCCTTCCAGCATCATGGATGGCATACCTGTCGGATTAACCCGATACAAGGGAACCAAAAAGCTCGCTTCGAAACTCGAAAAAGCCCGGAAAGCTTTTGAACCATCGAGGCCATCCGGGATCGTACCGACCCTTCTTCATGCCTATAAGGCCCTGGATCATGTCAAGAACGAGCGCTGGAGGGAAAAGCAGCGAACCCGTTTGCGACGCTTGATCCTGGCTTGTAGCGGCACCTATATCGAAGCGACCACCCCAAGTCCTTCCGCATGCCCGGGAGATAGCCTAGAAGTGGAGCTCGAGCTAACCCACCGCTCGGAGCTTCCTTTGAAGGTGAAAAAGGTCACAGTGCAGGAAAAAGACAGTACATGGGGCATCGAGCCAGAAGAGAACAAGGCGAATTTTTTCCGGATGAAGACCGGGATATCGGAAGAAGCGAAGATCACGACCCATCACTGGTTGGAAAGACCGTCAAAAGCCGGCAGCTATCGGCTCCCAAAGGAAAGTGAAGCTTCCATTATCCGTGCAGAACCCCCGGCGGCCGTCCATGCCTATCTTCATTTGGAAATGGACGGAACAAGGATGAGGATCAAGGTGCCCGTGGAACACAAACATCGAAGCCGTAAGCACGGAGGGGTTTACGAACCCTTTCGGATCCTCCCCCCTATAACAGCCAACAGCTCCGGGAAAGCTCAAGTGTTCCCTGGTCCGCTATCAAGGGAAGTGGAAGTCCAATACCGGAGCCATCGAGCGGAGATGGAGGCTGAAGTGGGTCTGGAACTTCCGGATGGCTGGAAGGCGGAGCCAACTAGCAAGAAGATCCGGTTCGAACAAAAAGGGGCCCGGAAAAAGGAAAGCTTCAAGGTCATCCCACCTCAAAAAGCTTCTCGCGGAAAGCTGGTCCCTTACGCCAAAGTGAATGGGACCTCCTATAAAAAAAGGGAGGACCGGGTCAATTACGACCACATCACACCTCAACTGGTGGTCAGAAAGTCCGGTACGGAGCTCGTCCAACTCGGGATCGGAGAACGAAAGGGAAAGATCGGTTACATCATGGGGTCGGGGGATGATATCCCTTCAGCCCTTCAGCAGTTGGGTTATACGGTTGAGCTATTGCCAGCCCATCAGCTCCCCTCGATCGAGCTCGAGGAGTTCGATGTCATCATTACCGGCATCAGGGCTTTTAATGTGAACGAGTCCCTCCGCTACAACAACGAGAAACTTTTCAAGTATGCTGAGAACGGCGGACATCTGATCATCCAATACAACAAGGACGACGACGCCCTGGTGACCGAAAAGATCGCCCCTTATAAATTGGTGCCTTCCGGGGACCATCGCGTCACTGAAGAGCGTGCGGAAGCCACGCTTTTAGATCCCGATCATCCGATCTTTAACAGCCCTAACGAGATCGATAGCAGCGCTTTCAAAGGTTGGGTTCAGGAACGAGGGCTCTATTTCGCGGGAGAATGGGGAGCAGAATTCAAGCCATTGATCTCTTGGCACGACAAGGGGGAAAAGCCCAAGAAGGGGGGCGTTCTTTTGGCTGAACACGGAAAGGGCAGCATTCTCTATACCGGGATCGCCTTCTTCCGCCAGCTTCCCGCTGGAGTTCCGGGAGCTTATAAGCTTTTCGACAACTTCGTTCAATATGGGATCGGATCCTGAAGATCTGGATAACGGACGGGATCATCTCTGGGAACCTCATGAGGACGAACCCTCCCCGGATCCACCCCCCGTCTTCAGCACTTGGCCAAAGGCTTACGCGTTCGTGCTAGCCTTCCTGATCCTTTTGATGATCCTTTTTTACCTCTTTACGCGCGCTTACTCATGACTTGGCTGGATTGGGTCATCATGTTGGGGACGATCTTCTTCATCGTCGGCTATGGCGCTTGGAAGACCTATGGAAGCAAGAACATCCATGGTTTCCTGAAGGGGGATGAGCAAATGAGCTGGTGGACGATCGGCCTTTCCGTAATGGCCACCCAGGCCAGTGCCATCACTTTTCTCTCCACACCCGGGCAAGCTTATTTGGAGGGCATGGGATTCGTCCAGTTCTATTTCGGGCTACCCCTGGCGATGGTGATCATTTCCGCGGTCTTTATCCCGCTTTATTACAGGCTCAAGGTCTATACTGCCTATGAGTTCCTGGAATCCCGTTTTGACCTGAAGACCAGACTCCTTACAGCTTCCCTCTTCCTCCTTCAAAGAGGAATGGCTGCCGGGATCACGATCTACGCACCCGCGATCATCCTTTCCCAGCTTCTCGATTGGTCGCTGAACTTCACCATCGTCTTCATCGGTGTTTTGGTGATCATCTATACGGTGTCAGGAGGGACCAAGGCCGTCAGCCAAACCCACAAACAACAAATGGCGGTCATTTTCGGAGGCCTGATCTTTGCCTTTGGTTTGCTCCTCTATTACATATCCCAACACGTGAGCTTCTCCGAAGGGCTTGACGTAGCGGGAAAAATGGGTCGTCTTGAGGCCATCGATCTGGATTTCGACCTTTCCAATAAGTACAACATCTGGTCGGGCATTATCGGAGGCCTTTTCCTCCAACTGGCGTATTTTGGAACGGACCAATCCCAAGTGCAGCGATACTTAGGGGGGAGTTCCATTCGGCAAAGCCGCATCGGCCTTCTCTTCAATGGGCTGCTAAAAGTCCCCATGCAATTCTTCATCCTCTTCGTGGGGATCCTCGTGCTGCTCTTTTACCAATTCAATCCTCCCCCTTTGCATTTCAACGAGGTGAACCGCCAAAAGGTCGAAGACTCGAGGAAAGCGGATGAGTATGAAAAACTAAAAGAGAAGCACCAGGAGGTCTTCCAAAAAAAGAAAGCCCTGATCGGCTCCATAAATGAGGGAGAAAAGAAAGATGCCCATTACAGGGAACAGCTTCAGGCTTTAATGGGTCAGGAAAAAGAACTCCGAGAAAAAGCCAAGGGCCTCGTCAAGAAGGTGGATCCCGATGCTGAAACAAGGGACGATGACTACATCTTCGTCACTTTCGTGATGAACCATCTTCCCACAGGGGTTGTGGGGCTTCTATTGGCCGTGATCTTTTCAGCCGCCATGTCATCCACCTCAGCCGAATTGAATTCCCTCGCTTCGACGGCCACTGTCGATGTCTACAAAAGAAAAATGCAACGGAGCGGTGGTGAGAGTCATTACCTCAAGGCCTCAAGAGTCTCAACTCTCCTATTCGGTGGACTGGCTATTCTCTTTGCAGCCCTGGCGAGCCTCTTCGAGAACCTGATCCAAGCGGTGAATATCCTGGGATCGATCTTTTACGGGCCGATCCTCGGCATCTTCCTGGCCGCTTTTTTCGTGAAAAAGCTCCAGGGCAATGCGGTTTTCATCGCCGCCCTGATAGCCCAAGGCACGATCGGACTGCTCTATTATCTGGGTGAGATCGAGGTCTTCGAGATCAGCTATCTCTGGTTCAACCTGATCGCACCGATCATCGTGATAACTGTGGGCCTATTGATCCAAGGGAGTTCACCCGGGTCCGATGAAGCATGAGCCCTCATGAGCTAAGGGCTCATGCTCACGATCGTTGCTGGGTTCAGGATCCTGAAACTTCGGCCATAAGAAAGCAGTTCAACCCCCTACCTTTTCTTCGAGCTTTTTCAGCTGCTCCTTCACCTTGTCTTCGTAGTAAAAGCTCTCGGCTTTATCCCCGAGCTTTTTCGAGCGCTTCATGGCTTCATAAGCATCCTCCGGGCGATCCAGACGAATGAGGAGTTCTCCTTTGATCCAGGTGTTGTACCATCCAGGCTGCAGCTCGATGGAGGTATTGGCCCATTCAAGCGCTTTCTCATAATGCTTTTCAGCTCGGAGGGCATAGCGAGCTGAGCTGGCATATTTGCCCGGGATCTCTTGAAGGGTCTTTTCGATATTGTCCATTGCGTGTTGATCCGTGTTCGTTTCGATCTTGAAAGAAACCCGGACCGATGCCCATTCCAGATCGATCCGAGCGCTCTTCTGATCGAAATCGGAAACAAAAAAGGTCATTCGCTCTCGCTTCTGATCCAGATCCTCAGGCTTTACTTTGAAGCGCATCAGGTCTTGACCCTTGTCGTAATTGCCAGTTCCCCATAATTGGGTCTCTTCATTGAGGATCAAAGTCCATTTCCCCTTCTTGGGAATCGTGAAGAAAGAGTAAGTCCCGGCAGGCACCTCTTTTCCCTTGATCTTAACCGCTTTGCTGAATTCGATGGTCGTGGCGGCGTTGGCCCCGGTCCTCCAGATCTCACCGTAGGGGACCAGTTCACCGAAGATCTTTCGGCCTTTGACCCCTGGGCTGTAATACTCGATCGAAATATCGG
>CAZOSO010000001.1:77975-79357 GCA_964582635.1 uncultured Weeksellaceae bacterium | reverse complement strand
AGCATTTCCATCGAGGAATACAACCGGAAATGCCGGGAGAATGTGATGAAACACACCGATGTATGGGATGAGCTAACCCGTCAACTCGGGTTCTGGCTCGATATGGAGAACCCTTACGTTACTTATCACAACAAATACATCGAGTCGGTCTGGTATCTCCTTAAGGACCTCCACCAAAAAGGGCTTCTTTACAAAGGCTATTCGATCCAACCTTTTTCCCCCGCTGCAGGAACGGGCCTTAGTTCCCACGAGCTCAATCAACCGGGATGTTACAAAGAGGTGACGGACACGACGGTCACTGCCCAATTCAAGGTGCACCGGGATGAGCGTTCCGAAGCTTTTTTCAAAGACCTCCACGGGGACCTATTCCTGATCGCCTGGACGACAACGCCCTGGACCCTTCCCTCCAATACGGCCCTTGGCGTGGGGCCCGATATCGATTACGTCAAGGTCAAGACCTTCAATCGCTATACCGGCGATCCGATCACTGTCGTTCTAGCCGAGGAGCTCCTCGAAGAATGGTTCGACCCGAATAACGAAGACCTCTCGCTCGAGGATTACAGCTTCGGCGATAAAAAGATCCCCTTTGAGCGAGGGGCGCGCTTCAAAGGAGCTGATCTGGAAGGATTCCGTTATGAGCAATTACTGCCTTATGCGCAACCCGAAGAAGGAGATGCCTTCAAGGTCATCGCAGGTGATTTCGTAACCACCGAAGAAGGGACCGGGATCGTTCACCTGGCCCCCAGCTTCGGGGCGGACGACTTTCAGATCGCTCACGAAAAAGAGATCGGTGCTTTAACCCTGGTCGATGAGAAAGGTCGCTTCACGCCAGAAGTGGAGGATATGGCAGGGGAATTCGTCAAGGATGAATATTACGATGAGGAACTCCCGGAAGACCACGAATCGGTCGATGTTAAGATCGCCATTAAACTGAAGAAAGCGAACCGGGCCTTTCAAGTGGCCAAACATCATCACACTTATCCCCACTGTTGGCGCACCGATAAACCAGTGCTTTATTATCCGCTCGACAGTTGGTTCGTCAAGACTTCCGCGGTGAAAGAGCGGATGCTCGAGAAGAACAAGGAGATCCATTGGAAACCCGAAGCCACGGGGACGAAACGGTTCGGGAATTGGTTGGAGAACCTTCAGGATTGGAACCTTTCCCGTTCTCGCTTTTGGGGGATCCCCATTCCCATCTGGCGCACGGAAGACAGGCAGGAAGAGCGCTGCATCGGATCGCTCAAGGAGTTAAAGGAGGAGACGGAAAAAGCTGTAGAAGCCGGATACATGGAAGAGGATCCTCTAAAGGACTTCACGGCGGAGGATATGTCCGACGGCAATTACGATCGGATCGACCTCCATCGCCCCTATGTGGACCATAT
>CAZOSO010000001.1:71955-77875 GCA_964582635.1 uncultured Weeksellaceae bacterium | reverse complement strand
CTCGACAAACACGGGCAGAAAATGTCGAAACGGCTCGGCAATGTGATCGATCCCTTTGAAACACTTCGCGATCACAGTGCCGACGCCACCCGTTGGTACATGATCAGCAACGCCCAGCCCTGGGACGACCTGAAATTCGACCTCGATGGGGTTCAAGAGGTGCAACGCAAATTCTTCGGAACCCTTTTCAACACTTATTCATTTTTCGCCCTCTACGCCAATATCGACGGCTTTGCTTACGAGGAAGAGGAGATACCCATCCAGGAACGTCCTGAATTGGACCGATGGATCATTTCCAGACTCAATAGCTTGATCGAAGAGGTCGACGGCTTCTACGCCGATTACGAGCCTACGAAAGCTGCCAGGGCCATCCAGGATTTCACCATTGAAGAACTGAGCAATTGGTATGTTCGCTTGAGTCGTCGTAAATTCTGGAAAGGGGAATATGGGCAGGAAAAGATCGCCGCTTATCAGACCCTTTACGATTGCTTGATCACAGTGGCCCAACTCGGATCCCCGATAGCTCCTTTCTATATGGATCGCCTTTTCAGGGATTTGAATAAGGTAACGGAAAAAGACGCCGCTGAAAGCGTTCACCTCTCCCTGCTCAAAGAAGCGAACAAGGAACGGGTAGATCAAGACTTGGAGGAGCGAATGGCCCTGGCCAAGCAAGTGGTCCATATGGTCCTTAGCCTGCGGAAGAAGGAGGGGATCAGGGTGAGACAACCCCTTCGGAAGCTGGTCATTCCGGTCCTCGACGAGAAATTCGAAAGGCAGCTCCGGGATATGGAGCATTTGGTCCAGGCCGAACTGAACGTGAAAGAGATCGAATACCTGAGGGATACGACGGGGATCCTGACGAAGCGGGTCAAACCCGATTACAAGAAATTAGGGCCTCGCCTCGGCAAGCAAATGAAACCGCTTGCCAAGGCTGTAGAAGGACTGGACCAGGAGAAGATCGGTCGATTGGAAAAGGAAGGCTCTTTAGAACTGGAGCTCGAGGATCATTCCACCGTGGAGATCGGTCGGGACGAAGTGGAGATCACGACCGATGATATCCCTGGGTGGGTGATGGCCACCGAAGGGAGTGTAACCGTAGCCTTGGACCTCCAGATCGATGAAGAGCTCCGCGAAGAAGGAATAGCTAGAGAACTGGTGAACAGGGTCCAAAACCTTCGGAAAGAAAAAGGCTTTGAAGTGACCGACCGGATACGGATCAACCTGGAACCCAACGAGACCCTCGACCGAGTGATCTCCAAATTTCAGGGAGAGATCCAAAAAGAAACGCTGGCCGAAGCGATCGAACTTGAAGGCAATGGCCAAAAAGGCGAGCACATCGAATTAGGAGAGGATGTTGAGACCTACATCTCCCTCGAGCGAAAAGATGTGGAAAAATAGCTGAAACCCTGAAGCTTTTGTGCCGTTAAGAGGGAACAACTAAAAAACTCGAACATGGCTGAAGAAAGAGAAAGATATTCCGACGAAGATCTCCAAGAATTCCGGGAGATCATCGAGAAAAAATTAGAAGACGCCCGCCGGGATCTGGAGCTCCTCAAAAGCTCCCTCGATCATAGCGATGATCACGGGACGAACGATACGTCACCCACTTTCAAAATGATAGAGGACGGGTCCGATACGCTCTCCAGAGAAGAAACAGCCCAGCTGGCCTCCCGGCAGGAAAAGTTCATCAAGCATTTGGAGGATGCCTTGATCCGTATTGAGAACAAGACTTATGGCATTTGTCGGGTTACCGGCAAAAAGATCCAAAAAGAGCGTCTGAAATTGGTCCCCCATGCAACGCTTAGCATAGAGGCCAAAGAACAGATGGACCGTAAATGATCCCATTGAGAAGGGTGTGAAACGGTCCGCGCTAACGATCGCCATAATCCTTCTGATCGACCAAGCGAGCAAGATCTTGGTCAAGACGAATATGTCCCTCTACGAGTCTTTCTCGGTATTGGGGGACTTTTTCCGGGTGCATTTTATCGAAAACCCCGGAATGGCCTTTGGAATGGAGTTCGGAGGAGAATGGGGAAAGCTTTTCCTCAACCTCTTTCGCCTGGGAGCCGTGGTCGTTCTATTCATCATTCTCAAAAGGACGATCCGGAAAGGGGCTTACAAAGGCTTTATTACTTCTCTTTCGATGATCATCGCTGGTGCGATCGGCAATATCATCGATAGCGCTTTCTATGGGATGATCTTTTCCAAAAGTACCCGCTTTGGGACAAGTGCGGAACTTTTCCCGGAGGGCGGTGGATATGCCGGGTTCATGCAGGGGAAAGTGGTTGATATGTTGCACTTTCCCTTGATAGAAGGGACTTACCCTAGTTGGTTCCCCTTCTGGGCCGGGGAAGGCTTTCTTTTTTTCCGGCCCGTTTTTAACATCGCTGATTCCGCCATTACCATCGGGATCTTTTGGATCATCCTCCACCAGAAAAAATACCTCGGGGACCGTGGTCGCCCCAGAAGCCCCGAAGAAGACCGGCAAGAAGCATCCTCCACATCAGAAGCAGCCCCCTCATGATCCTTTACAACGTGACCATCAGTATCGACGATAGTGTCCACGATGACTGGGTAAAATGGATGAAAGAGACCCATATCCCCGATGTCATGAACACCGGGAAGTTCGTCGAGTATAAATTCAACAAAGTGCTCACGGGGGAAGAAGAAGGGGGGCACACTTATGCGGTGCAATACCTTGCCCCTGATGAAAAGTCCTTCCACGAATATGAGGTCCACCATGCTCCTTCCCTTCAAGAAGAACACCGCAAAAAATACGAAGGCCATTTCAAAGCCTTCCGCACCCTCATGCGGGTGATCGACCACTCGGGGCAGTAAGCTCGATCGATGGCTTTTCAGAAGAAAAGGTCCCTCGGACAACATTTTTTAAAAGACCGGGGCATAGCCCGGCGTATCGCCAAGGAACTGCTTCCGATCGAAGAGGCCCAAGTCCTCGAGATCGGCCCTGGGCTCGGTGCTCTTAGCAAGGAGCTCTTCGAAGAAGGGATCGAAGCCTGGATGGTGGAGACCGATCAGGAAGCGGTCAAAAAGCTACAGGAGCTTTTTCCGGCTCAAAAGGAGCGGATCCTTCAGGAGGATTTTCTGAAGCTCGATCTAAAAAGCTTTTCGGGGCTTATCGTCACCGGGAACTTCCCTTATTCGATCTCCTCCCCTTTATTGGTTCGAATGGTCGAAGAACGGGACCGGGTCCGGAAACTGGTGGGAATGTTCCAAAAGGAGTTCGCCGACCGAATACACGCAGAGCCCGGAACCAAAAATTACGGGCGCATCTCTGTTTTGGTACAAAGCTTCTTCAATGCTGAAAAGCTTTTTCATGTCGAAGCGCGTTCTTTTTCTCCACCCCCTCGTGTCCGCTCCAGTGTGATCCGATTGGTGCGGAACGAGCGAGAGGAGCTTCCCTGTGACGAAGCCCGTTTTTTTCGGGTCGTGAAGCAAGCTTTCGGTCAAAGAAGGAAAACCCTTCGGAACGCACTAAAAGGTTGGATCCCGGAATCGAGCCGGAGATCCCCTTTCTTCGATCAGCGAGCGGAAGCATTATCGGTCGAAGCCTTTATCGAGCTTACCCGCCATCTCGAAGGAAAGCGGGATGTCCCTGAACCTTGAGCTAGCGACCGTTCACCCTCCCCTTTGCCTAGCTCTCAAACGAATGCCCGTCTTTCGGACCCAACGTGGAAAAATAATGGCTCCGATAAAGAGGTAGGGGTAATAGCTGATAAGCCGCCATAAGAAGGCCATTAGGCCAGTAAGGCCCAAAGGGATCATTTCCCGCAGAAAACCGGAGAAAGCCACTTCTGCGATCCCACTACCACCCGGCGTCGGGCTGATCAACATGATCACCCATACCACAAGCTGCCGGGTATAGATCAATAGATGTTCCGATAAGGGAATGAAACCGGTCGCAAAGGCCAGAATGATGAAGTTCACCACCACGTAACGGCCGGTCCAAGAAAAAACCGTGGCTAAAAAAGCCTTGATCCAAAAAAGGATCGGCTTGCCCCTTAACTCATGGGAACTGATCATAAGATCGTTCCCGGTCTCCATGGCCTTATAACGCCATTTCCTAAGGAAAGGCAGCTTGCAGATACGAAGCAGCCAATATTTGATCGTCCGGGGTAGAAAAAAGATCCCTGCTATGATGAAGAGAGTTAGGATCAACAAAAAGAAATAGCCGACCCAAAAGATGGCCACGGTGTTCAGCTCCCACCCGAATAAACTGTCCTGTAGGGCGTCCGGGAACAGTTGAGAGGCACCGACAAAGATCAAAAGGGTGGGGACCATCAGAATGTAGAAGAGTTCATCTAACATCGCCGTGACCATCACCACTGCCGTGCTTCTCCCCATCCGGATCCCCTCCCGGTTCACGATGAACATAGCTAACCCGGAACCTCCTACGATGGAAGGAGTGATAGCGGAGGAGAATTCCCATAACATAATGACATCGAAGCTTTGACGCCAGCTGAGCTCTCCATCCGTCATGACACGGATCCGGTACATATAGGCCAAGTCCCGGACCAGCATCATCACCAATGCCATAAAAAGAGCTAGAAGGGCTCCCCAACCGAGCTCCAAGCTGAAGATGATCTCCTGATAACTTCTCTTCCTGTATTCGCCCTCTTTGTCGAGGACGAATTCAGCGGCATTCTGTTGATCGACCTTTCCATTGTCGTTCTGATCGACCCAACGATGGGTACCCGCTTCCTCCCCTACCTTTTGGAAATGGGTTTCGGTAAGGTTCGATATGAGCAAGTAGCTAGCGGCGGCTAAACCCAGAAGGATCGGGATCATGATCCGCCTTACGTTCAGCTTCTTGGCAATACGATCTTCTTCGTAGGTCATGAGAGGACAGAAATGGCCTCGGCTCAAAAGGGATGGCAAAGATAAGCGTTCTTCCCATCAGGATCCTTGAAGTCCCCGGAATCCGAGTTCGTACATTTATCGAATAAGAAAAGAAGAAGCGTGAAAGCCTATGCTGCGTTCGATGACCGGTTATGGGCGAAGCTCGAGGACCATCGGGGAAAATCACCACGAAGCCGAACTTCGCTCTCTCAACAGCAAGCAATTGAACCTCAAGGTCCAATTGCCCCCCCGTTTCCAGGACCAGGAGATCCAAGTCCGGAACTTTTTGAGCGAACGGATCCCTCGGGGAAAAGTGGACCTTTCCGTGAAAGAGAAAGGGGAGAATACGGAAAAACTCTATCAGATCAATAAAGAGGTGCTGAGGGCCCATTATCGGGAACTGGAAAGCTTGGCCGAGGAGCTGGGGGATGATCGGAGCGAGATCCTCTCGGCAGCCCTACAGATCCCCGATTCTTTGAGCTATTCCTCCCAAAAAGCTTCCTCCTCCGAGCTCGAAGAGCTTTGGAAGCTGCTCGAAGATGCTTTCCAGGCCTTCGAGGAATTCACGGAGCAAGAAGGGGGGCATCTCCGTAAAGATCTAGAAGCGCAGATCCATGCCATCAAAGAAGGGCTCGACCAGATCGAACCTTATGAAGATGAGAGGAGACAAAAGGTCCATGAGCGTCTTCGAAAAAAGATGAAAGAAACCCTGGACCAAGAAGAAGTGGACGAGAAAAGGTTCGAACAGGAACTTCTCCACTACTTGGACCGCCTGGACATCAACGAGGAGAAGACCCGCTTAAGAAGCCATCTTCAGCAATTCCATCAGGTCATGAACGAAGAAGGGTCGGGCAAGAAGCTCAATTTCATCTCCCAAGAGATCGGCCGGGAGATCAACACGATCGGGGCAAAGGCCGATCACGCTCCTACCCAACAGATCGTCGTGGACATGAAGGACCACCTGGAACGGATCAAAGAACAGGTGATGAACGTCCGGTAAAGGCTCGCTATTAGCCTAGAAGTAATCAGGCTCAAGGTCGATGTGAAGGCCTATCGAGAACCA
>CAZOSO010000001.1:39221-71855 GCA_964582635.1 uncultured Weeksellaceae bacterium | reverse complement strand
GACCGTCATACCGGGAACCGTTTCGAGCTTGTTACCGTTCCGAACGAGTGCAACGGCCATGATAATGCTCGTGATCAGGATCGGATAAAGGAGGATGCCTTCATTAAAAGCCTCACTTCGAAATTCCTCAGGGATCACATTGAAAAGAAGGATCGTGATCAACCCTCTCGGAGCTATAAAAAGCTCCGGCAAACTCTTCCCCCTCCGAAAGATCTTCAACATGAGATAGCGGATCGAGTAAATGGCCAGGACGATCAAAAAACTCACCAAGGCAACTTCAAGATCGACCAAGCTTGAAAGGGGGATCGTCATACCGAAAATGACGAAAAAGAAGGTCCTGACCACGAAGGCGGACTCCACGGTCACCAAACGCAAGTCTTTAAGGGTGCGATCCGTCGCTTTCTTTTCGCGCAAACGGGAAAGAAAGCCCCTGAAGAAAAGGCGATGGTTGTTCAGGATGAGCCCGAAGACCAGAATGATCAAAAGCGAGGAAAGGTGGAAAAGCTTCCCTACCGAATAAAAGAGCCATAGCACGGCCACCATCAAAAAGAGCTTCAGATGGCTCTTCATTTTTTGGAAAAAATAAATGAGCGTGAAACTGAGCAGGATGGAAAGGCCTATCGTGATCAGAATATTGCTGGAAATGCTAAAGGCTACAGAAGCATAATCGCTTTTCCCGGCATGCTCCAGCAGGAAATAGAAGAACATGATCCCCAGGATATCGGAAAAAGTCCCGTCATAGACGAGGAACTCCCTTTCTTTCTTGGCCATCCCACCCACGCTGGGGATAATGATCGCACTGCTCAGGATCGAAAGAGGGATGGCATAGACCAAGGAGGAAAGGAGCTCATCGATCAGAAGGAAATGAAGGAGGGCAGCGATAGCGCCGGAGGTTATGATAAGAGAAAAGAAAGACACTCCCAGGGAGCTCAGGATCAACAATCTTTTTTCCTTGCTCAGCTCCAGATCGAGCGCCGCTTCCAAGACGATCATGATCAACCCGACGATCCCCAATACTTCCAGGACCGTCGAAAAATCCGGATTATCCGTATCGAACCATTCGAGCCCTTGATGGATCAGGATCCCGAAAAGGATCAGCATCAGAACGTTCGGAACGTTCGTCCGTTTAGCCAACATGTCCAGCAAATAGGACACGATCAGCACACCGGCCAGAAGGATGACAGTGATATTAGGGTCCAAATAGGGCATGGAAAGGGTCAGCCACCTTCTCGGTGAACTTCGAGTTCGGATACAACCGGATCGGCGGCTTGGGGAAAATACGCTTTGATCAAGCCGTTGAGGTCCTTCACTTCCGAAGGGAAACTGACAAAGGAAGCTCCTCCATCGACCCTTTGTCCCTGATGGTCCATAATGGTATAGTGGACCTTGATGAGGTTCTGATGTTGACCAGCTGCCAATTCACCTGGCTCGTCCTTCCTGGGTCTTATATCCAAGTGATTGATAAAGAGGAGATAACCGACCCCATACTTGCGGCTCAAGTATTCGAGGACTTCTCCTCGACGGAACATCGCATCCATATATCGGATGCGTTGGTCCGGGCGGTCTTTGATCTGCCCTTCTTCCATCACATCTCTTCCCGCCCCGGTGTCTTTTTCGCTCTCCTCTTCCGAACCCCCGAACAAGCGCTCAAGAGGGCCTTTATCCTCCTCATCCTCCTTCCCGCCTTTGATATCTTCCTCAGGTACTGGGCGGTATTTATAAGCAAGGCTTCGGTACAGGTGCTTTAACTCGAAGTTCCGATCGGGATCGTTCTCCCTCATATAGGAAACGGTCTCATGCTCTTCCCGAAGACGGTCTAAAAAGGCATTATCAAGGCCGAAACGGATCCTTTTTCGGATCTGACGGAGCCGAAGCCCTGTTTCCTCCTTCATCTCCTTTTCCAATTCATTGTTGTACCGGTTCGGCTCATAGGGGATCAAGAGGACCTTTCCTGGATCCGGTTCTTTTGCCAAAGAATCGGGCACCGTGTAACGCTCTTCTTCCGACTCATCGCTCCTATCACGGGTTTCCGTTTGGGCTGCAGCGAACGAAGTCATGAAAAAGAGCAAAAAAGCGGCCGAGATCCTTATTTGTAGCTGATCGAGTATCATTCTCCCCCAAAAGCTCTGACAAGATCCATTCCGTTCGCGTACAAGAGAAGCGCTAGCAAGATCAACATCCCCACCATTTGGGCCACCTCCATGAATTTACGTCCCGGGGGCCTTCCTGAGACCATTTCGTAGATCAGGAACATCACATGTCCTCCGTCCAATGCAGGAATGGGGAGAATGTTCATAAACGCCAGGACCAACGACAATAGCGCTGTGATACGCCAAAATACCAACCAATCCCAGCTAGCCGGAAAAATACTGCCGATGGTGCCGAAACCTCCCACTCCTTTATAGGCACCAGTTTGGGGGATGAAGATCGAGCCGAACATTTTAGCGTAGCGGGAAAGTTCCTTGACGGTCTTATCCCATCCTGCAGGGAAGGATCCGAAGAAGCTATAATGCTTCGTCTTAAGCTCATAAACCCCTAGCTTCTCCAATTGCTTGGGAGAAGCTTTTCCGACCAGAACCTCGATCTTCCCACTGTCATTCACGGTCAATTCCTTCATCAAGGTATCTTCATCTCTCACTACTTTAGTATCGATCTGCTTCCCCGCATTTTCTTTCAAAACGGGTCGGGCCTGATCGAAGTAGCGAATACCCCTCTCTCCTAGGGAAACGATACGGTCCCCTTTCTTAAGGTCTTGGTCACTGTTGATGGATGTATCGGGAACCCCTCCCACAAAGAAGGGCATACGGTACATAAAAAGGGGCTCTCCCCGTGCTTCGGACATCATCCCCATCAAGTTCTTGGGAAGCTCGATGCGTTCAACGGAGCCATCACGACGAACTGTGACCGTTCCCCCTTCACTTGCCATACGGCTTTGCAGATCCGTTCCAAAGCGCTCGACACTATCCCCATTGATCGTAAGGATCTTATCACCGGTCCGAAATCCCACTTCTTTACCGATATCGCTCGGTACCCAAATACCATCCTTCAACGAATCGTTCGGCAAATAGCGCTCTCCGTGAAAATTCAAGATCATGGCATAGATGAAGAAGCCGAGGAGGACATTGACGGTCACTCCTCCGACCATGATGATCAGCCGTTGCCAAGCAGGCTTCGCTCGAAATTCATGGGGTTCCGGCTCCTTATCCAACTGCTCCGTGTCCATGGATTCATCGACCATCCCCGAAAGCTTCACATACCCTCCGAGGGGGATCCATCCGATCCCGTAAGTGGTGTCGCCGCGCTTGACCTTAAATAAGGAGAAACCCGCATCGAAAAAAAGGAAGAACTTTTCCACCCTGGTCCCGAAAAGCTTAGCGGGAATAAAGTGGCCTAGCTCGTGGAGCACCACAAGGATCGACAAGCTCAAGAGGAGCTGGAGCACTTTGATCAGGATATCCATTCAAAAAGGGGTTTTGAAGGGGCAATGATAAGGCTTCAGGATCGAAGCCCTTGTCCTTTTTTCAAAAGATCCATGGCAAGTTCACGGGCTTCCCGATCGCTCTCTACCAGATCCTCATATCCGGGTTGAGCGACCGTTCCCACCTTTTCCAAGCATTCTCCGATCAGATCCGATATTTCCGGAAAAGCGATCTCGTCCTTTAAAAAAGCATCCACAGCCACTTCGTTCGCCGCGTTCAAAATGCAAGGTCGATTCCCGCCTTTTCTCAACGCTTCGAAAGCGAAGCCGAGATTCCGAAAAGTTCCTGTATCAGCACGCTCAAAGCTCAGCGCGGGGAAATCAAAGGGGTCCAGCCCCTTCTCTTGGGTGGAAAGGCGATAAGGGAAACCCAAAGCAAAGCGAATGGGGCGTTTCATATCCGGTTCCCCCAATTCTGCCTTTATAATGCCATCCGAAAATCGGACCATCGAGTGGATGACGGACTGGGGATGAACTACCACCTCGATCCGTTCCTGAGGAATGCCGAAAAGCCAATGGGCTTCGATCACTTCCAGTCCCTTGTTCATCATGGTCGCTGAATCGATGGTGATCTTAGCGCCCATATCCCAATTGGGATGGTCCAATGCCTCCGCTCTCGTGACTTTTTTAAGATCATCCGGGCCCATTCCTCTGAAAGGACCACCCGAAGCGGTCAGATAAAGCCGGTCCACAGGATTGCCATCCTCTCCCTGCAGGCATTGGAAAATAGCGGAATGTTCCGAATCGACGGGATAAAGATCCACCCCTTTTTGGTGCGCTCTACGGGTAACGAGCTCACCGGCCACGACCAAAGTCTCCTTATTGGAAAGAGCGATATCCTTTCCAGCTTCGATGGCGGCCAATGTGGGCTTCAAGCCCGCATATCCGACCAATGCTGTAAGAACGGTATCGATGCCATCTTTCTCCACCACTTGATCGAGGGCATCGGATCCCGCAAAGACCTTGATCCCTTTATCCTGAAGCGCTTTCGCTACTTTCTGATACTTGTCTTCTCTGCTAATAACAACCGTATCGGGTTGATGACGGAGGGATTGCTCGATAAGGCGCTCGGCATTGGAGTGTGCGGTGAGCACTTCCAAACTGAACGCTTCAGGATGCTCTTCGATCACCTCGAGGGCTTGAGAACCGATCGAGCCAGTGGAACCGAGTATCGCTATCCCTTTTTTTCTCATCCTATCCAAAGCGCTACAAAGGTATGGGATCCCTTGCAGGCCTCCATTTTTTAAGTCGCCGGAAAGTCGATCGCTTTAAAAAAGCGCAGGGATCGGAATTTTCCCTATTTTTACCATTCGTTAAAACAATCGATTCGATCACAGATCAGCATTCAACAATGGAAGGCAAAGTCAAATTCTTCAACGAAGCCAAAGGTTATGGCTTCATTCGTGAAAAGGAAAGTGGAGAGGAATACTTCGTACACGCTACGGGTCTCATTGACGAGATCCGCGACGAGGACGACGTTAGTTTCGAACTCCGCGAAGGACGCAAAGGGATGAACGCCGTCGACGTACGTCGGGTGGATTGATCCCTATGTATCCTTTAGGGTTCTCCGATCGAGGACCCTTTCCTTAATTACTTCTTGGAATATAAAAGAAAAGCTCCCCCGTTTGGGGGAGCTTTCTTTTTTTAGAGAGGCTGAAACTTAGCTGTTCCCTTGATCTTGATCTTGAGGGGAACCTGCTTCTTTTTCGCTCTCGGTCGCTTCTCGTACATTCACTACCTCACCTGAAAAGTGAAGGTCTTGGCCTGCGAGAGGATGGTTGAAATCCATTTCCACACTCTCGTCCTTCAGCTGTTTGATCCTTCCTTCGAGGGAGTTGCCTTCACTATCCTGCATAGGGACCCGCGTCCCTTCTTTGAGGAGGTCTTCCCTTAATTCTCCTTCCACACGGAAGGCATCATAAGGTAGTTCGATGACGGCATCTTCGCGGTAAGGACCGTAGGCATCTTCACTGGAAATGGTGAAATCAAAGGAATCCCCTTCGTTCAATCCCTCTACATTCTTTTCAAAAGATTGAAGGAGATTTCCGCCCCCGTATAGGAAGCGAAGCGGTTCTTCTTTGCTCACCTCTTCTACGAGCTGGCCTTCTTGGTCCCCTGCATGAAGTTGGTAGGAGACGGAAACGATCCGTTGATCGGCTACATCCATGGATTGCTGGTTTTTGGTCATTCGTCGTCCACTCCCTCCGGTACCTCGATCTTTTTTGAGTCCTTTCCGAAAAAGGAAAGGCCGGAGTTCTGAACGAGCTCTTTGTATTCGTTCCAGGGCCCTTTGAAAAAGGCATTCACTTCGACCAGGAATGCCCTGACTTCTTCCTTGGCCCTTCGATGCACTTTTCGTTGCGTTCCTCCCGGAGCCCCTTCCGAAGAACGCAAATAATACGCTGCGCGGCGAAGATGGGCGATAAGGAGCTCGTCCTTCCGGAGGATCCCTTCCCGATCTTCCCGTTCGACCTCTTTCATAAGGGTATCGATCCCTTTCACCAATGAATCACTTTTTGCTAGAAAGTGCTTTTTGAGGCTGTCCTTCTCGATCCGGTCAGCGAACCCCTTGATCTTTTCGATCGTTTTACGCGTTTCTCTTAGCTTATCCACCGCTTCAGTGGAACGTTCAACATAGTCTTTATGTTCTCGGTAAAGAGCTCTCCGAGCCTTAACATCCTCTAGTGAAAAGCTTTTTCGGGGATCGGAATGGACTTCCAGAAGGGTGGAATCCTTGGCCCCTTGGTAGCACAGCAGCACGCGATATGTTCCCGGAAGCACCTTTTGCCCTGCCGGATAGCGTTCTTTTTTCGGTTCGCTTCGGTTGGGATAGCGTACCCCGTCCTCTCTGAAGCGCCATTGGAAGCGGTTCATGCCACTATCGATCTTTTGACGGAAACTTCTGATCGTATCCCCCTTTTCCGTCAGGATATGGACCATCGCCTTTTTCTTGGGCTTCCCTTGGGGCGTGGTATCGATCGAGGGAAGCGAATAGGTGAGGCGAGCTCCGTAGGGGCGGTTCTCCCCTTCAAAGACCGCATCGGCCGTAAAGCGCATACCCGAGGGTTGCTTGTATTGGACCATATAAGCGGGCGGGGGATCGTAGAGCTTCAAAGTGTCTTCCAGAAGAGCGGGTCCCTTCCTGGCCAGCGTTCTTAAAGGCCGAATATCATCGAGGATATAGGCTGAACGGCCGAAGGTTCCGATCACCAAGTCGTGTTCTCGGGGATGGATCACCAGATCGCGGGTTTGAACGTTGGGATAACCGCTCGTCCATTTTTGCCATTCCGCTCCCCCGTTCAAACTGAAATAGAGGCCATCATCAGCTCCAAGGAAAAGAAGAGAGGGCTCTTCGGGATCCTGAACGATCGAACGGACCGGAACATCGACGCTTTTCCCATCCGTAAGCCTCGACCAACTTTTCCCCATGTCGGTGGTCTTATAAACATAAGGGCTTCTATCCCCGCGTCGGTAGTCGTTCATCACCACAAAAGCAGTGGAAGGGTCGTGTTCTGAGGCCTTGACCTGAGCGATATAAGCACTGTCAGGAGCCCCTGGCAAAGAACCCGACAACTCCTTCCAGCCCTTCCCATCGTCGGTACTGAGCTGCAGATTCCCGTCGTCGGTACCCACCCATATGATGCCTTCCTTTACGGGGCTCAGAGCGATGGACCGAATGGTCGTATGGTTCTCGGCTTCGGTCACATCGAGGGTCAACCCCCCACTCTTCTCCTGTTTTTGCTTGCTGGGTACATCGGTGGTCAGATCGGGGGAAATGGTGTCCCAAGAGGAGCCTTTATCGCTGCTTTTGTGAACGAACTGGCTCCCATAATAAATGGTCCCGGGTTCATGTGGGTCCTGGGCGATGGCGGCGTTCCAATTGAACCTGAGCTCCACTGAATCAGGGCCGGGAGGCTTAATACGTTCGGTATGTCCTGTTCTTAGATCGTATAGGGCCAGGTTCCCTCCTTGGGACATCGCAAATCCGTAGCGTTCATTCGAACGGTCCGGCACCACATCAAAGCCATCCCCGAAATAGAGTTCTTCCCAGGAGGAATTACGGATCCCTCCCCTACGCCAAGTATACGCGGGCCCTTTCCAGGAACCGTTGTCCTGCATTCCTCCATAGACATTGTAAGGGCGCTGCTTATCGACATTGATATGATAGTACTGAGCGAGGGGCAAATTCTCCACAAAACGCCAATTCTCTCCGTAATCCCTTGATATGGCCAAACCTCCATCGTTCCCATCGATCAAGAACGATGGATCCTGCGGATCGATCCAGAAGGCATGATGATCGGGATGCACTTTGGAATAGGGCAAAAGAAGTTCGAAGTCCTTTCCTCCATTGATGCTCTTAGAGACCATGGAGTAAAGGTTATAGAGACGATCCTTATTCTTAGGGTCCACATAGAGGTCCGCATAATAAAAGGGACGCCCCCCTATGTCATCGCTGTTGATCTTTTTAAAGCTTTCTCCCCCATTATCCGAACGATAAAGGGCGTTCTTTTTAGCTTCCACAAGGGCATAGACCCGATCCGGATCGCTGGGTGCGATCGCAAGGCCGATCCGCCCGAGCTTGCCTTCAGGCAATCCTTGATCGGGGCCGATCTCTTTCCATTCGTCTCCCTTATCATGGGTCACGAACAGCCCGGAATTCTTTCCCCCGGAACGGAAGAACCAAGGCCAACGCTGATGTTCCCACATCGCAGCGAAGAACTTATCCGGATTTTCAGGGTCCATCACCAGATCGGCACAACCTGTATGGGGTCCCTTATAAAGGACTTTTTCCCAAGTCTTCCCTCCGTTCTCTGTTCGATACACCCCTCGTTCCTCATGACCTTTCCAAGGGGATCCAATAGCGGCTACCATCACCACATCCGGGTCTTGAGGATGAACGAGGATCCGATGAATGTTCTGAGTCCGCTCCAAGCCCATGCATTTCCAAGTAGTTCCACCATCTAGGCTTTTATAAATACCGCCACCGGTCGCAACGCTATTCCGGGGATTGCCTTCCCCCGTTCCTACCCATATCACATCGGGATTCTCCGGATCCAAGCTTACGGCCCCGATGGAAAGGTGCTTTTCATCATCGAAGACCGGGGTCCAATCGGTGCCACCGTTTTTCGTTCGCCAAACACCACCGGAAGCTGTACCGATCCAAATACGGTCGTGATCCTCAGGTCGTGCATCGATGCTCGTCACCCTTCCACTCATTCCCGCGGGACCGATGGCCCTGGGCTCCATCCCTCCGAGATCACCGCTATCGATCTGGGCTCGGGAAAGGAGGGACAGTAAAAGAAAGAGAAGGGTAAAACTAGGTGCTTTCAAATGAAAGGGGAACTTCATCCAACGTTCTCGGTGCTCGGATCGATCTTTTCCACCCGATCTTTATGACGACCGCCTTCAAAATCGGTACCCAAAAAGGCCTCCAGGATCAAGCGCGCATGGTGAGCATGGATGAAACGAGCCGGAAGAGCAAGGATATTGGCATCGTTATGCTGCCTCGCTAATCTAGCGATCTCTTCACACCAGCAAAGAGCCGATCGGACGCCTTCGAATTTATTGGCCGACATGTTGATCCCATTCCCACTTCCACACATAATACAACCTATATCCGCAGTGCCGTCCTTTATAGCTTTAGCTACAGCGTGGGCGTGATCGGGATAATCAGCCCTTTCTTCCGAATAACATCCTTCATCCTGGACTTCAAAGCCCTGTTCGGCCAAATAAGCCTTCAAGGACTCTTTGAGGTCATATCCGGCATGGTCACTTCCGATAGCGATCCGATAGGGCTTTTTCATACCAACGGCCTTCAGTATGACAAAGATAAGGATCCTGGATCGGCGCGATGGAGTTCCTTTAAAAAGCCAAAACCCCTTAATCGCAGTTGTTTTACGGACATCCAGTACCGAGGGATCGTGAAAAGCTTATCGAAAGATCGTTCATTTCTTGGGAAAAGATAGCTATGACATTCCATTACAAAAGATCGGATAAGAAAAGCTTTGGAACGATCCCGATCGAAATAGCCCGGATCTTTGACCGTTTTTCAGCTAGCCGATCAACGATCTTGAGCTCCACTCCTCTGATCAAAGCTTCAACAACAACAAGCCTCCACCGATCGTTAAAAAGGTTACGGGATCCGTGATACATCGGAAAATAGATCCTCCTCGATCGTTGAAGGATCGTCGATCTCTTTTAAAATAGATCCGTTCCACAATAAAAACGGAAGGATCTTTAACACGATCAACGATCTAATATTGGTAGCCCATTTTTCTCAAGAGATTTACATTTAAATAATGGTTCGGTTGAAAAAGAAAGCTTCGTCTTCCTTCATTTCCCTTCTCCTCATCTCTTTCTTTTGTACATCCGGGGTTTCCGCTCAAAACGGGGACAAAGAGATCGATCCCAATGGGTATAACCGCTTTTATCATGAGAACGGGGAACTGGCTAGCGAGGGTCGTATGAAGGATGGGAAGCCTGTTGGCCATTGGAAGAATTACTATCCGAATGGAACACTGCGATCGGAAGGTTTGAGGAAAGGAAGCGAACTCGATAGCCTATGGCGTTTTTATAGAAAAAGCGGGGTTCTGAAGGCGGAGATCTGGTATCAGAACGGAAAAAAAGATAGCGTTACGAAAAGATACGCTAAAGAAGGGTTCCTTATTAAAAAGATCCCCTATGAAGATGGGAGCAAGGTTGGAATAGCTTATCACTACTTTCCGGATGGAAGCAAGAAAAAGCGGATCCCCTACCAAGAAGGGAAAAAGGAGGGGACCGCTTTTCGGTACAATGAAAAGGGTCGGGTGGTTACGCTTTTGGAATATCGAGAAGGCCACTTAAGGGGGAAAAAGCCTATCAACCGCATGAACGATAGTGCTCAAAAGACGGGGCCTTGGAAAGCATTTTATCCCAACGGACAGGTGAAATGGGAAGGTTTTTACCAGAACGGCAAAAAACACGGGATCTTCAAGTATTACACCAAGAAAGGGAAGGTGCAGGAAGTACGCAAATTCAACAATGGAAAACGCCTTGAGAACTCAGAGGACCTGCTGGTATTGGAGACCAAAAAAGAATTCTACTCGGATGGGAGCTTGAAACGAGAAGGAACTTATAAACCGGATGGGTCCAAACACGGCATCCATAAGTTCTACAAGGAGAACGGAGAGATCGACAAGACCAAGGTGTTCGTCAATGGGAACCTGACCGGTGTTGGACGTATCGATGATCAAGGTTATTACCAGGGAAAGTGGATCCATTATTATCCAAAAGGGGGGAAAAGAGCAGAAGGCAAATACGTCGATGGGAAAAAGGAGGGGGAATGGACCTACTATTATCGATCCGGTCAAAAGGAACAGGTAGGGTCCTATGATAAGGGGGAACAAGAAGGCGTTTGGAAGTGGTTTTACAAGAATGGGGACCTTCATCGGAAGGAAAATTACGAGGACGGTCAAGAAGATGGAGAGTCCGTTGAATATGCTTCAAACGGGGAAGTGATCTCTAAGGGGATGTACATTGAGGGAAAAAAGAACGGAAAATGGACCTTCGAGGTCGGTGATCATATCGAGAAGGGGGAATATGTGGACGGAAGAAAGGATGGTGTTTGGAAACATTATCACAAACGGACCGGTGAATTGAGCTTTAAGGGAAAATACTTGGATGGGACCCCTAAAGGGAAACACGTTTGGTTCTATCCCGATGGGAGCAAGATGTTGGTCGGGACCTATGAAATGGGAATGAGGCATGGAAAGTGGAAACGTTACCATAAGAACGGTCAAGTAGCTTTGACGATCGAATACGAGCAAGGCGTCGAAAAACGGATCGATGGCCAGAAGATCGAACCGGAGCTCGATCTTCCTTCTATCACGAACAGTAGCCCATGAAAGAGGAAGGGACTTTTCCTGAGCTTCCATCCTATCTCAAGACCAGCAAGGGCCCTATTTTATTAATAGAAGCTGAGGAAGGGCGCATAGAGGATCTTAATCGCTCGATGGAGGAAAGCTTCGGTATTTCCACGGAGCATTTTCGGAACGAACTCTTCGATGACTGCTTTAGCTCGGAGCGATCCTGGAAGGAGATCTATGAGCTGATCCTGGAGAACGGATGCTATCGAACCGATCCTGTTCTCTTAAAAGGGTTCGAGCAAAAGCTGTTCTTGAACATTCATCCTCTTTTCATCGGGAAAGATGAGCTTTTTTTCGCAGTTCACGTTCAGAAGCCCGAGCAGGAAGCCATTCCTGAGGCTCCAAAAAATTTAGAAGGAACGAGCAGTGATGCGAGGAACAACGTCCAAGTTCTGGAGCGGCTGGACGAGGTCGTTTATCATACCGGCATTTCACCGGACGGAAACTGGCACCCGATCTATGTAAGTCCCCGCATCGAGGAATTTTTCGGGATCGATTCCAGTGAATTTCTCGAGCTGAGCAAAAACGGAGGTTTATCCCCCTTTATCCATCCCGAGGATCGCTCCAAAGTTGATCGAGCCCATAAACTTCTACAAGAAGAGAAAAAAGCGACCTCTTTAAGCTATCGCATCACCCCTAAGGGGAAGGTTCAGCAAAAATGGGTTGAAGAGAAGATCTATCCTCTATTCGACCAGCAAGGGAAGCACGTGGAGAATATGGGGATCTTCCGCGATGTTACTGAACAAAAAGTGGTGGAGCGGAGGCTTATTCAACGGGAAAAGCACTTCAGGAACCTTTTCGAGAACAATCTTGCAGGGGTTTTCCGAACCACCCCGGATCGGACGATCCTTTCCTGTAATAGTGCTTTTGTCCGAATGCTCGGCTACGATAATCAGGAAGAACTCCTCGGAAAGCGTGTAAATGAAACTTACGAAAGCTCAACGGATGAGGGGAAGTTCGTCAAGATGGTCGAAGAGAATCAAGGTCTTACAGGCCATGAAAGTAGAGTGACCCTAAAGGATGGAAGGACCAAGTATTTCATTGAGAACGTTTCCCCTCTATGGGGGGAGGATGGAGAGTTGCAGTACATCGATGGAACGATCATCGATATAACAGAGCTTAAAGAGCTCAATTTAGCCCTTAAGGATAGCGAAGAACGCTACCGGACCTTGATCGATGCTGCGGTCGATGCCATCTTTGTTTGGGAGTGGGAAAGCGGGAATATCGTGAATGTGAACCGGAGTGCCAAGGAGCTTTTGAAAAAAGAAGAAGACGAGCTACTGGATCAGCCGCTCCAATCATTCTTTCCTGCAGGAAAAGAAGACCCTTTGAAGGAATTGCTCCATAGGAGCGAAACAGCTTCCCAACCTTCTCTCATCAACGAAGACTCCGCTTTGATCGACGCGGAGGGAGAACGGATCCCTGTTGAAGTTAACGCCAGGGCTTTCGAACTAAGGGGTGAACATTATGTGGTCGGGCTTTTCCGGGATATATCCAAATGGATCGAATCCCAGAAGGAGTTACAGGACAGCGAAGAACGTTTCCGGCTCCTTTCCCAATTCACAGTAGAAGGGATCGTGATGAGCAAAGATGGGCGGATCATCGATATCAACGATCAGTTCCTCAAGATCTTCGATTATACCAGAAGGGAAGAATTGATCGGTAAGGATCTTAAAAGCTTGGTACCTCCTGAACATCAAAAGTTGGTCCAAGAGCGAGTATCCGGAGAGGCAGGGAACGAATTGGTGGAAGCCAAAGGGCTTCGACGGGATGGTTCGGAGATCCATGTGGAGGCACAGGGGGAGTTCCTCCCCTATCATGGAGAGCAGGTGCGTGTAACGGTCGTCCATGACATCACCGAAAGGAAGCGGATCGAAGAGGAACTTCGGGAACGGGAAAGGGCTATGTCCACCCTTTTAGGGAATCTGCCGGGCATCGCTTATCGCTGTTACAACGATCCGGACTGGACGATGGAGTTCATCAGCCAAGGATGCCAAGAGATCCTTGGGATCGCTCCTGCGCAGCTTATCTATAATCGAGTATACAGCTATGGAAAATTGATCCATGAAGAGGATCAGCAACAGGTATGGGAAGAGGTCCAAAAGGCCATAGCGAAAGGAGAACGCTTCGACGTTCAATACAGGGTGAAAGCGATGGATGGATCCATCAAAACATTGTGGGAACGGGGCGAAGCGGTGGGTGTCGATGAAAATACCGGTATTACTATACTGGAAGGCTTCATCACCGATATCAGTAAGCGGGTGGAATACGAGGAACGTTTGGAACTCAGCCAATCCCGTTACCGCGATCTATTCGAGAATTCCCCCTATGGAGCGCTCCTTTTTAAAAAGGATGAAGTGCTCTATTTGAACGAAAGAGCTCGCCAATTTTTCAATATCGAAAGCGTAGAGGAGCTTCACTCGCAGAATGTCCTCGATTACGTGGATCCCGAGCATCACGAGCTCATCCGTGAACGAATGGAACGGGTGATGAACGGGGAGGATCTTCCCTTCATCGAGATTACTGGAGAGCTTCCCAAAGAAGGAGGAAAGATCGAACTGGAAACGAAATTGGATCTGGTGGAATATCAGGGAGAAAAGGTGTTCTATGCGGCATTTCGGGATATTACACGCGAAAAACAGCTTGAAAGACAGCGCTTAAGGGCAGAAGTGGCCGAGGAGTATAACAAACAGCTGGAAAAAGAGATCGAAGAACACAAACAAACCCATCAAAAGCTTCAGGATTCCCAAGAATTCACCCGGAATATCATCGATAGTTCATTGGACATGATCATCGCAGCCGATAAAGATGGGTATATCACCGTGTTCAATGATGCAGCGGAGACAGAATTCGGCTACTCCCGTGAAGAGGTCATCGGCCTTGAGATCGAAAGGCTTTTCTTCGACCGATCGGACCGTCAAAAGGTGATCGAGGAGATCGAAGAAGAAGGGGGATTCACAGGGGAAATATGGAACGTGGACAATGAAGGGAACAGTTTTTTGTCCTATTTAGCGGCTACAGCTCTAAAGGATCACAGTGGAGAGACCATCGGATCGATGGGAATATCGAGGGATATTACCGAGACCAAAGAAGCTGAAGAAGAACTCCGAAAGAGCGAAGAAAAATACCGGGCTATTTACGACCAAGCTTATATCGGGATCGCCCAGGTGGATCTCGAAGGGCACTTCATCAATGCGAATCAACAGCTCTGTTCCATCACCGGTTATTCCGAAGCGGAATTCCAAAACATGCATTTCCAGGACTTAACGGTCCCTTCGGATAAGGCCAAGAGCGAAGATTTCAGGCGAAAGCTGCTCGATGGGGAAGAGGAACGGGTCTCTTTTGAAAAGCAATATTATCACAAGGACGGTTCCTTGATCGATCTGAACGTGACCGTCGCTCTGGTCAAGGATAAAAGCGGGGATCCCGCCTACTTTGTGACCGTTTTCGAGGACATCACGGAGCGCAAGAAGAACGAGGAAGAATTGATGCGTTCCCTGAAAGAAAAAGAGGTGCTTCTTCGGGAGGTTCACCATCGTGTCAAGAACAACCTCCAGGTCATTTCCAGCATTTTGAACCTTCAATCCAATTTCGTAGAAGACCCCAATACCATCCAGATCCTCAGGGAGAGCCAGAATCGGATCAGCTCGATGTCCTTTATCCACGAAAGCCTTTATAGAACCGATGAGTTCGATTCGATCGATATGGCCCCATACATCAAAGAGCTGAGCAGGAATCTGCTCCATTCATACCAACAAAAGGATACCCACATTGAACTCGAGCACGACATGGAGAATGTGGAACTGAACTTGGATCAAGCGATCCCCTGTGGGCTTATCATCAACGAACTTGTATCGAACGCTCTAAAATACGCTTTCTCCGGAAGGAATGAAGGGAAGGTCCATATCGGGGTTCATTGCGAGGAAAAGGAGGATGGAGGAGAAGAGGTCCGTTTACGGATCTTTGATAACGGCATCGGTCTTCCCGAAGGTTATAAGGTAGGGGAATCCGATAGTTTAGGCCTTCAATTAGTGTCCTCTTTATTGGACCAATTAGGGGGTGAAATCAGTTTAAAACGGGATAATGGCACCGAGTATTTGATTACCTTTGATAAACACTGACCCTAAGACTGTTCTGAATGTCAAGGACCAAGGTACTCATTGTAGAAGATGAGAGCATCGTAGCTAAGGATATCCAGCAAAGCCTGGAAAAACTCGGTTACCAAGTACTCGGAACAGCTCCAACGGGTGAGAATGCTGTCACCTTATCCCTGGAGCAGCATCCGGATGTGGTCCTTATGGACATCATGCTCAAGGGGGAGAAGACCGGTGTTGAAGCTGCCGAAGAGATCCGCTCCAAGCTCGATATACCGGTCATTTATTTGACGGCCTACGCGGATGAGAATACGCTTTCCAAAGCCAAGGTCACGGAACCTTATGGGTACATCATCAAACCTTTTAAAGAGGTCGACCTCCATACCACCATCGAGATGGCCCTCTATAAGCACGGTAGGGAAAGCGAAGTACGAAAAGAACGGGACCTCCTTTATCAGATCATGGACAGTCGGGATCCCGGTGACCGGATCTTCGTTAAATCCAAGCACGGCTTGGTCAAGCTCCATGCCGATGAAGTCTATTTCATCGAAGCCCTGAAGGATTATGTGGTGATCAATACCAAGGAAACCCGATATACCGTGCATTCCACGATGAAGGATATCGAAAAGAAGATCCCTACCGATCGTTTTTTACGGGTTCACCGGTCCTATATCGTTAACCTCGATAAGATCGATCGGATCGAACAAAACCACGTGATCCTCCAGGAGGATAAGAAAACGATCCCCGTCGGAGGAGCTTACAAGGATTCCCTCCAGGAACGGATCAATCTGATCTGATCGCTTCCTTATTCCCCCTCTTCACTCAATAGTTTCAGGTCCAGCTCTTTCCTCTTCAGGTCCACAGCTGTCACCTGGACTTCTATTTCATCCCCTATATCGAATTGCCGGCCTGTTCGATTTCCGATGATCCGGTAGTTCTTTTGGTCGAAATAATAGAGGTCATCGTCGATATCGCGCAAGCGGATCAACCCTTCGCACTTGCTTTCCTTTAATTCTACGAAGAGTCCCCAATCGGTGATCCCGCTAACGATCCCAGGAAAGCTTTCCCCCACTTTGTCCTTCAGGTACTCCACCTGTTTATACTTGATCGAATCCCTTTCGGCTTCGGTCGCCTTGCCCTCCCTTTCGGAAGCATGAAGACATATTTCTTCCAGGTCGTCCTTTTCGGCGGTCTTTCCTTCTTGGAGGAACCGATGGAGGTCTCTATGGACCTCAAGGTCGGGATATCGACGGATGGGCGAGGTAAAATGGGTATAGTATTCGAAAGCGAGTCCGTAATGTCCTATGTTGTCCGTACTATAGACCGCCTTGGCCATGGATCGAATGGCCATATAGGAGATCACGCTTTCCTCTGAGGACCCTTTAATGTCGTGGAGCAGTTTGTTGATCGCGTAAGAAGCTGATTTTCCGGGTTTGAAATGGAGCTTATAGCCGAATTTGCCCACGAACTCTTTGAGGACTTTTAGTTTCTCCTCGTCCGGGGTATCATGGACTCGATAAATAAAGGGTTTGGGTTTTTCCCTAGCTCCTATATGAGCAGCTACCCGACGATTGGCCAATAACATCATATCCTCGATGAGCTGATTGGCCTCTCTGATGACCTTGGGAACGATGCTTACAGGTCGCCCTTCCTCATCGAGTTCGAATTTCACCTCCTCGCTCTCGATCTCCAGGGAGCCATGTTCCACTCGTTCTTTGCGAAGAGTTTTTGCGAGCTCGTTCACTCGTTGGAGTTCCTCTTTCAAGGGCCCTTGCACCTTTCCATCGAGGATCTCCTGAGCTTCATCGTAGGTGAAACGTCGATCCGAACGGGAAACGGTCTTACCGAACCATTCCTTTTCGATCTTCCCGGCGTCGTTAAGGTGAAAGATGGCTGAAAAAGTGAGCTTATCTTCTTCCGGGCGCAAAGAGCAAACACCGTTGGAAAGGTGTTCAGGGAGCATCGGAACCACCCGGTCGACCAAATAAACGGAGGTGGCTCGCTTGTATGCTTCCTGATCAACGGTGGATCCCGGTCTCACATAATGGGAAACATCAGCGATATGGACCCCTACTTCATGGAGCCCTTCCTCGGTCCGGCGATAACTGATCGCATCGTCGAAATCCTTGGCATCATACGGATCGATGGTAAATGTGGGTGTTTCCCGGATATCCCTTCTTTTTTGGAGCTCTTCTTCAGGGATCTCATCCGGGATCTTTTCAGCACTGTTCTTGACCTCATCCGGAAAGTCCGAGGGAAGCTCGTATTCGGCGAGGATGGAATGCATTTCGACCTCATGATCGCCAGGAGCTCCTAAGATCTGCATCACTCGTCCAAAGGGACTTGATGCTTCGGGGGGCCAATCCGTGATCTCTGCGATCGCCTTTTCCCCATCTTTCCCTTTATTAAGCCGATCAAGGGGAATGTAGATGTCCACGTGCATTTTCTCGTGGTCCGGGATGAGGAAAGCGAAATCTTTTTTCACTTCTAAGGTTCCCACATAAGACTCACGTGCCCTTTTAAGGATCTCCACGACCTCTCCTTCAGGGTTCTTTCCTTTGCTCCGTGCAAAAAGATGCACTTTCACCCGGTCATCGTCGAGAGCGGTTGAAAGGTCTTTAGGGGCGATGAAAACATCGCTCTCGAGTTCATCCGAAATAACGTAGGCGGATCCCCTTCGGGTCATATCCACCTTTCCCTCCACATAAGCGACCTTGGGAGAGGCTTTATATCCGGCCCTTCCTTTCTTGACGATCTCTTCTTTCCGGACCATGCGCTCCAGAACCTTTTCGAGCGCCTTCCGTTGGTCCTTGGTCTTTAATTGGAGGTGGGATGCTAGTTGTTTAGGATTGAAGGTCCGCTTGGGTTGTTCGGATAAGATCTTTTCTACTTGATCGCGAAGCTGTTGCTTGAATTTCCCCTGCCCTTTTCCTTTATGTTTATTGCTCATATTCGAATTGTGTGTTGTAAAGGTACGGAAGTGGAAGGAGGCTTTTTTATTGCTTTTTCGTTAAGGAAAAGGCGGATCATTAGGGGAATCAAATTGCCCCTTGCAGCAAAAGAAGTGTAATTTCGATCCAAAGAATCAAAACCTAGGATCCTATGCTTTCCAAAAAGATCGAAAAACTTCTCAACGCTCAGGTCGCCATTGAGGCTGAATCCTCACAGTTCTACCTTTCGATGGCCTCATGGGCAGAAACACAAGGTTATAGCGGGACGGCGAAATTCCTTTTCCAACACTCCGATGAAGAGCGGCAGCACATGCTGAAGCTTATTCATTTCATCAATGAAAGAGGAGGGCATGCGATCGTTCCCCAGTTGGAAAAGCCGGATGCTACGTTCACCTCCCTTGGCAAGATCTTTCAAAAGGTCTTGGACCATGAGATCCAAGTCACGGAGCATATCAATGACATCGTCGAGAAATGTCTTGATGAGAAAGACTATACCACCCACAATTTCATGCAATGGTACGTTTCCGAGCAGATCGAAGAAGAATCCCTGGCTCGGGACATCCTGGATAAGCTTAATATGATCGGGAACGATAAAGCAGGTCTTTACCTGTTCGACCGCGATCTGGAGAACTTCAAACACGGAGATGAAGGGGGCAACGGGGGTAACGAGTAAGTCCCTGCAGCTTTCTCGTTATCGCTCCGAACTTCAATAGGTCTTATACGATCGGTATGAAGTTGGGAGGAGAAAGGCTCCGTCCGATGGACGGAGTTTTCTTAAATTGCGATCATTAGGTCCTCTGAACGTGGTTTTGAGAAAATTACTTCCCATATTTCTTTGTTCCCTCTTGCTGGGAAGTATCAGCCTCTATGCTCAGAACCAGGAGGAGGACACGAAATCGATCTATAAGGCCGCCTACCTTTTTAGTTTCACCAAGCTTGTCGATTGGCCGAGAGCCTATAAACAAGGTGATTTCACGATCGGCCTTTTGGTCGACGGGGACTCCGACAACCTCTATAAAGAGCTCCGCAAGAAGTATCAGGACAAGCGGATCGGGAATCAGACCATCGATATCAAAAAATACAGTAGCGCGGATGATGTGGGTTCCCGTTGCAACATCCTATTTATAGGAAAGGAGGAGACCTCTTCTTTGAGCCAACTCAAAAGCGAAGATCGGAGCACTCTTTTGGTGTCCGAAAGGCAAGGAGCGTTACGGCGGGGAGCGGTGATCAATTTCGTCATCAAGAACAATCAACTCGAATACGAGCTGAGTCGGGGTAACGCAAAGAAGTACGGGCTTACGGTCGGGAATCAGCTACAAGAATTGGCCTATAAGGTCCATTGACCATGTTGCGCGTTGTTCTCATATCGTCCCTTCTTCTCCTCTCTGCAGGAGCCTTAGGGCAAAGCGCGACCCAATTGGCCCTTAAGCATTATCAGAATAAGGAATTAAGGGAGGCCCAGGAAAAGATCGATAGCGCGATCACCCTGAAGAAAGAGAAAAAAGAAGCTTATACCTGGCAAGTCAGGGGCTTCATCTATAAAGACCTTTTCAAGGCCACTGAAGAACCTGAACGTTCCAAGAACCGGAAAAAAGCCATCGGATCCTTTAAAAAAGCGATCGAGAAAGGAGCAGAAGAAAGGGTCAAGAAGGCCTGCCAAAAAGGGCTGAAATACATGGCCCAAACTTATTACAATGATGCCATGAAACGGCTTGACACCAGCCGTATCGAAAAGCCTGTGCAGCTTTACGAGCGCTATATATCCCTTATGAAGGAATCCGGTAAGGCTGAGAAGGACCTTAAGAAAGATATCATCGGATTTAAGAATAGCCTGGGAGTGGTCTACATGAGCCTTTATGAAAAACAAAGGGGACATGACAAGGAAAGCTTTGAAAAGGCGATCGATGCCTTTGGAGAGGTCCTGAGATTGGATAGTTCCAATTATTTGGCCAATTACAATTCAGGCATTTTGTATTACAACTGGGGCGTTCAGATCGCTCAAAAGGTGGATCCGACTCAGATGGATGTGGACCTGAAAAAGGTCAAGAAGATGCAAAAGCGCTCCACTCAAAAATTCAAAAAGGCCCTTCCTTACATGAAGAAAGCTCACGAGCAAAGGCCGAAGCGGTTGGAGACTCTCGAAGGCCTATCCGGTATTTACTATAGCTTGAATGAAGACGAAAAATCCAAGCACTACAAGGAATTGAAGAAAAAGATCATTAAGGAAAGAAAACACTGATAGAAGGCCTTGCCCTTTCGATTCACCATAGGGAGAAAGATCTTTACCGGTTTCGGTTTCTTTATATTCTTCATCGTTCTGGTCCTTTTCTTCACGAACGATGCCCTGGATAAGAGCCGCTCGATCAACCGGCGTATCAACAACATCTATAGCCCTTCGATCGATAAGCTTCAGGAGTTGAAGCTGAAGATCGTACGCTCTCAGATGCTCATCACTTATTGGGGACTGGTTCAAAGTCGCAGGGATAACCAGAAGAAGCAAGAGCTCGATACGTTGATCAAGAGGGAGTGGCCCACACTCCGCGATAGTTTGGAGAGCCTTTCCACACATTGGAGTGAGCGTAACGTGGATGAATACGATAAAACACGGAAAGAACTCCTCGATCAGATCTACGATAACATCAAAAGCCTTTTCGAGGTCCACGAAACCATTCGAAGCTCCCTCTCATCGTTCGATAGTTATCAAGTTCCTTCCAAACGCCTCATGGTCCTCCCTAAAGTGGAAAGCGGGGGGGAGGTCCACCAAAAGACCGAGAACCTCATTACCCTTTTGGAGGATCTGATCCAGCGGCAAAAGAAGGCTACGAGGGAGGTAAGAGGGGACATGATCGCATCTTTCGATACCCTTCAATTCCTGGTCCGCTATGTGGGAGTGGGATTGATCATCGTAGGCCTCCTCATTGCCATATTCACGGTGCGTTCCATCGTGCAGCCGGTACAGAACCTTAAGCGGATCCTCCTGTCCCTTGGCCGAGGGATCTTTCCCGAACATCGGATCAAGCCGACCAATGACGAGATCGGTGAGATGTCGGAGGCTCTCAACGATCTGGTGGACGGGCTTAAAAGGACCACCGATTTCTCCAAGCAGGTAGGGGCCGGCAACTTCGATTACGAGTTCGAACCCCTGAGCCCCCACGATACCCTCGGGCATGCCCTTTTGAAGATGAGGGACGACCTTAGAGAGAACGAGCGGATCCTCGAAGAGAAAGTCCGGCAGAGGACGCAGGAAGTGGTGGAGCAAAAGCAAAAGGTTGAAGGCCTTTACAAGGACCTCACCGATAGCATCCGCTATGCGAAAAGGCTTCAAAGCTCCATATTACCCTCCGACGAGTGGATCGCGGATAAACTCCCTTATTCTTTCGTGCTTTTCAAGCCGAAGGATATCGTTTCAGGGGATTTTTATTGGTTCGAAGAGACAACGAAAGGGAAACAGATCTTCGCCGCGGTCGATTGTACCGGCCACGGGGTGCCAGGGGCCTTTATGAGCCTGGTGGGGCATAACGGGCTTCACCAAGCCGTGAACGAACACGAGCTCGAAGATGCGGGTAAGATCCTCGACGACCTCGATCGATCCGCGACAAAATCGCTCACACGCACGAGCGAAGGGGAATCCGTGAACGATGGGATGGATATGGCTCTTTGTACCCTCGATAAGGAGAACCGTAGGGTCCAGTTCGCCGGAGCTAATAACCCCCTTTACATCGTAAGGAATGAAGAGCTTCTGGAATATAAAGCCGATAAGAACCCGATCGGTGGCCAGGAAGATCACAATTACAGCACCATCGATATCGACGTCCAAAAAGGGGATATCCTTTATGTTTTCTCCGATGGCTTTCCCGATCAATTCGGCGGTCCCAAGGGAAAGAAGTTCAAATATCGCCCCTTCAAGGAACTCCTGATATCCATCAGCGATAAACCCATGAGCGAGCAGAAGGAAGTGCTCGATCGGACCATCGAGGAATGGAAAGGCGACCTAGAACAGATCGACGATATCCTGGTTATCGGGGTGGCAGTAGAATGATCGCGATGCTATCCCCTAGAGAAGGTCCATCCTTCTTGATCCACACCCTTTTTGTTCTCTTTTTGCTGGTCCCTCGAACAGGTACAGCAGAAAAGCCCGATATCCGCTTCGATCATTATACCATTCAGAACGGGCTATCCCAGAGCACTGTCAATTGCATTATACAAGACCCAAAGGGAATGATATGGATCGGTACCCAGGATGGGCTCAACCGTTTCAATGGTTACGAATTCACGGTCTATCAAAAGGACCCGCTCGATTCCGGTTCCATTTCCGATAATTTTATTCATTCCCTTGCCCTGGGTCCTGAAGGCCATGTTCTGGTCGGATCGGAAAATGGCCTTGATCGGTATCGACATCGGACCGGCTCTTTTCATTCCATCCCTTTTGAAGAAGGTTTCGATCCGGTCGTCCAGGATCTGGAAAGGGATGGAGAAGGGAATGTGTGGATAGCGACCCAGGATAATGGGATCCATGTACTGAAGAAGGATAGTGGAGTGGCCAGATCGCCCGGAATGAGCAATAAAGGGTCCCTCTCTGTTCCGACTTCCGTTCGCACCCTCCGATGGAAAGGGAAAGATTCTCTCTGGGTCGGGACGAGTGGAAAAGGCCTTTTTCTCTATTGTCCCGAGCGGGGAGCGCTGTTCCCGACTCCTATCAAGGAGGGGGCTGTTCATGCTCTTCACCCCATATCGGCTAGTGAAATGTGGGTAGGGACCGATAAAGGGCTCTTTAAGCTGGCTCGGGAAAAAGGCAAGATCCGGATCCTCGAACGGATCGGAGGCGGAGAAGGAAAGGGGAAACTTCCTCATCCGGTGGTCAAGGCGATCCACCTGGACCGGAAAGGCCGACTCTGGTTCGGAACAGCGGGTGGGGGATTGCTTCGTGCTTATAAAAAGGACGGTCAAAGGCGCTTCTATCAATACCAGCACCAGGATTATATTTCCTCAAGCTTGGCGAACGACATCGTCAACACGATCCATGAAGACCGTACCGGCTCCATTTGGATCGGCTCCCGTAGAGGGGTGAGCAAATTCGATCCGAACAAGCAGTTCTTTCAACATATCACCTCCCATGTCCTCAGTGAAAAGGGGTTGAACGATAAGAACGTATGGGAGATCACCACCGCTTCGGAAAACGAGCTATGGGTGGGGACCCGAAAAGGGATCACTCGGTTTGAGCGGGAACAAGGACATTACTACCATTACGATCGACCCATCGAAAGGTTCCCGGACGTTAACGATAAGAGCGTTCTGTCTTTGAGTCTTGGGGAAAAGATCTGGGCCGGGTGTGTGGATGGCCTTTATCGGATAGAGCTCGGAAGCGATCCCTCCACGGCACGCTATATTAAAATGCCGTATGAAAGGAGAAAAAAGGGTGAAAGCGTCCAAAGGAGCAAGGTTTACAATATCCTCCGAGGAAAAGATGGGATCCTTTGGCTCGGAACAAGGACCGGTCTTAAACGCTATGATCCACAGAGCGGAAAGCTTGAACTGTTCAGCACCGATAGCTCCGCGACCGCAAGGTTATCGCATTCCCTGGTAAGGGATATTCACAAAGGATCCAAAGGAAATCTTTGGATCGCAACGGACGGGGGTGGATTGAATCGGCTGCGGGTGATCGAAAAGAACGGCGAGCGAAGTTATGAGCTGAAGGTCTTCGAACGGGATCCGAAGCAGCCCAACAGTCTGAACACCAACAGCTTGATGTCGATATGGGAGGGCAGTAAAGGGTATTTATGGTTAGGGACCTATGGAGGAGGCTTGAATCGCTTCGACCCTGAGAGCGGTCATGTGGAGCACTATACGGAAAAAGAAGGACTTCCTAACAACGTCGTCTATGGGGTTCTCGGGGATGAGAAAGGAAATTTGTGGATGAGCACCAATCGAGGGATCTGTCGTTTCGATAAGGAGAAGGAAGAGTTCACCGTCTTTGAAAAAAGCGATGGCCTTCAGAGCGATGAATTCAATATCGGAGCTTATCATCGTTCCGATTCCGGGGAGATCTTTTTCGGAGGGATCAACGGGTTGAACGCCTTTCATCCTTCCCGGCTCGAAAAAAACCCCTATCCCCCCGAAATGGTGTTCACCCGGCTCAAACTCTTTAATGTGGCTGAAAGGCCCAAAAAAGGGGGAGTGCTCGAGCAGGATATCGAAGAGACCGAGCGGATCGTGCTTTCTCCGGATCAGAACAACTTCACCCTCGAGTTCGCGGCCCTTCATTATTCTCAACCCGAGAAGAACCGCTATCGCTATTTGCTCGAAGGTTTCGATAAAGACACGGTAGAGGCCGGAAGGGACCGGAGTGCGCACTATACGAACCTCGACCCGGGCACTTACACCTTTAAAGTATGGGGCTGTAACAGCGATGGAGTTTGGGCTCAAGAGCCTGCCGAACTTGAGATCTTGGTGGAAAGGCCCTATTGGGCTACTTGGTGGTTCAGAGGCTTGGGATTGCTCGTTTTAGCAGGCTCCGGTTTTGGCGCCTATCGCTATCGGGTGAATCTGATCGAGGGCCAAAAGCGGAAGCTCGAAATGGAGGTAAGGCGAAGAACGCAAGAGGTGACCCAGCAAAAAGAACGGATCGAAGAACAGAACAAGCTCCTTGAGGAAGAGAAGGAAAAAGTGGAGGAACAGCGTTCCCTCCTCGAAGAAGAAAAGAACAAGGTGGATAAATTATTGGTGAACCTTCTTCCCGAGGATACGGCTAATGAGCTCAAAACCGGGGGTAGAGCATCGGCTAGGCATTATCGGATGGCAACAGTGATGTTCACCGATTTCAAAGGCTTCACCAAGATCGCCGAGCAAATGAAGGCCACGGAATTAGTGGCCCGGCTCGACAGTTATTTCATCAAGTTCGATCAGATCATCGAGCGCTGGGAACTGGAAAAGATCAAGACCATCGGGGATGCTTATATGTGCGCTGGGGGGATCCCTATCCGTAACAAGACCAATCCGATCCATACGGTGCTCGCTGGCATGGAGATCCAGCGCTATATGCAGAAGCAAAGGAATCGCCTCGAGAACAAGGATGAAGATCATTGGGAACTCCGGATCGGGATCCATACGGGGGAACTGATCGCAGGTGTTATCGGGATCAAGCGTTACGCCTACGATATATGGGGGGATACGGTCAACGTGGCCGCTCGAATGGAATCCAACGGAGAAGTCGGAAAGGTCAACATCTCAGGGTCCACTTATAGCTATATCGAGCCCTTTTTCGAATGTACCTACCGGGGTAAGGTTCATGCCAAGAACAAGGGGCATATCGACATGTTCTTCGTGGACCGCATTAAACCGGAACTCTCGGTGGATGGAAAAGGTGAAGAGCCCAACGAGGCCTTCTGGGAGTATATGAACCTTCACTTCTTCAGCAAGATCAATTACCGAAAAGCCGAGAAAGCCCTGCTGAAAAAGTTGCGCAAAGAACTCCCTGAGAACCTTTATTATCATGATGTTCGACACACGGAAGATGTGTGCCAAGCAGTGGAAAGGTTGGCTTTCATGGAAGGGATCGAAGGCGAAGACCTCTTCCTTTTAAAGACCGCAGCCCTTTTCCACGATGCTGGTTTTGTGGAGCAATATGAGAACAACGAGTGGATCGGGGCCCGAATGGCGAAAGAAATGCTGCCTAATTACGGGTATACGGAGGAGCAATTGGACCAGGTGGCCTCCATGATCCATGCGACCCAGGTCCCGCCGAAGCCCAAGAACCACTTAGAAGAGATCATTTGCGATGCGGACCTCGATTATCTGGGAAGAGAGGATTTTCACGAGATCGCCGATAAGTTGAGAAAAGAGCTGATGGAGCGAGGAAAGATCCAAAGCATGATCGAATGGGACCGCTTACAGGTGAGCTTCCTTCGGGAGCATCATTATTTTACGGAGTCGGCCATCAACCTCCGTCGTAAGAAAAAACTGGAGCACCTTCGTGAGATCGAGGAACGTCTGGCCAAGATGGAAGCAGAGGCCAACGAGCAAGGCCCCGCTGAAGAATAAGCTTTTTCACCCTCCTTCTGTGGAGAAGCTCACGCTGGACGGATCGGTGGTTTGATGGGGATTGAGCACCATAACAGGGATCTGAGCTTCGTTGGTGATCAGCTTTTGTTCTTCTGAACTGGCAAAAGCTCCCAAGAGGCTGTTCTCCTTAAGATTGACGATGGTGATCAGATCCGCATCTTTTTCACTCGCGTGACGAACGATGGGGCTCACAAAGTTGGAAGCTTTTTCGTTCGCGATCTTGGTCGTATACTCCACGCCGTTCTCCTTGAAAAAGTTCTCGGCGAAATGGAGATTCCGGTCCAATTGGTTCTTGAGGAATTCATCCGTTTCCGTAGGGGTGATCAAATGGATCCTGGAATCGAAGTATTTGGCCAGGTTGACCGTAATATCGAGTTTCTGTTTGGTCTCTTGGCTCAGGTCCAAGGGGACCACGATGTCATCATAACCCTTCGGATCGATATCCTTTTCCTGGACCACGATGAAAGGGGCGGAAGAGTGTTTGATCACGCGCAGGGCATTGCTCCCCAATAGGTATTGCATGCCTTTCATGCCATGGGTCCCCATGAAGATCAGGTCAGCTTCCACTTCCGTAGCTGCATCCCCGATATCCTCAAAGATGGTCCCCACACGCACCATGGGATGGATCTCGACGGAATGGTCCTTTTTAAGCTCCTGGACCTCTTGGTCGAGCTTTTTGCGTGCTTCTTCAACATCCTCCCGTTCCTTTACGATGTGAAGGAGATAAACTTCTCCGTGCACGATCTGTGCTGTGCGCAAAGCGTGGCTTTCAGCGCATTTTCCGGCTTTTGTAAAGTCAGTGGGTACCAGGATCTTTTTCGTGCTCATCGCTAAAGGGCTTAAAACTGGGTTCAAATATAAGGAGATCTTGGAGCTCGTTTGTTTTCAAAATCCCCTATCAGACCCTAGCTCCGATCACCAACACGTCGTCCACTTGTTCGTGTTCCCCGCGCCATTTCTCGAATCGCTTGTCCAAAGCATCTCTTTGTTCCCTCAGGTCGGACACATCCGCAGTTTCCAAAATGATGTTCCGGAATTTGCTGTATTTGAGCTTTTTACCTTTTTCCCCACCGAATTGATCCGGATAACCGTCCGAAAAGATATAAAAACGATCTCCTTCCTGCAGGGCGAACTTTTGGGAAGTGAAGAGCTTTTTCCCCTCACTTTCCGAAAGGATCCCGCCTACCGGTTGTCGGTCCCCTTTGTACTCTTCGATCCGGTCTGCATCTTTCTTGAGCAGATAAAGGGGTTCGACCGCTCCAGCAAAGCTCAGCTCCTGCTTCTGGGGGTCGTAGCAGCACAAAGCGATGTCCATCCCGTCCCTTAACTCCATGCCCTGGTTTTGCTTGCCCAGGGTCTGTTTCAACTGTTGATCGAGGAAGGAAAGGATATCGGCCGGGTCTTGCAACTGCTCTTCCTTAATGGCTTTGTTGAGCGCATTGTGCCCAAGGATGCTGATAAGGGCTCCGGGAACTCCATGACCGGTACAGTCGACCACCGCGAAAAAGAAAAGGCCTTGCTCTTCCTCCATCCAGTAAAGGTCCCCAGAGACCATATCCCTGGGTTTGAAGAGGACGAAGCCGGAGCCGATGTTTTCTTTTATTCGTTCTTCCTCCGGAAGGACGGCGCTCTGGATATGGCTCGCATAGCGAAGGGACTGAAGGATCTCCCGGTTCTTCTCTTCGATCAAATGGTTCTTTTGGACCAAGGCCGTGTTGGCCTTTTTCTTTTGCCGGACTTGGTAATAGAGGAATCCGGAGAAAAGGACCACCAAGGCCAAACCGCCCATGACCAAGGCTAAGCGTAAACGATTCCTCTTGAGTTGGGCCTCTTTCAGTTTCAATTCTTTCTTCCGTTCCCGCATATCGTATTTAGCGGTCAGCTCGGCCATCTTCTTCTTTTGTTCTTTCAGGGCGAGGGAATCTTCGTAGGTGGAAGCTTTTTTCAACGTTTCATAAGCTTTTCCTCCCCTCCCCTTTCGATCGTAGATCTTGGCGATGGAACGATAAAGGCCGGCAGTCGCCCCAAAATCATCGATCCTTTTGGCTTTCGGGAGCGCCTTCCGGTAATAGTGAAGAGCACTATCGAGCTGCCCCCGCTTTTGCGCAATATCTCCGAGTATCCTGTTCGTCTGGATCGATCCGGTCGGATCGCGAAATCGCTCGAAGACTTTCAGAGCTTCCCGGGCCAGTTGTTCGCTGCTATCGAGCTTTTCCTTCCAAAAAAGGGCTCTTGCAAGGTTCGCCCGCGAATAAGCTGATTGCTTTCCCTTTTCGTTCCGGAGTTCCAGAGCTCGTGAGTAACATTGGCGAGCGGAATCTATTTTCTTCTTATGGAGGTAATATTCACCCATAAGGTCCTTTGCACTGGCTATCCCCGCATCATTGCCAGCCTTTTCGAAGAAATTGGCCGCCTCCTGGTAAGCTTCCATCGCTTTATCCTCGTTCTCCTGCGCCCAATGGATCTCTCCGATGTTCCGATAAGCCAAGGCTTTCCCTTCCGGAGCAGCGATCGAATCGTAAAGGGTGAGGGCCCGGTGAGCTTCTTTTAGGGCCTTGGGAAAAAGGTTTTTGTGATAATAGGCCTTGGCCCGGAAATAATGGCTTCGCCCGAGTTGCTCGATCCGACCTGCTTTTTCGAAATACGAAGCTGCCTCTTTAAAGAGGCTGTCGGCCTTGAGGAACTTGTGTTTATTGAGAAGGATCAAACCGGTCTCGAGCCTTTGCTTTCCCTTCCCCGTGGGGTCCTCCATAAGGGTTCGGATGGAGTCCGCTCGCTTCAAGCGGGTCTTTGCTAACGATAAATGGTTCTGGAATAAGTTCAGCTCGCCCAAGAGCTCGATAGCCCTTGCCCTTCCCCTGAGCTGCCCTTTTTTCTTAGCGAGCTCGAGGGCTCGATGACTTAATTCTTTGGCCTGTTCCGGTTTCGAGAAACGAAAACGGGTGGCCTTTTCGAGAAGCGAATCGAGTTTTGGCGATCCTTTATCCGGACCCGATTGGGATCGAACGCTCTTTCCCCCTGTGATCAAAAGAAAGAGGAGCATAAGAGGGATCGATGAGCATTGAGATAAAGGAGCACAACGCATCGCTCTCAAATATAGGGACTCCATACTCGAAATAAAGCATCCTTTTCTAGCATAGGATCCGCACTGAATGAGTAAGCTTTCCCTGAAGGCTTGATCTCCCAATGCTTTATTTTTGCTCTTTCTTGCGAAATAGAAAGGAATCAAAGCTTCGTTCATGAAGATCATTGTACCAATGGCGGGAGTGGGAAAGCGGATGCGTCCTCATACCCTTACTGTTCCCAAACCCCTGCTCCCGATCGCCGGAAAACCTATCGTGCAGCGTTTGGTCGAGGACATTGCTTCTGTTTGCCAAGAGCCGATCGAAGAGGTCGCATATGTGATCGGTGATTTTGGGGAAGAAGTAGAAGATAAGTTGCGGGAGATCGCTTCCGGTCTGGGGGCTTCAGCCTCTATCCATTATCAGGAGGAGGCCCTGGGAACAGCTCATGCTGTGCTCTGTGCCGGGGACCGTTTGGATGGGAAGGTGGTCGTGGCTTTTGCCGATACGCTTTTCCGATCCGATCTGAAAATGGACGAAGACACGGATGGGGTTGTGTGGGTGAAGAAGGTGGAGGACGATCCCTCTTCCTTTGGCCTTGTGACCCTCGATGATGAGGGTTATATAACCGATATGGTGGAAAAACCTCAAGACCCTCCTTCGGACCTGGCCATCATCGGGATCTATTATTTCCGGGATGCGGCTCATTTGAAGCGAGAACTCCAATATTTAGTGGACAATGACATTAAAGAGAAAGGGGAATATCAGCTTACCAATGCCCTGGAACGGATGAAAGATCAGGGGGTGCGCTTCGAAGCCGGGCAGGTCGATGAGTGGCTGGATTGTGGAAAGAAAGATCTCACCGTTCATACCAATCAGCGCGTTCTGGAATTCAAAAAAGACGAAGAGTTGATCTCCCCCGATCATGAGAATTCCAACAGCGTGATCGTTCCACCCTGTTACATTGGAAAGGGAGTGGTATTGGAAAATAGCGTGGTCGGTCCTCACGTTTCGATCGGGGAAGGGACCCGCGTTCAGCAAAGTGTGATCCGTAATTCCATCGTTCAGGCCAATAGTAGCCTACGTGGGGCCAACATTGAGAATTCCATGATCGGAAATCATGCCGCATACGATGTCCCTCCTAAAGACTTGAGCATAGGGGATTATAATGAGATAAAAGGGTCCTGACGCGTGTCCAGTCTTTCCCCATACCGGTCATTGCTTTACTCCCTTTCCCTTCTTTTCCTGCTTTCCTCTTGTGGGGTCTTTTCAGGTATGGGGGGGAGTAGTGGGGAGGATGAGCTTTCTGTGGATATTCCCGAACAGAAAGGATCCTTGACCCAAAAGGACTCCATGCGTTTAAAGAGCATCCTGATCGATGCCAACAAAGAGAAGATGATCGGGAACAAGGATAGGGCCCTCCATTTGTTCCGGAAGGCCTTTGAGATCGATTCGGCCCTCCCCTCCGCTCATTATGAGATCGCCCGGATCCTCAGGGAGAAAAAAGAGCGCTCGAAAGCTTTGAAGCATGCTAAGATGGCTGCGGCCATGGATCCCGAGAATGAATGGTATCAAAAATTGCTGGCCGAGCTATATGTTGAATACGGCTCTTATGAAAAGGCCGCGGCTGTTTATCGAAACCTTTTGGATCGGGATGATCCGGAATTAAAACTCTCTTACCAATATGCGGACGCTTTGATCCGGGCAGGGAAACACCGTGAGGCCATATCCGTGTACGATTCGATCGAAAGCCGGATGGGTTTACGCCCTCGGGTCCACCTTCAAAAACAGCGCCTCTACCAAAGGATCGGGGATCATGAGAAGGCTCTTCAGGAAGTAAAGGAACTCGTCGAGCGTTATCCCAATGAAGCTAAGTATTACGGGGTTATGGCCGAGCTTTACCAGAAAATGAATGAGCCGGAAAAAGCTCGGGAAGCCTACGACCGTTTGCTCGATCAAGACCCCGACAATGGGAGAGCCCATCTCTCTATATCTCGCTTTTATCGGAAGAACGGGAAAAAACAAAAAGCCATTCATCATCTCAAAAAGGCTTATAGAAGTCAAAGTTTGGGAGTGGACCGGAAGGTCAAAGTTCTTCTGAGCTATTTCTCCCGCTCTCGTGGAGACGCTGAGCTGAAAAAAGAAGCTTATGAGCTTCTGGACCTTTTAGTAAAAGCGCATCCAAAGGAGGCCAAATCTTATTCGATATATGGGGACTTCCTGGCAAGGGATGGAAAAAAGATGAAAGCCCGGCGCATGTTCAAAAAGGCTGTTAAGCTCGATCCCGACCGCTTTCCCATTTGGCAGCAGATCCTGGTCATCGATCGGCAAAAGAAGGCCTACGATAGCCTCTTGGTCGATAGCAGGAAAGCCAAAGAGTATTTTCCCAATCAACCCAAAATTTACCTCTTTGAAGGGATCGCCTTGTCCGGGAAAAAGCGATATCAAGAAGCTGTGGAGCCCTTGAAGTTCGGGAAGTCGCTGGTCGTTAACGATGATCAACTGAAATATCGCTTTTTGAAGAGGCTCGGAGAGGTCCATTACCGGATCGGGGATTACACAGCTTCGGACCAAGCTTACGATCGGGCTTTGGATATCCGCTCTAAGGATCCGTTCTTGCTCAACAACTACGCCTATTACCTGTCCGAACGAGGCGATAGCCTCGACAAGGCCTTGAAGATGAGTGAAAAGGCCAATTCATTGGAGCCGGGTCGGCCTTCTTTCCTGGACACTTATGGATGGATCCTTTATCAAAAGGGGGATTTCAAGGAGGCACGCAAAAAGTTGAAAAAAGCCTTGGACCGGGGGGGGCAGAACAGTGCTACGATCCTCGAGCATTATGGAGATGTCCTCTATCGGACCGGGGACAAGGAGCGAGCCCTTGAATATTGGAAAAAAGCCCGCAAAGCAGGAAGTGGGTCCGATGAATTGGAGCAAAAGATCCGTGAAGAAAAACTCCCCACACCTTGATCCTCCCCTTTTGTCCTTGAAGGTCCTTATAGGGCTCCTGTTCTTGATCAGTGCTTGTAAGGACCGTTCTATAAAGGAAACCCCTGCAGAGGAGGAAAAGGTCCATTTTTTGGACAG
>CAZOSO010000001.1:30285-39121 GCA_964582635.1 uncultured Weeksellaceae bacterium | reverse complement strand
TATAAGGTTTACCAGGTGAAGAAAGATACGCTCCATTATCGGCCGGTGATGAGCTCGGAGCTGGAAGATCACCTCGGTTTGGAAGGGATGGCCGATCCTTATGAGAAGGTCGAGCTCGAGCCTCGTTCCCTCCACAAGGACAGCTTGGGCCGACTGAGGGCTAAGGAAGAGGGGGTTCGCTTTCTTCCTTTCTTCTGGGCCGGGGATAGCAGCAAGGTCCTGTGGCGCACGACCGTGATCGATTTAGAAAAAAGGAAGGTCCTGGACCTTCGCTATAAGGCTTATCAAGAATTGGACAGCAGCAGAGTGCCTTCCGATATAAGGGCAAAGGTCCGATCTCCGAAGGGAATTTCTACTTTCGAAATAGGGATCAGCGATCCGGAGGGGTCCGATTCCTTAAGCTATCCTTTCCGCATTCCCGATGGTTATGCTCCGATCCGTCCATAGGACCTTATTGACGGCGTTCCTTATCGGTCTTTCCTTGGGCCTTATCGCCCAGACCGAAGAAGAACTCAAGAAGAAGCGCGAGCGTCTGAACGAACGGATCAAGTATACCAATGAGCTGATCGAGAAAAAAAGGAAGAACCGCGAGCATACTCAATCGGAACTGGTTACGCTGAAAAAGAAGATCGATTACCGTCAGGAGCTGATCACCACCATCAACCACCGTATCCACGAGATCCAACGGAAGATCGAAGAAAAGGGAGCCCTTATCAGCTCCTTGGAGGAAGACCTGAAAAAACATAAAGCCCAATACGCGGAAATGATCCGACATGCTTATCGGAACCGGAATTCCTACGACAGGCTTCTTTTCATTTTCGCTTCATCCAACATGTATCAAGCCTATCGGCGGCTCAAGTATTTTCAACGTTATGCGGAGCAAAGGCGTCAAGCAGCTCGTTCCATCGAGCGGACGCGGGAGATCCTCGATCGGGAGATCGATGCACTGAAGAAGAAAAAACGGGAGAAGGAGGAACTCTTGCAGGAAAAAAAGCAAGAAAAGAGGCGTTTAGCCTCGGATCGAGAGGATCAGGAAAGCACCCTTAGCGAGCTGAAAAAGGAAGAGAAGGAATTAAGGGAAAAGTTGAAAGAACAACGGGAGGAACGGGAACGACTCGCAGCGGCCATTAAAAGGGTCATGAACGCGGAAAGGGAAGAGAACGAGGGAAAGAACCAAGGAAATTTCAAATTGACCCCGGAAGCCCGGGAACTCGCTAATGAATTCCAAAACAACAAAGGGAAACTCCCTTGGCCCGTTGAAAGGGGATTTATATCCCAAAGCTTCGGCGAACAGGATCATCCCGTACTCGGACAGGGTATCAAGATCCAGAACAATGGGGTGGATATCGAGACCAATAAAGGGTCCAAAGTGAAAGCGGTCTTCGAAGGGGAGGTCTCTAGTGTGATCGTGATCTCAGGGGCCGGAAAGGCGGTCATGGTCAAACACGGTTCTTATCGGACCGTTTACTCCAACCTTGAGGAGGTTTTCGTGGAAAAAGGGGACCAAGTGGTGGTCGGCCAGGAGTTGGGAAGGGTCCTGACCGAAAAGGGTGAGGGAAAGACCGAAGCACATTTCGAAATTTGGAAAGTTTCGGGACAGGGTAACCAAAAGATGGATCCCGCGGATTGGATCCTCGATCGTTCTTAAATGAAACCTTCAAAAGCAATCGCTCTTATGAAAAGGAGAAGCTTCTATCAACTATCGGTCTTGCTCATGGTCCCTATTCTATGTGCTTGTAAGACCTATTTCACGCATAATATCAAAACGGATCTCCAAACCAATCAGGTCAACCTGAAAAAGATCCAGTATTACAATTCCAGAAAGATCCTTCTTAAGCGTTACATCGAAAAGAGCGAGACCAAAGTGGCGTCGGGTGAAGTGCGAACGAGCCAGGGTCGCTACATCGAAGAGATCGTGATCGATGAAGGGACTAAAGGGATCTGCGATTCGGTGGGGGAAGAGGTCCTTTACATCCGTTTTGAACCCGGAGAGGGGAAAGTATTGCGCTTTGCCCGGGACAATTCCGTTGACGATCATTATGTGCTTCAGGCCCAGGAGTGGGATCGGGAGGATATCGATGAAGAGAACATCCCCTTTACGGAGGGATCCACGAATTATGCTTCCGTGTCCCAGGACCGCTTCACCGGAAAGATCGAATACGGAGGAGAGACTTATTACACCAAGAGTTATGAAGAAAAGCCCAAGCTTAAGATCAAGAAGACCAAGACCTCGACCACCCAAAAAGAAACCCGTGAAGTAGAGGGGATGGAGGTTGAATAGGAAAAGGCCCCCCGCATTTTTGTATCTTTGAAGCCTATATGATGGAAGTAGCGCCTCTCTTTCTGCTCCTTTGGATGCCCGGCCCGACCGAATTGATCATCATCGGTGTGGTCATCCTCCTGCTTTTCGGCGGACGAAAGATCCCTGAGCTCATGCGCGGCCTCGGCAAGGGAGTGAAAGAATTCAAAGAGGCTACGAACGAGGAAGATGAAAAAGGTAAGGGCACTTCCGACTCCGGGGCCGATGAAAAGGAAGGCCCGGAGAAGAAGGACCGTTAAGGCTTATCCAGCACCTTAAGATGAAGGGAACCCCCACGAGCATCCGGTCGGTTCAGGAAGCTGTGCGCCAAGGGCAATATACTCTCCCTGAGCTCCTGGAAACCTACATTGCGAACGCTCAGGAAAAGGATCCTGAGCTGAACCTTTTCGTGGAGCTTTTCGAAGAAGAGGCCCGGGAAAGGGCGAAGGAGGTTCAGGAACGTCTGGTCCAAGGGGATCACGGCACCCTGGCCGGTTTGATCATTTCCATCAAGGACAATATTTGCATCAAGGACCATAAGGTCACGGCAGCCTCCAAAGTCCTCGGAGACTTCACCTCTCTTTACGATGCTACTGTCATTCAGCGGCTCCAGGAAGCAGATGCTATCGTTTTAGGCCGGACCAATTGCGATGAATTCGCAATGGGTTCTTCCAATGAGAATTCGCGCTACGGCCCCTCCAAAAACCCGATCGACCCCGAACGCGTACCGGGAGGGTCTTCAGGGGCCTCTGCAGCTGTGGTCAAAGCGGACATGAGCCTTGCCGCTCTGGGTTCTGATACGGGAGGTTCCGTTCGCCAGCCCGCCTCTTTTTGCGATGTGGTCGGTTTTAAGCCCAGCTATGGACGGGTGAGCCGACACGGCTTGATCGCCTATGCCTCCTCCTTCGATCAGATCGGGCCGCTCACCAAGAGCGTGGAGGACGCTGCCCTCATCCTCTCCGTGATAGCAGGGCCGGATGCCTATGACAGCACCTGTTCGGAAAGGGAAGTGCCGGATCTTACTGGGGGTAATGGAAAGGCGGAAAAGGTCAAATATGCTTATCTGACGGATGCGGTGGAGCGAGAAGGGGTCGATCCCGAGATCACTGAGGGATGTAAGCATTGGCTCCGCAGTTTTGAAGCCGCCGGTCATGAAGTGAACGGGGTGGAATTCGGGTACTTGGACCACCTGGTCCCTGCTTATCAGATCCTTTCCAACGCTGAAGCTTCTTCCAACCTCGCCCGCTACGATGGCATCCATTTCGGGCATCGTAGCGAAGAAGCTGAAGGGACGGAAGAAAGCTACCTCCGGACCCGCACCGAAGGGTTCGGCTCCGAGGTTAAACGACGGATCATGCTCGGGACCTTTGTCCTGAGTGCGGGCTATTACGATGCCTATTTCGGCAAAGCCCAACAAGTGCGGCGCCTTATCCGCGATCGCACCATGGAACTCTTCCAGGAGCACGACTTCATTATCCTCCCCACCACTCCCAGCACACCCTTTAAATTGGGCGAGAAGATCGAAGATCCTGTTACCATGTACCTTCAGGATATCTTCACCGTACAGGCCAACCTTAGCGGGATACCCGCTATTTCCCTTCCGCTTGGACAACATACGAACGGCCTCCCCTATGGCGTTCAGGTAATGGCCCCTCCCTTTCATGAGAAGGAGCTATTGGATGTTGCCCAGGAGCTTATGAAGGATCGATCGTGAACAATCCTTTCCAAAGCCTAGGACCGCGGAACATTTAATGGCGGATCTTCGTAAGCCCCCTCGGTACGGAAATTGTAGGTTGCTAGCGAACGATCTCCCCTTTTCGAGCGTAGTTATAATAGACCCATGAACGAATTCAAACGTAAACTCGCGAACCTCTTTCTCCTATCCCTTTTATTGACAGCGGTACACCCCTATAGCCTTGCTGTGGGTGAGGACAGTACTTCAACGTCTAAGGACAGCACCGAAAAAGCCCAGAAAAGGGATAGCATCCACTTGAGCTCGGAGCATCCTTTGATCGATGCCTTGGATAGCATGGCAACCTCGATCTATTATCAGAAGGACGGGTTCAGCAGCGACAGCTCCTACCTGAAACGGCGTGGTTTTACGGGGGATAGCCTTCCCTCTTATCCCGATTCGGTTTACGAGGCCCGTTTGGATTCGATCGATCGGAAAACACCGTTGGATTTCGAGTACAATGACGTGGTCCAAGCGTTCATCCACCTCTATGCGGACAAACGAAGGGAGCTCACTTCCCGGATCTTGGGGATGAAAGAGATATACTTCCCCATGATCGAGCAAAAGCTCGATAAACACGGGATCCCTTTAGAGCTCAAATACCTGGTGATCGTCGAATCAGCCCTGGACCCCACTGCTCGTTCACCCGCTGGTGCTACCGGCCTTTGGCAGTTCATGTATCGGACCGGCAAGCTTTATGGGCTCAACATCGATTCCTATGTGGACGAACGGCGAGACCCTCTTCGTTCCACAGAGGCGGCTTGTGAATACCTCAAATTCCTCCATGGGATCTACGAGGATTGGGACCTTGTCCTTGCTGCTTATAATGCCGGGCCTGGAGTGGTGAACCGTGCGATGCGCAGGGCTGGTGGGAAAAAGGACTATTGGGAGCTTCGCCCCTATCTTCCCCGGGAAACGAGAGGTTATGTGCCGGCATTTATCGCCGTCAATTACGTTTCCGCCTATTACAAAGAGCATGCGATCGTACCGGTTGACCCGGGTTATCGATACTTCGAGTTCGATACCGTTCATGTGGACAAACCGGTCACCTTCGAGCAGGTTTCTAAAGCTCTTCAAATAGATAAGGATACGCTGAAGATGTTGAACCCCATCTACCGGAGGGGAGAGGTGCCGGCCACTACTGACCACAACATCTTGCGGCTTCCGAAAAAGGAAGTGGGAGCTTTCCTGGCTCACCAGGATTCGATCCATTCGATGGAGGAAAGCCCCGTCAATGAGAACGGCTATGTAGAAAAGGAGATCACCAAGATCCATCGGGTCCGGCGTGGAGAATATCTGGGTTATATCGCGAACAAATACAACGTAAGGGTTTCCCAACTCCGGGCCTGGAACAACCTTCGTGGCTCAAGGATCCATCCCGGCGACCGGTTGACCATTCACAAAACAGTGCGACGGAAGGTCGAAGATGAAGGAGAAGATGGGGCGGACAAGGCAGCGAACGAAGAGAAAGGGAAAAAAGAAGAGAAAGCGGAAAATGAACACCGGTATCATACCGTTCAGAGGGGAGATACGCTTTGGGATATCGCCCGGAAATATCAGGGCGTGACCATCAAAAAACTCCGCTCCTTGAACGATGACAAGAACATCGATAAGCTGAGCCCTGGACAGCGGCTTTTGATCGAAGAGGGGCCTTCCTAGAGGATCGATCATGAAGCAGAACACCGTCCTCTATAGCATCATTGCCGTCCTTGTGGTCGCTGTGCTTCTTTTTCTGATGTCCCTTAGTGAAGGGAATAAAGGGGGGCAGAAGGTATATGATCCTCAAGCTGAGGGAGCCGATGGTGAAGTGGTACTGGTAGTACCCGATGATACGATGGACCAACTCATCGGTGATTCCGTTCAATCCGTGTTCACTCGGACCATGCCGGGACTCCCTCCTCCTTCCCAACCTTATTTCGACGTCGTCCGGGTCAAAGGTTCCGAGTTAGGGGGGCTTCTTCAAGAACATCGCAAGATCTTCATGGTCGATCTTTCTTCCCAATACGAGCATCCCGCCCGGCTCGGCTTTGGAGAGAACGAATGGGCAAAAGGACAGATCCTTTTTCGCTTGACCGGGAACAATAGAGACAGCATGCTCCATCATTTCTCGGAGCGCTCCGAACGCATCCTCGACCGCTTCGAGAAAGAGGAACGGGAACACCGAATGAAAAAGTTCGAGGAGGACCATTCCGTGAAGCTTCGCAAGATGCTCCGGAAAGACCATCAGCTATCCCTGAAAGTCCACAAAGAGTTCGAACTGGAAAAGAACAAGGAGCGTTTCGTATGGCTCGAACGCTATCAGCAAATACCGAGAGGAGGGCGAAAGAGGGATCTCATGCATGGCATCTTGATCTATCATCGGCCTTATGAAGGAAAAGGCCAATTCGAAAAGGAACAACTCCTCAATACGCGGGACTCCATTCTTAAAAAGTACGTGCCAGGCCCTTCAGAAGGTTCTTACATGGCTACGGAAGATCGCTTCCCGGAAGTCAGTCCGCGCCTTAAAGAGATCAACTTCAATGGCGAATATGCCGTAGAGATGAGGGGGCTATGGCGTGTTGAGAACGATCAAATGGGAGGGCCTTTTCTCAGCCTTTCGACCTATGACAAGGAACGCGACCGTTTGGTCACCGTCGAAGGTTTTGTTTATGGCCCTCGTTTTGATAAGCGAAGCGAGATCCGTGAGATCGAGGCGATGATCTACACCCTCGGATTCGTGGATAAAAAGAGTTCCTGAACGGATCCATTTCCTTTTACCCCGTGCGCTTTTAACCGCTCACTAAGGCTTTTCAAGGCTTCTTCGCTGTTCTCGGGAAGGAATTCGAGCGGGAAGGTCTCGACCCTGTTGTCCTTAAGCACGAAATAAAGGTGTTCATATTTCACGACCACTCTTTTAAGGTCCTCATAGCGGATCGAACGGTGGGAGCGCAATGGAAAAACGAAGCGATCCGAAGCGACGATAAGCTGCATTCCCTTCATTCCTTTGGTTCGGAAGCCTCTTATTAGCCCGTGCAAGGGAAAAAGGAAAAGAGAAAGCCCTAAATAGAATGCTTGAGGGAAGCGGAGAAGGGCTGGAATGACGGGAATAAAAAAGAGAAAGCCGAGAAGCCCTTCCCGAAAAAGGAGCTCGTTAGCAGCTCGGGGGGCCAGGGGAAAGGATCGATGCTCTTGAAGACGTGCTTTTTCCACCAACTTGTGGCTCAGGCGATCGTGATAAAGGCCGATCAGAAAAAGTGAGACGCATAGAAGGCTGATCCCCAAATGGATATCTTGGACCCTGGGAAGCTCTAATAGCTCGAAATGGGTGTTATAAGTGCTGGCAAGGATGCTAAGAGCACAAAGCGCCTTCAGGTATTCGAGACTCTTCATCCTTCTTTTGGGCTTTATCCGCCTCCCTGCTTCTTTATGAAATAAAAGGTTTCCGTCACTTGGAGGGCTGTTAACACCACATAAAGGGGGAGGAACACACTTACGAAGACCCGGAGACCCTCCTGGTTGAAAAAGCCGTAGAGCAGGACTGTGATCATGGCGAGGAACATTTTCCCCCCGAGAAGGCCTAAGTAATAGATGGTGGATCGGTGGTCACTCCTCTTGAAAAGTTGGAGAGTGGCCAGATGAAAAAAGAGGAAAAAGATCCAAAGGATGGGGAAAAGGAGGCTGATGTAAGGGGTGGAAGCGGGAGGGCCGCTCTCTCCCCATACGTAATAGCTGATCTGCTGGACGATGAGTGTTGCCAGCCCGGTCCATAAAGCACTGCGGATCAAATTCTTCTTCATGCCCTCCTTAAATATCTCGGATCACAATGTAAATGGATAAGAAAACGGATATCAGCGAGGTGAAGAGGGTCAGGATCGGCTTTTCAAATCCGAGCCAGGCATTGAGCTTCATTCCACCCCATACTCCCAGGAAAATGATGACCGCCATCCGGATAGCGATATCGGAATACTTGGCGAGCTCACTTCTGTTCTTTTTCTCCTTTTCCTTTTTCTTCGGGTCCTTTTCCGGCATGGCTTTCAGCCCGGTTTTCTTGGGATTCAGTCCCTTGAGAACTCCCTTTTCCTCCCATCTTACAGTTGCCGGTAAAGACCGCCCCTTCTTCGATGGCCAGTTTTTTGGTCTCGATGTCCCCTTCGATGCGGGCGGTCGAACGAAGTGCCGTCAATTCCGAGGCGTTCACGCTCCCCTGCACTTTTCCCTCGATCTCCCCTTCTTTGCAGGTGACGTCCCCTTCGACCAACCCGTTCTCTCCGATCACCAAGCGGCTATTGGTCTTGACCGTGCCTTTCACCTTTCCGTCGATCCGAAGGTTGCTCTCGCAGACAAGATCACCCTCTACACTGCTTCCTTCTACGATCCGGTTCAAGCGATCGGGAGAGGCTGGATCGCTGGCCTCTGCTTTATGGTTTCCGCTGTTTTTGAACATGAGTACGGTTCAAAGCTAATGGTTTTCCGATCAATAAGTCCTTTTACCTGGATCCGGCCTTATCATTGGTTCAGATAAACCTTCCGGAAAAAGGCCATGTATTCATCGGTCTTTTGCTCTCGGAACATGATCCCGAAATTCTCTTGAGCGATAAGGAAAAGGTCCGACTTTTCCATGTTGAGGGATTTGATGACCTGTGAACGTTGTATGAAGGTCTTGTAATATTCCATCCCCTTCTTTTTGTTGGAGAATTTCTTGACCATGATCAAAGGGTCCTTGTTCCGAAGAAAGGTGGAGCTGATGTTCAAAGAACGCTTGCTGAAGTATTCATTGTTGAAATCCGAGATCTTGTTCTTGATCTTATCCACATCTTCCGAACCCC
>CAZOSO010000001.1:23096-30185 GCA_964582635.1 uncultured Weeksellaceae bacterium | reverse complement strand
TAGTGCTCTACATCGCTCTTCGGATCGAAAGGGCTTTCCTCGATGTTCACTTCGGGCTGTTTTGAGGCTGTCGTGCCACCTTTTTTCAATCGGGTAAGGAGCTCTTTAGCTCTCTTTGCTTCAGGACTTCCCCCATGGGATCGGATCAGGCTTCGGAAGACCTTTTTAGCTTCTTGAGTGCTATCGGAGCGCCCCAAGGAAAGCCCCTTAAGAAGCAGGTATTTGCCCTTTAGGGATGAAGGAGTTCCGTTCGAAAGAGCACTGTCCGCTCTTGTTATCACCGTACCAAAATCCCCTTTCTGATAACTCAAGAGGGTTTTTTGGTACTGTTGTTGGGCTTTTTTCTCGATTTCCTGCTCCTTTTTCAGGTCCTCGGGGTTTCGAATGAGTTTAGCGTAGTCCGAGTTCGGATACTGCTCCAAGATGATCCTTTTATAATGATCGGAGCTTTTCTTATTGTCCATACTGAAGTAACCCCCACCCTTTTCTTTTTTCAGATAGATCCGATAGAGTTGATAGCAAGCCGGAGCAACATAGGCTTCCATATCAAAGCGCTGTACCAACCCGCTGAACATATCCGCGGCCTGCCCCTCGTCATCCAAGTCTTCCCGATAGATCATGCCAGCATCGTACATGGCCTGGGCGATCTTTTTCCTGCTCTTCTTTTGAGCTTCTTCTTCCAAAGGGAGGTCTTTCTCGTAGTAAGAAGGATCGGTGACGATCCCGGCCTCTGACTCTAAACTGTCCGCCGCAGGGTCTTTGAACACTTGATTCCCACTCCTTCCTGAGTTTCGTCGCCAATCATCCTGGAGTTCGCGATCCCCCCATATTTTCTTAAAGGTGTTGTATCCCTTGCTCTTGGCCTTTTGGTTGTAAAAGTAAAAGCCTGATCCACTGTTATTGCCCCCTCCTTTGAAGGCGTTCCGTTCTTGGAGCTCTTCTTCGCTCACCCGGTCCTCTTTTTTTTGCTGTTTGGCCTTTGCCACTCTTTTGTCGATCTGTTCCTCGATCTTCTTTCGGCGCTTCTTTTGGCTCATATTGGCCAGAGTGAGCAAGCTATCTTGCTTTTCGATCGTTCGAAGGTTGCTCACGAGGTCATTGAGGCTGCTGGCCCTTCGCTCCACTTCCAGGTAACGGGGGTGGGAGCGCTCCATCCGCTCAGAGGCTTTTTTGTAGTAGGTCTGAGCCTCCTCATAGGCGGGCTTTTTGAAATGGATGTCAGCGAGCTTGAGGTAGGCTTCGGTGCGCTGCTTCGGCTTAGAGATGTTCTCAGCGTTCACGGACTTCTTAAGGTACTCGACTCCCTTTTCCTTGTTGCCTTGGGCCAATTCCACCTCGGCAAGGGCAAAATAGATCTGGTCGTAATAATCGACGTTCTTTTCGTCTTGGAGCATATCGAGGAGCTGTTCCCGTATTCCCTCCGAGTTCCGAACCCCTTTTCGATAGGAAAGGGCTTGTTTGATCTTGGCTTGAAAGGCCATCTCATAAGGCGGGTTCAAGCTTACCACCTCGGCGAAATTACGGTTCCCCTTCTCGATGTTCCCGACCTTATGATAGAGTTGCCCCAGAATGAAATTCAGACGCTCTTTGCGGTCCCTGTCGAGAAGCCAACGTTTTTTCTCGAGGGCCGATTCCAGTTTATGGGCTGCTTTTGAATAATCTTCGCTGTGGATGTAGAACTGCGCATAGACCTCGTCGTAATAATCCTTCAGGTCTTTTCGCTCCCGTTTAGCAAGGACCCGCTCCTCTTTGATCAATTGGAGGATGTTACGGGCTTTATCCAATTCCCCCATTTCGATCTTGGTCCGTGCCAACCAAAGCAAAGCCAAAGGGCGTATAGGCCTCCGGTTGTATTGCTTGGAGACATAAGTGAACATCTTCTCCGCTTTCGGAAGGTTCCGCTTGTAGAAATAACAGCGGCCCAAAAGCATATAGCTGTCATCGATCCACTTGCAACGCTCTTTTCCATGGATCTGCATGGAATGCTGGTCGATCACTTTGGACAGCTTTTTGATAGCGCGGTCCATTTCAGAAAAGGCCACCGAGGCCGAAGCTTCATCTCCGTCGTTGAACACCGGAATGATCCGAGAATAATCCTCTTTGTAATCGTTCCGGATCTTTTCGAGCCCCTTGTTCATGCTCAGTTCGGCATAGTAATAGCCGTTGTAGCGAGCAGTGGTGTTGTGGTAGGTCCGGTGGACGAAGGTGTTCTTGTCCGTCGAACAACCCACTAAAAGCCATATAGCCATACCCCAGAACAGGGGACGATATGAGGTCCTAAGGCTCATTGCAAGTTGGGGAAGAAGACCCCCTTATCAACCGTTGAAGAAGGGCTTATATTATTCTTTCAACCCGGAAAAGGCTTTTCTATTCTATCAAAGGTAGCGAGGGAGGCGGAGATCCCCGATCCTCAAATTTCGGATATTCGTAAGAGATTCTCCTAAGGCCGAGCATGGAAGAAGAAAAGGATGAGCATCGGAGTGCGATACGCCGTCGTCTGAAAAAGCTCCGTAGGAGTTATGTGCTCGCTTTGGTCAATCGGCGGACCTTCGAAGAAAAGGGGAGCATCAAACTCACCCCTTTGAATTTGCTCTTGCTCTTTGCTGGGGGGTTTTTTTTGATGCTGCTGGTCTTCAGTCTTTTGGTCGCTTTCACGCCGATCAAGCGTTATATACCCGGGTTTCCCGGCGAAAAACTAGAAGAGCGGAGCATACAAGCGATCGCTAAAGCGGATTCTTTGGAGCGGGAACTCGGATCGATCAAGGAGCACTTTCGTCGTATGCGCTCCGTATTGGACGGCCATGAAGAGGCCGGTGACAGTTCCCTCGACGGAGATCTTTCCTCCATTCGCCCCTTGTCGAACGCCCAAAAAACCCCTCCATCCGGGAAAGAAGGGGTTCAGCCCGGGCGGATCCCGATGGAACGCTATTTCTTCCCGCCATTGCGGGGAACCCTTACGGATGCTTTCGACCCCCCGGGGCATCATTTCGGAGTGGATCTGACCGCCTCCGAAGGGGAGCTCATCAAAGCCACTCTCGAAGGTACCGTTGTCTTTTCCTCTTGGACGCCGGGCCAGGGAAAAGTGATCCAGATCCAGCATCCCAAAGGGGTGTTGTCTGTTTACAAACACAATTCGGTGCTTCTAAAGCAGGCCGGGCAAAAAGTGGGGACCGGCGATCCCATCGCTATTATCGGAAACACGGGAAGTTTGACCACAGGTCCTCACCTCCACTTCGAGATCTGGTACAGGGGGGAGCCGGTGGACCCCGAAGAAGTGATGACCTTCTAGAAAATGGGACTGAAACGAGCATTGAGCAAGCCTTACGCGGACTTCCTTATCGGGAAGATGAAAAGGCGTTATAAAGATCCTGTTCGCCTACAGGAGGAAGTGTTCCAAGAGCTTATGGAGAAGGGGAAGAGGACTTCCTTCGGAAAGGATCACGGTTTGGATAAGGTCCGAACTGTTCGGGATTTCCAGGAAAGGGTTCCCGTTCGGGATTTCGAAGCTTTGCGCTCTTACCTCGATCGCGTGGTCGAAGGGGAACAGGATGTTTTATGGCCTGGGAAACCTCTATACCTGTCCAAAACCTCAGGCACCACCTCTGGCGCCAAATACATCCCCCTTACGAAGGATTCCATGCCGAACCATATCGGTTCCACCAAACGTGCCCTCTTGAGCTATATCCATGAAACCCGGGATGCAGCTTTTTTGGACGGCAAAATGATCTTTTTGCAGGGGAGTCCTGAACTGGAGGAGAAAAATGGGGTTCCGACCGGAAGGCTATCCGGGATCGTCGCGCATCATGTCCCCTCTTACCTTCAAAGGAACCGCCTTCCCTCTTGGGAGACCAATATGATGCAGGATTGGGAGGCCAAATTGGAGCGCGTGATCGATGAGACCCTGCAAGAGCGCATGACCCTTATCGGTGGGATCCCCTCCTGGGTTCAGATGTATTTCGAGCGCATCCGTGAACGGACCGGCAGATCGGTCAAAGAGGTTTTCCCTGAACTTCAGCTTTACGTCCACGGCGGGGTGAACTTCGGACCTTATCGGGAACATTTCCGGGAGCTTTTAGGTGGTGAGATCGATACGATCGAGACTTATCCGGCCTCTGAAGGGTTTATCGCTTTCCAGGACAGCCAGGATCGGGAAGGAATGCTCCTCACCCTTGATTCAGGGATCTTTTATGAATTCATCCCGAGCGAGGACGTGGGGAGTGAAGCACCCCGGCGTTTGACCATCGGGGAAGTGGAGCGTGGGGTGGATTATGCCGTGGTGCTCAGTAACAACGCAGGCCTTTGGGCGTACGATCTGGGGGATACTGTCCGCTTCACCGACCTTCACCCTCCTCGCGTAGAGGTGAGCGGCCGTACGGAACATTTCACTTCGGCTTTTGGCGAACATGTGATCGCCAAGGAGGTAGAGGATGCCATCCGTACGGCCATCCAAGAGCATGGAGGTCGGGTCGTGGAATTCACGGTGGCTCCTCAACTTCACGTGCCCGAAGGAGAAAGGCCTTATCACGAATGGTTCATCGAATTCGCCGAAGAACCCGAAGATCTTGAAGCCTTTCGTCAAAGGATGGATGAAAGGCTTCAGGAGCAGAACATCTATTACAAAGACCTGATCCAGGGGAGCATCCTTCGTTCCCTTAAGATCCGGCGGGTTGAAAAGGGAGGGTTCAACGCTTATATGGCTTCCATCGGAAAGCTAGGAGGACAGAACAAGGTCCCGCGGCTCGCGAATGACCGCTCGCTCGCTGAAGGATTGGAGGAGCATTCCTTAGATGGCTGAACGTGAGAGGATGATCTTTCAGGAATAAGAAATAGAGTCAGGCGATTCCTTCTTGGAGGTGCTTTTCCAACGCATGAGCTCGATCCAGTAGACCGGACCCCAAAGAAGGGGATAGGATCAGCCTTGGAGCTTCGGATCATGGACCGCTTTCCCACCGAAAGGTCTGGAGCATATGGTCCACGTCCTTCTCTATATGTTGGATAACGGGGCGGAGAGAATCCGCGTTCGGTTCTGTCATGAAATAAAGGGATCCCCGTAAAAAATGCTCCGTGCTATCGGTCACGAAGAATTGAAGGTTGGAAGCCACATTCCCTTCGATGCGATACTTCGTTCCATAGACCTCCGTGCTATCGTTGTGGATCTGTGAGGGGAGGATGTTCCGGGCCTTGACCTGGTGTTTATAAGCGAGCTTGTGGCTTTGGCTGATGAATTTCCGTAGGTCCCCGTCCACGTGTTTATAGGTGAGGTGTATCTGGGCCTTGTAACGGGGGTATACGATATCATACCAACAATCCGTATTATGCCTCGGGTCCTTCTGCACGGTCTTTTTCGTCATCACCGCATCCTCTGGGATCTCGAAAGAAAAGGGGCAGTCTTTCTCAACCCGCTCGTAATCCTTCTCCTTCTTCAATTCGATCCGGGGATAGCCTTTGGGTTTAGGGGTTCCTCCGTTCGTACAAGCTATGCTGAGGATCGAGAGGAAAAAGAAGGGCAACACCCAAAAACGATGGATCCAACGGTTTGAGGCTTGATGGCTCACAATTAAGAACAGGTCTTGGGAAGCTCAGCCAAAGAGCTCCCATTTATAAGGCCCTCTATCGGGGCGATCCTTGGATCGCCCCTGAATAAGGACCGATCACGCTTCTTGGGGAAGAAGACTTTTCAGAAGGGGAGATCGTCGCTGTCCCCTTCTTCCTGCCCGAGGTCGGCACTCCCACCTTCGGGCTCGTTCTTGCCTTTTTCGGGTTGAGGAGCTGCTCCTCCAGCTTCATCCCGGCTCCGTTTACCGAGCATGGTCATGCTCAATCCGCGGATCTTGGTAGTGTAGCGGTCATTGCCTTCTTGATCCTGCCATTTGTCCGTGCGGATCGTTCCTTCGATGAAAACCGTATCTCCTTTCGATAGGTATTCTTGAGCGATCTCGGCTTGGCGGTTCCAGAGGTCCACGTTGTGCCATTCGGTCCGTTCTTGCCGCTCCCCGTTCCGGTCCTTGTAGTTTTCCGTAGTGGCCACTGGAAGGTTCGCGACCTTGCTTCCACTTTGGAGTTCTTTGACCTCGGGGTCCTTTCCGAGGTTCCCGAGGATGAAGACTTTATTGACGCCGTTCATAATAACTCGATTTTTGATTGAACAATGACAAAAATGTCGGTTTTATATCAGAATATCGACTCAATAACCCAAAAACCTTTCTATCAGCCGTGGAAAGGCGTGCTCGTTGAGCTCCCTTTCCTGGACTTGGAACCATCCTTTGGGCCACTCCTTTTCGGGGAGCGGGGCGCTCCAAAAACGGGCATGGATCTTCTGGTGCGAGAGGGTATGGCGATACTCTGCTTTAAATTCTAGTGGATCGTACTCTTTTCCCCTTTGGAAAGGAGGGGAAGGAAGAAAGGAGAGGCGCAGGTCTTTTTCAGTGAGCGGCTCCTTGCTCTCGATGAGCGGGAGTTGAAAAAGATGCTGCCAGATATCCTTCGCCTTTCTTTGCTCGAGGACGATCCCGTTCTCGTTCCGAAGGTAGAGATAATTGAAATACCGGTCCCGTTGCTTCTTTCCTTTTCGTTTGACCGGTAAATGCTTCACCTTTCCTTCTTGAAACGCTTTGCATCTATTTTGAAAAGGGCACTCGGAACAACCTGGGTCTTTAGGGGTGCAATGCAGGGCCCCGAATTCCATGATCGCTTGATTAAAAGTGCTCGGATCCGCATTCCCCATCATTTCGGAGACCGATTCCTGGACCTTTTTCTTGCCCTGGGTGGTGTTGACCGCTTCTTCGATCCCATAAAGACGAGCAACGACCCTTTCCACGTTCCCATCCACCACCGGGGTTCTTTTCCCGAAACAAAAAGAAGCGATCGCCGCTGCGGTATAGGGTCCCACCCCTTTTAAAGAACGCAATTCTTCCATTTCCGTGGGAAAATGTCCGTTCCTTTCGTAAGCGATCTCCCGGGCGGTCCGGTGAAGGTTCCTGGCTCTGGTATAATAGCCCAGTCCTTGCCACATTTTGAGAACCTCTTCTTCCGAGGCATCGGCCAGGGACCTCACGTCAGGGAAGCGGCGGAGAAAGGCTTCAAAATACC
>CAZOSO010000001.1:11074-22996 GCA_964582635.1 uncultured Weeksellaceae bacterium | reverse complement strand
GCATCGGCCAGGGACCTCACGTCAGGGAAGCGGCGGAGAAAGGCTTCAAAATACCGTAGCCCTTGCTCTACGCGGGTTTGCTGAAGGATGACCTCGGAGAGCCATATACGATAGGGCTCTCGGGTTTCTCGCCAAGGAAGTCGTCGTCGATGCTCCCGGTACCATTCTATCAATCCATCGCTAAAGTCCATTGAGGGAGTGTCTTACGGTATTGATCCCCGGAACTTCCGGATTCATCTAATTTTTGACAGGGTGGTGAGCCACAAACCTATATTTGCCAGCGAAACAGTTCTTTTTGGAACTGCTGATCTTAACGAAGAACCAAATCAAAGTATCATGACCAAAGCGGATCTGATCGCAAAGATATCCGAGGACACTGGTATCGAAAAAGTAGCTGTACGCTCGATGATGGAGTCCTTTATGAAGAATGTGAAGGACGCCCTTCAGAAGAACGAGAACGTTTACCTTCGTGGCTTCGGGAGCTTCGTTGTGAAAAAACGAGCTCAGAAGACCGGGCGGAACATATCGAAGAACACCACGATGATCATCCCGGCTCATAACATTCCTTCCTTCAAGCCTAGCAAAACCTTTGTTGAAGGAGTTAAAAAGAAGGTTCCGGTGAAGGAATAACGGACGGAGTTTTTGAATGAGCGAACGCAAATAGTTCTTTTATTAGGGGGAACGGTCCTTTTGGCCGTTCTCCTTTTTTTTGCTCCGAGGACCCCTGGTAAAGCGAGTGGGGATTCCGAAAGAACAGCCCTTCAAGACAGTATTCAAAGGGCCGTTCGGATGGTGAATAAAAAAGGAACGCCCCCGATGAAAGGGATCCGGATCCTAAAGGCATTGGAAAAGGAGCATCCGGAGCACCCAGGGATCCAATGGCATCTTGGCCGTTTCTCCATAAGGTCCGGCCAATATGAAAAAGCGGCCGAAAGGTTCGAAAAGGTGGTCTCGATCGCCCCACGGACTTATCAAGATGCTTACCTTTACCTCGGCAAAACCTACGCGACCCTCGGAGATACGAGTAAAGCCATTGAACGGCTGAAAAGTTATCGGGAACGTGTAAAAGTTGATTCGCTCCGTGAACAGGTCGACGGGTTGCTGCGTTCCCTAAGAAAGTAAAGAAAAGTACTGAGTACTGAACCAACGATATTGAACGATGCCAAGCGGTAAGAAGAGAAAACGTCATAAGATCGCGACCCACAAGCGCAAAAAGCAGATGCGCAAGAATCGCCACAAGAAGAGGAAGTGAACAACTTCCTTTCTGAATTTTCATCTGCAGCGACCGATTTAATGCAAATGGTCCAGGGGCGACCCCATCGCTTATTCGTTGCCCCTTCTAAAATGCTTGTGTGGCGTGGATCTCGAGCTCGTCATTGATGCGGATCCCCCTGAGGTCAGCATAGCCCTTCTTCAGGACAAAGTCCTGACCGAGTTACATCGGGAGAAGAGCGATGCTGATTTCAGCGTAGGGGATATGTACCTCGGCAGGGTGAAGAAGGTGATCCCGAGCCTTAACGCCGCTTTTGTGGACGTTGGCTATAAGCGGGATGCTTTCTTACACTACCTGGACCTGGGGCCGCAATTCTCATCCCTCAAAAAATATGTGAAGCTCGCCCAGCAGGGTAAGCTTAATAAGGCTGGTCTGGCCGGCTTTAAGATGGAGTCCGATATCGATAAGAACGGGAAGATCCAGGATCAGCTCAAAGCCGATCAGAACGTGTTGGTCCAAGTCGCCAAGGAGCCCATCTCTCAAAAAGGCCCGAGACTGACATCCGAGCTTACTATAGCCGGCCGGTTCCTCGTTTTGGTTCCTTTCACCAACAAGATCTCCATATCCCAAAGCATTAGCAGTAAGGATGAAAGGAATCGCCTCCGTCGCCTTCTCCAGAGCATTAAACCCGAGAACTTCGGGGTGATCATTCGAACGGTCGCAGAGGACAAGAAAGTGGCGGAACTCGATCAGGACCTCCGGGACCTGATCAAACGCTGGGATGTCTGCTTTAAGACCCTAAAAGGGGCCAAGCCTCCCACCAAACTCCTCGGAGAACTCGACCGGACCTCTGCGCTGCTCCGGGATATGCTGAACGGAGAGTTCAGCCGCATCCACGTCAACAATGCCGAGATCTACGAGGAGGTGAAGGAGTACATCGAGAGCATCGCTCCCGATCAAAAGGATATCGTCAAGCAGTACAGCGGTAAGGTCGACATCTTCGACAAGTTCGGGATCCAAAAGCAGATCAAAGCCTCATTCGGGCGCCATGTCCCTTTAAAGAGCGGAGCATACCTCATCGTAGAGCATACCGAGGCCATGCACGTGATCGATGTGAACTCCGGGAACAGGAGAAGCCCTGAAAAAAGCCAGGAAGAGAACGCCTTGGAGGTCAATCTGGAGGCTGCGCAAGAGATCGCTCGTATCCTGAAACTACGGGATATGGGGGGTATTATCTGCGTGGACTTCATCGATATGTACGATAAGGCCAACCAGAAAAAGCTTTACGAAGGCTTTAAGAAATACCTGGAGGAAGATAAGGCCAAACACAACGTCCTATTCCCCAGCAAGTTCGGCGTGGTGGAGATCACCCGCGAGCGAGTGCGGCCCGAGACCGATATCAAAACCGCGGAGAAATGTCCTGTTTGCAACGGGAAAGGAGAAGTGCAGGCCACGGTCCTCATCACCGATGATATCGAGAATCACCTTCGCTACATTTTTGAAGACCTGGGGCATAAAGGGGTCAGCATAGAAGCGCATCCTTTCATCGCTGCCTACCTCGAAAAAGGATGGCCTTCCCTGAAGTGGAAATGGATGAAACGCTTCAAAAGGAAGATCCGCGTTGTGCCCAAGACCGCTTTCCACTTCCTCCAATACCGCTTCATCGATAAGAACGGTGAAGAGATCGAGGTCTGATCATACCGCAGGAGCGTCCTTGGTCCAGCCTTTACGGAAAAGTAGATCGTGATCGGCGATAAGGGTCCTCGCCAATTCCTTGGGAGATAGTTCTGTCTCCAGGCCGGTACGCTCTTTGATCCGTTCGGTCAATGCCTGGATCGGCCGCTCGCTGTACTTCCACCGATCCAAAGCTTCCTTGAGGACCGCCACCTCTTGGTCAGTGAGCTGCGCCGCCTCTTCGAAGCAAAGCTCTCGATCCTCCTCTGGAGGAGCCCATATCGACCCGATCGAAGGAGGACGGCGATCCCGGACCAATACAGTTCCGGCGGCGAGGTCGCCGATCCTTTGACCGTTCTCGGTGAGCACGATGCTCAAAATACCCACCGTCCATCCGAACATCATGTCCAGGCTGCGAAAGATCCACCGTAGAAAGTAATTCCCCAAAGTGGGAGAAGAACCATCGAGGTTCATAACTCGGATCCCCATGGTATACTTGCCGATGCTCCTCCCTTCGAAAAACGCTTCGCAGATGAAATGATAGAAGAAAACGGGAAGGTAGAAGAGGACCCCAAAGGTCGTCGAGCCTCTTATTAACTCTTGGGTCGGTTCCCACAGAAACAGGATGATCCCATAAGCGAGGAAAACGAAGAAATCCAGAAAAGTGGCCGCGATCCGAGCCCCGAGGGCCCCTCTTTCGCGGACCAATTCTACGTTCCTAATGTTCCGGAAAGCAAAACCTTCCATCGATCGGGATCTTCTAAATTTATCCGAAAGGTATGAAAGAAGCCGCTTTTCTTGACCGTAATGCCGACAAGTGGAAAGGCTTTGAGGAGGAACTTTCCCGTTCTTCCATCGAGCCGGAACAGCTTTCCCGTATTTACGACGAGCTGAGCGATGACCTCGCCTATGCCCGCACCTTCTATCCCGAAGGGCGTAGCGAGACTTACCTGAACGAAATGCTCGCGCGGGTCCATCACCGGATCTACCGGAATAAAAAGGAACGGAGTGGTCGGATCATCGATTTCTGGAAGAGGGAGCTTCCGGAAGCATTGGCGGATGCCCGGAAGGAACTATCTCTCTCTTTCCTTTTGTTCGCGATCGCGACCCTTATCGGAGTCCTTTCACAGCTCTATCAACCCTCCTTTGCCGACATCATATTGGGGGAACATTACGTCGATCGAACGATCGAGAACATCAAGAACGACGAGCCGATGGCGATCTACAAAAGCGGAGCCGCGACGGATGCTTTTTTCGGGATCACCCTCAATAATGTGCGCGTGGCTTTCCTGACTTTTGTGATGGGCGTGATCTTTTCCGTCGGGACCGGATTTATCCTTTTTAACAATGGGGTGATGTTGGGGGCTTTTTTCACCCTTTTCCATCAGTACGGGGAGAGCTTCGAGTCGATGACCACGGTATGGCTTCATGGGACGCTGGAGATCGCCTCGATCGTGGTAGCAGGTTGTGCGGGGCTCGTTGTGGGTAACTCATTTTTGTATCCCGCCTCTTATCCGAGAAGATCCTCTTTTTTAAGGGGGGCGAAAAGGGGCCTGAAGCTCGTGGTGGGAACCGTCCCTTTTTTCATCATCGCGGGTTTTATCGAGGGCTATGTCACGCGAATGCTCTGGCTTCCTCCCCTTATTAAGCTGTTCATCATCTTAGTTTCCCTGGCTTTCGCTGTATATTATTATGTCCTTCTTCCCCGAAAGATCGCATTGAGCAGATGAATAAAGAGGAAAGGGATCGCTTGCAACTGCTTCGCCGCCGGACCTTCTCCGAGGTCTTCGATGATCTTGGGCGTCTTCTACGTTCCCATTCGGGGTCCTTTTTCAAAACTTTTGCGCTCATTCCAGGCCCTTTCATCCTCGTAACGGGTCTCGTTAGCTCTTACTTAGGGGTGCTTAGTCCGGCGGGGTTCAACACGATCCATTCCGTCCTTCCATTCCTCGTGCTCATCATCCTTTCCTGTGTAACCGGACTGCTATTGCTCGCAACGGTAGTAGCTTTCATGCGGGAAGTAGAACTGCACGAGAAAAAGGTCTCCGTGGCTTCCGTTCGCCAAAGGGTTTTTGGGAAAATCCGCTCCCTTTTGACCTGGTTCATCGTTTGGCTTGGGGTCTCATTAGCGATATCCTTTGGAGTCGGTTTGCTCACAGGCTTTCTTTCCATCGCTATGAGCCAGGTCCATCCGGAGCTCCCCCCTTTCATATTTTTTCTGTTCTTCCTCTTCATCTATCCTCTGATCGTGCATCTGGCGGTCGCTTCAGCTTTCGGTATGCTTCGGCATGACCTTTTTTTCGGCAAAGCCTTTTCCAAGGCCTGGGATTCTTTATTGATCGGTTTCTGGAGGAATTGGAGCCTTACCCTCCTGGGGACGGTCCTTTTGATCACCCTCATCATGGCTTCCTCGGTCCCGGAATTGCTCTTTGCGGGCATCTATAATTTCCTGACCCTCGATCCTCCTTTCGAAGGGGGGTCGGGTTATGTATTAAAAGGCCTCGCTATAGTCCGTTATTCGGCCACGAACCTGATCTGGTGCTTTTTCCTCCTGCTTCACGGTTTGAATTATTATTCCCATCACGAGATCCAAAGCGGGGAAAGCTTGCTTCAACGTTTCGAAAAATTCGCAGCACAGAACTGAAGCTATGCGTTGCTGCCAACTATATGCCCCCCTACTCCTTCTTTGTTTATGGGTGTTCCCGTACGCCACATGGGCAGGAACGGACAGTAACGCATATAAGGAACGGATCCCTTCAGCCGAGCGCATGGAAGAATTGCGGAAGGAATCCCCCTATGATCGCTTCCAGGATCAAGAGAAGGATGAGGTCGGGGAAAGGTCCCTCATGGATCAGATCCGCACCTTTTTGAACGAATACCTCTTCGCTCCCGTGGATAGCGCTATGAGTTCCCGGAATTTTCTGCGCTATTTCTTCGGCGCCATCGGTATCGCTGCCGTGATCCTTTTCTTCGTGCGGAACGGGGCGGTTTCGGTCTTTCGAGGGGGAGCGGTCCGTTCCTCCCAGGAGCGAACTTCTTTCACGCTTTTCGATATGGAGGAGGAAGGTCCCCTTCGAAAGGCCCGAAATGCCGAAAAAGAAGGAGCCCTTATCGATGCCCTCCGTTGGCGCTATATCTACATCGTTCAATGCTTAAGGCAAAAGGGGCTGATCCGGAAGAGCTCTCATCACACGGATCGGGAGTATTTGGCCGATCTGAAGGGGACCGGTTTTGAGAACGCGTTCCAAAAGCTTTCCGCTTTTTTCCAACTCGTCCGATATGGCGATCGCCCTTTAAAAGAGAAGGACTACGAGGAATGGAAGGAAGGTTTTAAACAGCTCGAACGAAGGATTAAGCAATATGAAGGGGGATCATAAGATCTATATCGGGATCGTGGGGATGATCCTCGTGGGCTTGATCCTATTGGAATGGACGCGGCCTCATCCATTGGATTGGAATTATTCCTACTCAAAGGAGCACCAGCGACCTTTCGGATGTGCCCTACTATACCGGAATTTGGACACCCTTTTTCCGGGGCAAAAGGTGTGGAGTTCCGAACGGACCCTCTATCGAGCATCCCAGGAAAACAAGCTCCAAGGAACGAACATTCTGATGGTCGGGGAGGAGATCCGGCTGTCGGAGACGGACCGGGACTTGCTTTTTAAAAAGGTCCGTAATGGAGCCAAGGTCTTTATGGCGGCGCGTAGTTTGGACCGCATCATGCTCGATTCACTGGAAGTGACCATGGAGCATGAATTCAGTTGGGAGGCTCCGGCGATGAACGATCCAAAGGAAGAACCCGAGGATGACTCGGCTTATTTGGATCTGGAAGAGTCTGAAACCCCTGAAAACGGCTATCCTTTTTCCAAAGGGCTCGGTAGTGCCCATTTTAAGCGCTTTACCATCATCAATAGCACGTCTTTGGGAACCGATGGGAGGGATAGAGATGTTTTTGTTCGATCCGAATGGGGGGATGGAGCCTTCTACCTTCATTCGAGACCCTTGGCCTTCACCAATTTTTACCTCGCTCAGGAAGCGAGCTATCCTTATGCTTTCAAAGTCCTTTCCTATTTGCCTATAAAGGACGTTTATTGGGATGAGCACTACAAGCCGCTTCGGGAGGAAAGGGCGCGTGCGGACCCGGATCAAACCCCGCTCCGATTCATCCTGGAAAGCCCCTCTTTAAGGTCCGGCCTTTATGTAGCCCTCGTCGGGGTTCTCCTCTTACTGACCTTCGGGGCTAAACGGGATCAACGGCCGATCCCTGTTATCCGACCTCCGGCCAATAAAAGTTTATCCTATGTGAGCGTTCTGGGAAGGCTTTACTTTGAAGATGGAGGGCATCAACGCATTGGAAAGATGCGAGCCCAACAGTTCCTCAAGCGCCTTCAGGAAAGAACAGGACTGAAATTGGAAAAGCCTGACCCTAACGATCCTGAACTTCAGGGAAGGATCGTTGAAAAGACGGGAGTGGAGCATCAAAAAGTAAAGGAGACACTCGTTGCTCTACAACGTGCCCTTCGTGGGGACGGACCGTTCAGCCAAAAAGATCTGATCGCCTTAGAAAAAGCCATTCATGCATTCTGGAAGAAGGGATCCGGGAGGACCGCCTGACTCACTTTGAACCGAAAAAAGCCACAAGCTTATGCAAGGACAAGAAGAAGAATCCCAAGAATCCCAAAACGACCCGGAAGGAGAGGGTGGCTCCCTGGACCGGATCGGGGCGGAACACGTTCAAAAAGCCGGCAAGACGATCGAAGAAGGGATCGGCCGCATGGTCATCGGTCAAAAGGACCTCATCGAGAAGCTCCTTTTAGGGGTTCTCGCCGATGGTCATATCTTGATAGAAGGTGTACCGGGAGTTGCTAAAACCCTTTCCGCCAAATTGTTGGCCAGGAGTATCGAGAGCGATTTCTCCAGAATACAGTTCACTCCTGACCTCATGCCTTCGGATGTGATCGGAACGAACGTTTACGATCAAAAAGAAGGGGCTTTCACTTTTAAAAAAGGCCCGGTATTCGCCAATATCCTTTTGGTGGATGAGATCAATCGAGCACCCGCCAAGACCCAGGCCGCGCTTTTCGAGGTCATGGAGGAACGGCAGATAACGGTGGATGGCACCACTTATCCGCTCGAACCCCCTTTTAACGTGTTCGCCACGCAGAACCCGATCGAGCAGGAAGGGACTTACCGCTTGCCGGAGGCCCAACTGGACCGCTTCCTTTTCAAAGTGAAAGTGGATCACCCCGAAGAAGCCGAAGAACTCGATATCCTCCGCTCTTTTAACGGGAACGAAGAGTCGCCGAGCCCTGAAAAGATGGAGCCGGTAATGGATAAGAGCAAGGTCCTTGAGATGCGAAAGATCGTCGAACGCGTTCACGTCCAGGAGCAGATGCTTTCCTATATCGCCAAGGTCGTGGACCGGACCCGGAGCCATCCATCCCTTTATCTGGGAGCCAGTCCCCGGGCTTCTTTGGCCATCCTCGGCACATCTAAAGCGCTTGCCGCTTTACAAGGCCGAGATTTTGTAAGCCCTGAGGATGTGAAATACGTGGCCCCTTCTGTTCTGGCCCATCGGATCATCCTAACCCCTGAAAAGGAAATGGAAGGTGAAGATGCTGAAGGGGTCGTCGCTTCGGTCATCGATGAAGTGGAAGTCCCCCGCTAAAGCATGGGCATGCGCTATCTGCTATTCCTCTTCCGAGCCACTTACCTGCGGGCCAATTTCTACATCGGGCTTGCTATAGTGGTCCTCCTTTTCATCCTCGGGTTCTTTCAACCCGCTGTGGAGGTCGGGGCTGAGGTCGCTACGATCGCTTATATGCTTTTGGTGGGAGGGGAGCTTTTCCTGCTCTTTTACAGGGACCCTGGTGTGAAAGCCGAGCGAGAGTCCGGGGATGAATGGTCGAACGGGGATGAGAATCATGTTCGCATCCGGGTTCTATCGCTTTATCCCATGCGGGTCCGGGCCAAGGTCATCGATGAAGCTCCTCCCCGCCTCCAGCTTCGCGACCTTCGCTTTCCACTAGACCTTCCACCAGGGGCTGATCGCTTGCTCGAGTATAAGGTCGAGCCGAAGGAACGGGGACGCTATCCCTTCGGCAAATTGAACGTGTTCGTCCACCTCCTTAGCGGTACGGTGGCCCGGCGCTATCGTTTTCCTGCTGAAAAGGAAGTGCGGGTCCTCCCGGCTTTTAAAAGGATGAAGCGTTTCGAATTCCTCGCGGTCTCCGATCGTCTCACGGAAATGGGAGTCCGCCCCATTCGGCGCCTCGGGGAGAGCACCGAGTTCGAACGGATCCGGCCCTATGTGCAGGGCGATGATCGCCGCGCGGTCAATTGGAAGGCCAGTGCTCGGATGAACGAGCTGATGGTGAACGAGTATCGGGAAGAACGCTCCCAGGAGGTCTTCTCTTTGATCGATACGGGAAGGGTCATGGAAATGCCCTTTGAAGGGATGACCCTCCTCGATCACGCCATCAACGCTTCCCTGGTCCTGAGCAATATCGCCGTGGTCAAAAAAGACCGCCCGGGTATTTGCAGTTTCTCTTACCGTCCCCATCGCTTCATCCAGGCCTCTTCCGATGCTGCTCAAATGCGACGGATCATGGAGGCCTTGCACGACTTGAGCCCCGACTACCTTGAGACCGATATGGGGCGGCTTTATAGCGTTGCTCGTCGACGAATCCCCCAGCGCTCCCTCTTGATCATGTACACGAACATCGAGACCGAAGGGGGTTTGGAGCGGGTCCTCCCCTCCCTCCGGGCCATCGCTCGTTCACATACCTTGCTCGTGGTCATGTTCCGTAATACCGAGCTTGAGGATCTTTTCGAAGCGCCTCCGGAAAATGCAAGGGCCGTACATGATCGGGCCATCGCTGAGAACTTCATTATGGAAAAAGAGGCCATCGCCAAGCGGTTGGAACGGTCCGGCATCCTCGTGCTCTTGACAAGGCCGGAACAATTAACGGTCGATGTGATCAATAAGTACTTGGAACTCAAAGCTAGAAGAAGGGCCTAAAACAGGACTGGACGGGATCTGTTAATTTTACAGAAACGAAACCTCCTGATCAGCTTCCTTTATGAGCGATCAATTCCCGCTTCTCGAACGGATCGAAAAGCCCGCCGATCTTCGCTCCATTTGTCAAAAAGAGGATCTTCAGCAAGTAGCCGATGAGATCCGCGATTACATCGTAGAAGTGGTCTCCAGTAAGGGAGGGCATTTCGGAGGTAGCCTCGGTGTTGCTGAAATGACCGTCGCCCTTCACTACGTCTTCAACACCCCTGACGACAAGATCGTGTGGGATGTCGGCCATCAGGCTTATGGCCATAAGATCCTCACGGGGCGGAAGGATCAGATGGGAAGTATCCGGAAGTACGGGGGGTTGAGCGGTTTCCCCAAGATCGCAGAGAGCGAATACGACACCTTCGGGGTCGGTCACTCTTCCACGTCCATTTCCGCCGCTTTGGGTATGGCCATCGCTTCCCGCCAAAAAGGGGAAACGGAGCGTCAACATGTAGCGGTGATCGGGGATGGCGCCATGACCGGAGGGATGGCCTTTGAGGCCCTCGATCATGGAGGGATCGAGGACAGCGATCTGATCGTCATCCTTAATGACAATCGCGTCTCCATCGATCCGAACGTGAGTGCGCTCAAGGAATATCTGACGGACATCACCACTTCTCACACCTATAACAAGTTCAAGGACGATGTCTGGAACATGTTGGGACGTATCAGCCGTTTTGGGCCTAAGGCCCGTAAAATGGCGCAGCAGGTCGAGAACGGGATCAAGTCCTCCCTGCTCCATCAGAGCAACATGTTCGAAGCCTTGAACTTCCGCTATTTTGGGCCGATCGATGGACACGACACCGATCATCTGGTCCGCATCCTCGAAGACCTGAAGGACATCAAAGGGCCCAAGCTCCTCCATTGCGTTACCAAGAAAGGAAAAGGTTACGGTCCCTCCGAAGAAGGTGACGAGACCACTTGGCACTCGCCCGGGGTTTTCAATAAGGACACCGGCGAGATCATCAAAGTGACGCCGGACGCTCCCGAACCTCCTAAATACCAGGATGTGTTCGGCCATACGATCGTGGAGCTCGCTGAAAAGAACGAGAGGATCCTGGGGGTCACTCCGGCCATGCCCACCGGGAGTTCGCTCAAGATCATGATGGAGGCCATGCCCGATCGTGCTTTCGACGTGGGCATCGCTGAACAGCATGCTGTGACCTTCTCCGCCGGGCTGGCAAAAGAAGGGATGAAACCGTTCTGCACGGTCTATTCGACCTTCCTCCAACGAGGCTACGATCAGGTGGTGCACGATGTGGCCATTCAGAACCTCAGCGTCGTTTTCGCCATCGACCGCGCTGGTATCGTGGGTGGCGATGGAGCTACCCATCAGGGAGCCTACGATGTCGCTTATTTGCGATGTCTTCCCAATATGACCATGGCTGCCCCGATGAACGAGGCGGAAATGCGGAACATGATGTACACGGCCCAGCTCCGGGACCTCGGTCCTTTTGCGTTCAGGTATCCGCGCGGCAAGGGAGTGATGCCCGAATGGAAGACCAAAATGAAAGAGGTGCGGATCGGAAAAGGGCGAAAGCTTCGCAGCGGAGAAGATATCGCTATTCTAACGCTCGGCCATCCCGGAAATTTTGCTCAAGAGGCCTGTGAAGAGCTGAGGGGTGAAGGGATCGATGCCGCCCACTACGACCTTCGTTTCGTCAAACCCCTCGATGAGCTCATGCTCCAGGAGATCTTCCAGAAGTTCGATCGTGTGATCACCGTCGAGGACGGTTGCATCGAAGGGGGTATGGGAAGCGCCGTCCTTGAGTTTATGAACGACCAGGGATATCAAGCCCAAGTGGAGCGGCTCGGCATCCCCGACCGCGTGATCGAGCACGGGGACCCCGCCGAGCATCAAGCTGACTGCGGCTATGATAAGGACGGGATCGTGGCGAAGGTGAAGGAAATGATGGGAGAAGAAAAGGGGAAGCTCGGGGTGGAAAGAGGATAAAGGGCAAATCCCAAA
>CAZOSO010000001.1:0-10974 GCA_964582635.1 uncultured Weeksellaceae bacterium | reverse complement strand
GGGAGAAGAAAAGGGGAAGCTCGGGGTGGAAAGAGGATAAAGGGCAAATCCCAAAGCCCAAAATCCAATTCCCAGAGTTGGTCGATAATTCCTTTGGAATGTTGGCCTCTTGGGATGTTCGACTGTTCCTACGATAGCATAAGAACACGGGTCCAAAGGATCCTCAAAGACCGTCTTTTAAAGAACTCAAACCCATTCTACCTTTTGGGCTTTGGGATTTAAAAAAGCCCTTCACCCCTTTTTCGTCTCCACGGACTTCTTCTCCTCTTCCCGGAAATTGAAATCCTCGAGGAATTTCGTGGTGTATTTGCCCTTATTGAAATGCTCGTCGTCCATGAGGGCTTGATGGAAGGGGATCGTGGTCTTCGGCCCGTCGATGATGTACTCGTCCAGGGCCCTTCGCATCTTGCTGATGGCTTCATTCCGCGTACGGGCCACGACGATAAGCTTCGAGATCATCGAATCGTAGAAGGGCGGGATCCGGTAACTGGCGTAAGCGTGCGAATCGATCCGCACGCCATGGCCTCCGGGGTTGTGATAAACCGTTATTTCCCCCGGGGTTGGCCGGAAGTCTTTGTAAGGATCCTCCGCATTGATCCGGCATTGGATGGAGTGGAGCTTGGGGGCGTAATTCTTTCCCGAGATCCTTTCGCCGGCCGCAATCTTGATCTGTTCCCGCACCAGGTCGTGATCGATCACTTCTTCCGTGATGGTGTGCTCCACCTGGATCCGGGTGTTCATCTCCATGAAATAGAAGTTCCGGTGCTTGTCGACCAGAAACTCGACCGTGCCCACTCCTTCGTATTCCACTGCTTGAGCGGCCCGGATACCGGCCTCTCCCATTTGCTTTCGCAGTTCCTTCGTCATGAAGGGAGATGGGGTTTCTTCGACCAGCTTTTGGTGGCGGCGTTGGATGGAGCAATCCCTTTCGGAAAGGTGGCAGTAATTCCCGTATTGATCGCCAGCGATCTGGATCTCGATGTGGTGGGGTTCCTCCACGAACTTCTCCATGTACATCCCCTCGTTGCCGAAGGAAGAGCCGGCTTCTTTACGGGCCGATTCCCAAGCTTTGCCGAGTTCTGCCTCCGACCAAACGACGCGCATCCCTTTTCCCCCACCTCCTGCGGTGGCTTTGAGCATGATCGGATATTCGATCTCGCTGGCCACTCGTTTGGCTTCATTTAGATCCTTGAGGATTCCGTCTGACCCTGGTACGGTCGGAACGCCGGCCTCCTGCATCGTCTTACGAGCGGATGCTTTGTCGCCCATTCCGTCGATCATGGCGGGGGAAGCCCCGATGAACTTCATGCCGTTCTCTTCGCATATCTTGGAGAACTTGGCGTTCTCGGAGAGGAAGCCGTACCCTGGATGGATCGCATCGGCATTGGTGATCTCGGCCGCAGCGATGATGTTCGGCATGTTCAGGTAGGAGTCGTTGCTGGAAGGGGGGCCGACACAGACGGCTTCGTCAGCAAAATTCACGGGCAGGCTGTCCGCATCGGCAGTGGAATAGACCGCCACCGTATTGATGCCCATTTCTTTACAAGTGCGGATCACCCTTAGGGCGATCTCGCCCCGGTTGGCGATGAGGATCTTGTTGAACATACTTTTCGGATTCTGTTCAAGAAGGGTCGAGAAGGAAGAGCGGCTGATCGTACTCCACGGGACTAGCGTCGTCCACGAGAACCTTCACGATCTTACCCCCTTGTTCGGCCTCGATCTCGTTAAAGAGCTTCATCGCTTCGATGACGCAGAGGACGTCCCCTTCTTTCACCGTATCCCCGACATTAACGAAGGGATCCTTATCGGGCGAGGGCGAGCGATAGAACGTGCCGATCATCGGTGATTTGACCGTCACATAGTTGGAATCATCGCTGCCTTCCTCCGAGCTCTTCTCCCCTTCCTGTTGGGCTCCCCCACTGGTTTGGGGCTGCTGGGGTTGGGGAGCCTCCTGAGGTTGTGGGGCAGGTGCCTGTTGCGGCATCTGTTGAGGCTGCTGTCCTCCCATTTGAGGCATGGGGAACATCATGGGGAAAGGAGGCATATGATCCCAGGGACTGCTCTTTTCTTCCTCTTCATCCTCCTTTTTCCCTTTCTTTTTCCGCTTGCTAGCCCCGTCTGAACGGATGCTGATCTTGGTTTCGTTCTGCTCGATCTCCACCTCGTTCACGTTCGATCGCGAGACCAGCTTGATAAGGTCTTGGATCTCATTGAATTTCATAGTGCTCGCGTTTAGGATCCTGTACTGGAAGGAGCCAAGTTAAGAATTATAAGGGTCAGCGGTCGTAACTCCATTTGATATAGATCGCTCCCCAAGTAAAACCTCCTCCGAAGGAAGAGAGGACCAGGTTGTCCCCTTTCTTCAGTTGAGGCTCCCATTCCCAGAGCAAAAGGGGAATGGTCCCGGATGTCGTGTTCCCGTACCGATCGATGTTCTTCATCACCTTGGAGGGATCCAGGTTCATCCGTTCGCCGGTGGCATCGATGATCCGAAGGTTGGCTTGATGCGGGACCAACCAATCGACATCTTCCGCGCTCAATCCGTTCCTTTCCATGATCTCCACCGACACATCGGCCATATGGGTCACCGCGAATTTAAAGACCGATCGCCCGTCCTGTTTCACGAAATGCTCATGTTTATCGACCGAATCATGGCAAGCGGGTTTTACCGAGCCGCCCGCCGGTTGATAGAGGTACTGGAGCCCTACCCCGTCCGAATAATGAACAGAGTCCAATACCCCTGTTTCATCCTCCGTGGGTTCTAGAAGAAGGGCTCCTGCTCCGTCCCCGAAGATGATACAAGTGGCACGGTCCGTATAATCGATGATGGAGGACATTTTGTCCGCTCCGACCACCAGAACTTTTTTGTACTTCCCGGTCTCGATGAATTGGGAAGCTGTCGTGATCGCGTAGATCTGACCCGAACAAGCGGCCATGAGGTCGAAGCTCCACGCGTTCTTGGCCCCGATCTTATGGGAGATGATATTGGCCGTTGCGGGGAATTGATAGTCCGGGGTGACCGTGGCACATATGACCAGGTCGATCTCTTCCGGATCGATCCCTTTTTTATCGAGGAGCCTCTTCGCTGCCTCCGCACCCATGTAAGAGGTTCCGTATCCCTCCGGTAGGATGTGACGCGTATGGATCCCGGTCCGCGTACGGATCCATTCATCGTTCGTGTCGACGATGCGCTCGAGGTCCTCGTTAGAGAGCACTTGTTCGGGAACGTATCCCTCTACCCCGGTGACCGCTGCTGCCCGCTCGCTCATTGAAAAGCCTCTTTGATCTTGGACGGCAGTTCAGCTTGGACCACTTCGGTGGTATGGGTGAGCATGTTCTTGATAGCGTTGGCATTGGAGATCCCGTGGCCGATCACCACATTGGAATCGATACCGAGGACCGGCGTTCCCCCATAACTTTCGTAATTGAAGCGGTCGAAATAGGGGTCTTGAAAGCCTTTCTTGCGGATCATTTGGTAAAAGGCTTCCGCCTCTTTCAGTACGACATTGCCTGTGAATCCGTCGCAGACGATCACATCGCATTTATCGCTGAAGATGTCCCGCCCCTCTATATTCCCGATGAAATTGAAATCGCCGCTCCCTTTCATCATCCCGTGAGCAGCCTGGGTGAGAAGACTCCCTTTCTTGTCCTCTTCCCCGATATTGAGAAGGCCTACGCGGGGGGTTTCGATCCCGTATACGTGTTGGGCGTATAAAGATCCCATGATACCGAACTGATAGAGAACGTCCGGTTTGCAATCAGCATTGGCCCCGACATCGAGGATAACACCAAAACCTCCGTCCTCTTTGGGGATGATGGAAGTAATGGTAGGGCGGATCACCCCTCCCACTACCTGAACGGTATACATGGAAGCGACGAGCATGGCCCCGGTGTTCCCGACCCCTGCGAAGGCATCGATCTCTTTTCTTTTCAGGAGCTCGAAGCCTTTGACGATGCTCGAGTCTTTCTTTTGATTCAGGGACCGTGTGGGATTATCGTCCATGCTTATGACCTCGGAAGCATGGATGATCGAGAAATGCTCCGGGCAGCCCCCTTCATTCTTCAGTTCTTGCTCGATCGTATCTTGGTCTCCGACCAGAACGAGCTCGGTAGCCTCGCTCAGTTCCTTTCTCGCCTCCATCGCACCTTGAATGGTGGCCTTTGGGGCATGGTCACCCCCCATGATATCGATCGCGATCCTCATCGAAATTGATGCTGAAGCATCAGCTCGCTTTGTTCAGATGGTAGGAACTTATTGTTCCTGGCTTCGGTCGATGATGACCTTTCCTTTGTAGTAGAGCTTATCCTCGTACCAATAAGCGCGATGGAAGAGGTGAGGCTCCCCTGTGGTAGGGCAATAAGCGAGGTTGGGTTTTTCGGCCTTAACGTGGGTCCGTCGCTTGTCCCTCCTCGATCGGGATTGTTTCCTTTTCGGATGTGCCATTGCTCCGTTTGCTTTTTTCTTTTCTAGCGGTCCTTAAGTTCTTTCAATTTTTCCCATCTCGGATCGACACCGTCGCCGGACGCAGAAGAGGCCCCTTGGTCCTGATGTTCTTGGAGTTTGTCGAGGGCCTTCTGGTCGCATCCTCCGCTTTCGTGAACCCGTTTCAAAGGAAGGGCTAAGTGAAAGAACTCATATATATATCGTGAAACGTCGATCTCATGCGTGTTCGGTCCGATGATCTCGAGCTCGTCCCCTTTTTCCATCGTCTCGTTGCCGAACTTCATGTAGATCCTTTTCCGCAGCTCCAACAACTGATCGAAGAATGTTCCACAGCGGTCGCAGGGGATCTCCACAGCTCCTTTCAAGTAAAAGTCGAGCTGGAGCATGTGTTCGCTCTTGCTCAGGATCAGCTCGACCTTCCCCGATCCTTTCTGGATCTCGCTCGATCCGTAAGCTTCAAAAAAGGACTCTTCAACCTCCAGGTCGTACCGGTGAGCCCCGTTCTTGAGCCCGTGGATCGGTATGATAAAAGGGTTGGCCAATTCGGGCAGATTCCTACGAATGCGCAAATGTATGAAATGATCCGAACTTTCAATGAGCTCCAGGGTCAGCTCTTATCCCCTTTCATGTAAGGAGATCCTTTTTGAGCTTGAAGCGGGTTCTCCGTCATCTTTTTGCTGGCCCGTCGATTCCGGTAAAGCTCCATGGCCATTAGAAGGGCGTTTCTAAAAGAGCGAGGGGAAGCTTTCCCTTGTCCTGCAAGGTTGAAAGCGGTACCATGGTCCGGGGACGTTCGAATAATGGGAAGCCCGGCCGTAAAATTCACCCCTCGATCAAAGGTCAGAGCCTTGAAAGGGCCCAATCCCTGATCGTGATACATCGCCAGGACCGCATCGTACTTGCCGAGCTCCTGGGAACCGAAAAAACCGTCCGCCGGGAAAGGACCAAAGGCATTGATCCCTTGCTCTTCACGCGCCTTTTCAAGAGCCGGGACGATCACATCCTGTTCTTCCTTACCAATGCTGCCCGATTCTCCGGCATGAGGGTTCAGTCCGAGCACCGCTATCAGCGGTTTTTCGATCAGGAAGTCTTGCTGCAGGCTTCGCTCCAGGATGCCCAGTTTGCTGAGGATGCTCGCTTCATCCACCCGCTCGGGGATCTCTTGGACCGGAATGTGGCCGGTCACCACTCCGACCCTCAGCCCTTCGCTCATCAAGAGCATGAGGGAATCCTCCATATTAGCGTATTCTGTAAGATATTCCGTATGCCCCGGGAAAGGACGGTCCTCTCGTTGAACGCTGTGCTTGTGGAGGGGAGCGGTGACCAAGGCGTCCAGCTTGCCATCCGCAACGTCGGCACTGCTTCGGGCTAAAGCATGGTAGGCGAAATCCCCGGCCTTTTCGCTCGCTTTACCCGGTTCCGGGCTGAAACCCTCCTCCATAACGTCTATAACGGCGGGCTTTTGCAAGGTTGGGGTTTGCTCCTGGCTAAATTCCTGTAGGTCCGGGCCTTCGAAATTCAAAAGCTCTTTGTAATACTCGAGCACATCTCTGGACCCGTAAAGGACCGGCTCGCATCCTTCCAGTCCCCTTATATCCTGAAAAGCCCCGAGGATCACTTCCGGGCCGATGCCGTTCGGATCGCCCATGCTGATCCCAATACGGACCGCTTTTTTTCGTTCCTCGATGGGTGCGCTCATGTTAACAGCAAAGGTCGCAAAAGGTCCGGACCTTGGAGAAAGCCCTCATGGATCCGATCAACAGGGAAAAGATCGCCTTTCTTCCTTAAATTTGATAGTTCGCTGCGAGGCCCATTGACGTTATTTATGTTGCGGAAGCTCTTATATGCCATCCCCCTTTTTTTCCTCTTTGCTTGGATGCCTCAAGAGGGGAAAGCGACCCATAACCGGGCCGGCGAGATCACCTATGAGCATTTGAGCGGCTCTACGTATCGCTTTACGATCATCACGTGCACGAAAAGTTCCGCTCCGGCGGACCGCCCAAGCCTCGAAGTGCGGTGGGATGATAATTCCGGGGTTGACAGCCTTCCACGGACCAATATCCAGACGATCAGCGGCTACGACGCTCAGATCAACACGTACAAAGGGACCCATACTTTTCCGGGACCCGGCTCTTATACCATCTCGGTGGAAGACCCGAATCGGAATTCCAATGTCGTCAACATTCCCACTTCGGTGAGCAAGTCCTTCTGCATCCGGACGCAACTCGTTATTTCCCCTTTTACCGATGGCCCCAATAATTCCGTTCGCTTTACGAAACGAGCTTGTAATGAACTCGCCTGCATCGGAAAGACCTACCGGCACAACGTTGGCGCTTATGATCCCGATGGCGATAGCCTGGCTTATGAACTGGTGGAATGCAGAGGGAACAACTGCATGCCCATTCCGAACTACAACTTCCCCGATGAATGCGCCAATTGCCAACCAGGGCCTAACAACAATATGAGCATCAATACCGTGAACGGGGATCTGATCTGGGATGCCCCTCAAAAGCAAGGGGAATACAACGTCGCCATCAAAGTGAAAGAATACGATGACGGAAAGCTTCGCGGATGGGTGGTCCGCGATATGCAGATCAAGGTCTTGAGCTGCGACGATGATCCGCCCGTTATTAACGAGATCGAGGATACTTGCGTGGTCGCAGGGACCAAGATCGAAAAGAAGGTGAAGGCCATCGATACGAGCGATGGGCCGGAGACCATCACGCTCAGTGCCGATGGAGAGCCCTTTTATGTGTCCAACAGCAGCGCTATTTTCCCCGGTAACGTCTCCGATGTCGATTCGGTCAGCGGCACGTTCGAGTGGCAAACAGCTTGTTCCCACGTACGCCCCAACGAGTATCAGGTCATTTTCGAAGCCCGGGATGAGCCTAACCCGGTAGAATTGGTGGACTTCGAATCCTTCTTCATCAAGGTGATCGCGCCAGCGCCCAAGAATCCCGGCGCTACTCCCTCCGGGAATCAGATCGAACTCGAGTGGGATAAGCACATCTGTACCAATGCCGAGGGCTATAAGATCTATCGGAGGTTGGGTACTTACGGTTATACGCCGGATTCTTGTGAAACGGGTGTTCCCTCCTATACCGGTTATCAGAAGATCGGAAAGACCAACAGCATCGACGACACCACTTTTGTGGACGATGGGAACCTCGTGCACGGGCAGGAATACTGTTACATGGTCACGGCCTATTTCTCCAACGGAGCGGAGAGCATCGCTTCCGTCGAATTCTGTGCGGAATTGATCAAGGACGTCCCCATCATCACCCATGCGAGCGTTGGGTCCACCAACGTCAATACCGGTGTCGATACGGTGCGTTGGGCTAAACCCACCGAAGCCGATACGGTCTCTCAATACCCGGGGCCTTACCACTATGAGGTCTTCCGGGGAAATGGTTATTCAGGAGCTAACAATTACATCGGTACTACGGACACGACCGATACGCTTGCCTATGCCGATACCACTTTTATCGATTCCAATGTGAACACGGTGGACGGGCCTCATACCTATAAGGCGATCCTCTTCAGTGGAAGTGATACCGTGGGATCCACCAATGAAGCCTCGACCCCCTATTTGAGCTTCACCCCTAACGACGAACAACTCCTGCTCTCATGGAACGAGAACGTGCCCTGGACCAACACGCAGTATGAAGTTTATCGCCTGGACACCGTTAGCGGGAATTTCAATCTCATCGGGACCACGACCGATCAGGAGTTTTTGGATACAGGGCTGACCAACCAAGTGGAGTATTGTTATTACGTGAAGACCATCGGAAGCTATTCTTCGAGTAGTGGTCTGGTCGATCCCATCATCAACTTCTCGCAGATCGGCTGTGCGGAACCTGAGGACCGAACGCCGCCCTGCCCTCCCGCTGTCTCTGCGGACCCCTTCTGTCGCTCCTTCTATGCGGACGTTTTCTGGCCCATCCCGCCCAGATCCTGCGGGCACGATGTGGCCCAATACCGGCTCTACCACAAGGATTCGCTGGGTGGCGAGTTCGAGCTTCTTTCGGAGCATCCGGTCCGAACGGATACGAGTTTCCGCTATCGGAACGAGGCGTCTATCGCGGGTTGTTTCGCGGTCAAAGCGATCGATTCCAGTGGCAATGTGAGCGGTTTAGGGGATTCCACTTGCATCGACAATTGCCCCGTTTATGAACTGCCGAACGTCTTCACCCCCAACGGAGATAAGGTCAACGACCGGATGGTCCCGGTGCGGTCCCGCTATGTGAAAAAGGTGGATATGGTGGTCCGGAATCGATGGGGACAAGTGGTCTACCGAACGAACGATCCGGCCATCGAATGGGATGGGACGCATGAGGGCAGTGGAAAGCCGGTGTCCGAAGGGGTCTATTATTACCTCTGCCGTGTGTACACGACACGCTTGAGCGGGGAAAAAGTGATCGAACTCAAAGGGCAGGTCCAGGTCCTTCGAGGGGATCCCGAGAAAAAACCCTGAGCATGTTCACAGGTATCGTGGAGACCCTTGGAAGGGTCGAAGGGCTGAAGCAAGAAGGGAGCAACCGTAAGATCACGATAGGGGCCGCTTTTGCTCCTGAACTCCAGGTCGATCAAAGCATATCGGTGAACGGCGTTTGCTTGACGGTCGAAGCAAAAGGGGAGGAAAGCTTTTCCATCAGTGCCATCGAAGAGAGCTTAAAGAAGAGCGAGCTCGGATCGCTCCAAAAGGGGGATCGGGTGAACCTGGAGCGAGCTATGCCGGCCGACGGCCGCTTCGATGGCCACATCGTTCAAGGCCATGTGGATACAACAGCCCTCTGTACCCAAAAGGAAGAAAGGGAGGGGAGCTGGAATTTCCGCTTTGAACTAGAGCATCCTCACGAAGGCCTCATCATTCCAAAAGGGTCCATCACTTTGGACGGGGTTAGCCTGACCGTGGTCGACCCCGATGCCAAAAGCTTTGGAGTGTCCATCATCCCCTATACCTATGAGAATACGCGCTTTGGAGAACTCGATGAAGGAAAGCGGGTGAACGTGGAGTTCGATGTTTTGGGGAAGTATGTAAGGGAGATGTTAAAAGGGAAGCGTTAAATTCTAAAGCCTTTAGAATTTGAATTTTAGTATTTAGGGGTTCCCCCCATATCCTTGCTCTCATAACTTTTTTCTCCCCTTTCCCTTCCCCTCATCATTCTCCCCTCTACTCCTTACTTTTGTGGCTATGAAGGACATTCGCAACTTCTGTATCATCGCGCACATCGATCACGGGAAGAGCACGCTCGCCGACCGCTTGCTCGAGCACACCGGGTCGATCAGCGAGCGCGAGCTTCAGGAACAGACGCTGGACGACATGGATCTGGAGCGGGAGCGTGGCATTACGATCAAGAGCCACGCCATCCAGATGAAATACGAGTATGAAGGGAACCCCTATTACCTCAACTTGATCGATACTCCGGGCCACGTGGATTTCTCGTACGAAGTGTCCCGGTCCATCGCCTCCTGCGAAGGGGCCCTCCTCGTGGTCGATGCCACCCAGGGCATCGAAGCCCAGACCATTTCCAACCTTTATCAGGCTATCGAGCACGATCTTGAGATCATCCCCGTGATGAACAAGATGGACCTCGATAGCGCGATGGCCGAGGAGGTGCGCGAGCAGATCGTCGACCTGATCGGGTGTCAGCCCGACGAGATCCTTTCGGTGAGCGGTAAGACCGGCATGGGCGTGGAGGATGTGGTCCAGGCTCTTATCGAACGGGTCCCACCCCCCGAAGGGGATCCCAACGCTCCTCTTCAGGCCATGATCTTCGACTCCGTTTTCGACCCCTATCGAGGTATCATGGCCTATTTCCGCATCTTCAACGGATCGATCCAGAAAGGGGACCGCGTCCGTTTTATGAACACCGAAGTGGAGGCTGAAGCCGATGAGATCGGCTATTTGGGGATGAAGATGCTACCGGTGAACAGCATCGGGACCGGCTTTGTGGGTTACCTCATCTCCGGCATCAAGAACGCCAAGAACGTCAAGGTCGGGGACACGATCACGCATGCGGCTCAACCCGCTGAAAAGCCCTTGCACGGTTTCGAGGATGTGAAGCCCATGGTCTTCGCCGGCATTTATCCGGTGGACACGGAACAGTACGAAGAACTGCGGAATTCGCTGGAAAAACTCCATTTGAACGATGCTTCCCTCGTCTTCGAGCCAGAAGCCTCTCACGCGCTCGGCTTCGGGTTCAGGTGCGGTTTCCTCGGCATGCTTCACCTCGAGATCGTCCAGGAGCGTTTGGAACGGGAGTACGGGATGAACGTGATCACCACCGTCCCGAACGTCTCCTATTATGCTTACGACAAGAGCGGGAACGAGATCGAGGTCCACAATCCCAGCGAGCTACCGGAGCCCGAGCTTCTCGATCACGTGGAGGAGCCTTTCATCAAAGCCCAGATCATCACCAAGAGCGATTTTGTAGGGCCGATCATGAACCTCTGCATCGATAAACGGGGAGAAGTGAAGGATCAGGTCTACCTGACCCAGGAACGGGTGGAACTGACCTTCGAAATGC